>JASHOX010000198.1 GCA_030038415.1 Xanthobacteraceae bacterium
GAAGGACTTGTGATCCGGCCCGCCGCAACAACCGACGAAGCAACGCCCAATCACAATGCGGTCGCGGCGCAAAATCTGATCCGGCTCGCCGATCTCGCCGGCGACGATGCCTGGCGCGAGAAAGCCGATCGCCTAATCGCCGCCGTCGCGCCGCAGGCGGCGGAAAATCTTTACATGCACATGGCGTTGCTCAACGCCATCGATCTACGGCTGCGCGCGGCAGAAATCGTGGTGACCGGGGAGGGGGCGTCAGCCGACGCATTACTCACCGCCGCGCGGCGGCTATCGCCCCTCGATCGCATCGTGCTGCAGGCCACAACAGCGGACAAGCTGCCATCCGGCCATCCGGCGCGACAAAAAATCGCCGCGTCGCGTGAGCCACAAGCTTTCGTGTGCATCGGTGAAACCTGTTCGTTGCCGGTGACCGACCCGGCCGGCCTTACTACCGCCATCGATGCCATGCGACAGTCTTGACGACACGATCCGTCCGTGGACGATTCGTGCTTGAATAGCCAGCCGGGGCGCAGCAAGGGAGAACCCATCGATGCGAAACGGGATCATCTTGGCTTTGGCCCTGACCGCGCTCTCGGCGAACGGCGCACGGGCCGACCAGTGGTGCGGCTATGCCAGCCACAAGGACGCGGTCGTCGAATGCGGCTATATGACCGCCGCCGATTGCCAAGACGCCGTCGGTAAGGGCGGCATGTGCTTCGTCGACCCCGATCTGGCGCTCGACACCAAGCGCGCCAATCCGAGGGCGGCGACAAAGTCCTCAAGTTGAACGGGTTGCCGAATGCCCGACCTGTCTCACTGGCTCGGGCAATTTGGTCTAGAGCCATTGGCCAGCGTGTTGGCCGATAACGATGTCGATCTTGACATCCTCCCCGATCTGACCGAGCCGGACCTTGAGAAGCTCGGCATCTCGCTTGGGCATCGACGAAAACTCCTCAAAGCGATCGCCACACTTCGGGGCAGCCCCGAGCGTCCACCGGAAAAGCTGGAGCGACAGCTGGCGCCGCCGGCGGCCGGCGCACCGGCAGCCGAAGCCGAGCGTCGTCAGGTCACGGTATTGTTCAGCGACCTGGTTGGCTCGACCGCACTTGCCACCGCGCTCGACCCCGAGGACCTCGGCCGCCTAATCAAACGCTATCAGGATGCCTGCGCCGGGTCTGTTGCCCGCTTCGACGGTTATATCGCCAAATTCATGGGCGACGGCGTACTCGCCTATTTCGGCTATCCGCAAGCGCACGAAGATGATGCCGAACGTTCGGTACGCGCCGCGCTTGCCATAGTCGACGCCGTACGGCAGACCTTGCGGCCGGATGGCCTCCCGCTACAGACCCGCGTCGGCATCGCGACCGGCCTTGTCGTGGTCGGCGATATAGTCGGCACCGGTGCCGCGCGCGAAGAATCAATCGTCGGAGAAACGCCGAACCTCGCCGCTCGTCTGCAAACATTGGCTGAGCCCAATTCCGTCTTGATCAGCGAGGCCACCTGCCGCTTGCTTGGCGGCAGTTTCGAGTATCAAAATCTGGGCGAACATGAGCTCAAGGGATTTGCCAAGCCGATAGCGGTCTGGCGCGTGTTAGGGGAGGCGCCGGTCGCCAGCCGTTTTGCGGCAGCGCGCGCCGCCGGTCTTAGCCCCTTCGTCGGCCGGATCCAGGAAATGGGGCTGCTGCTCGAACGCTGGCATCTGGCCCGGGAAGGCGAGGGGCAGACCGTTGTCCTGACCGCCGAACCCGGAATGGGCAAATCGCGGCTAGTCGAAGCACTGTTCGCCCGCATCGGCGACGAGCCGCACCGGCGCCTTGTTCTGCAATGCTCCCCATATTACACCAACACCGCCTTCCATCCGGTGATGCGGCAGATCGAGCAAGCAGCCGGCTTCCTGCCGAATGATTCACCGGCGCGGAAGCTCGACAAGATCGAAAATTTATTCACCAAAGCCGGCACGCCGGCATTCCCGACCGCCGCGCTCCTCGCCGATCTATTTTCGCTTCCGACCGACGGTCGTTATCCGCCGCTTGAACTCACTCCGGTTCAGCGCAAGACCGCAACCGTGTCGGCGCTGGTCGATCACCTTATCCGGGTGTCCGCAAGCGAACCCATCCTCTTCGTCCTCGAAGACGCGCATTGGATCGATCCGACAACACAAGAATTCCTGACGCGCCTGATCGACACGATTGGCCCGGCGCGCGTTCTCGTTATTGTCACTGCTCGGACCGAATATGCCTCGCCCTGGGTGGGCCGCGATCATGTGCTCGCGCTGGCGCTCGGCCGCCTTGGCAAGGCGCAATGTGCCGAAATTGTCGCCGGCGTTGCCGCCGAGCATGCCGTGCCGCCGGATGTGATTGAAGAAATCCTGGCCAAGACCGACGGCGTGCCGCTGTTCGTTGAAGAACTGACGCGAACGGTCGCCGAGTCCCCGGTCCCCGGCGGACTCGCAGTCCCCTCAACCTTGCAGGATTCCCTGATGGCCCGGCTCGACCGGTTGGGCAAGGCCAAGGAGGTCGCGCAAGTCGCCGCCGCCATCGGGCGGCAATTCCCGCACAGCCTGCTGGCGGCCGTCTCTCCTGTCGCCAGCGACGAGCTTGATGCCGCGCTGGCGCGGCTGATCGAAGCCAACATGGTGTTCCCGCAAAGCCGAACGGTCGAACCGAGCTACAGCTTTAAACACGCTCTGACCCGCGACGTCGCCTACGACAGCCTGCTGCGGGCCCGCCGTCAGCAGCTTCACGAGCGCATTGCCCGCACACTCGAAGAACGCTTCCCGAGGGCCATCGCGGACGATCCGGAAATTCTCGCGCATCATTTCAGCCGCGCCGAGCTATATGAGCGGGCCTGCGACTATTCCGAACGCGCCGGCGAACGCGCCGTGGCGCGCTCTGCCTACGCCGAGGCTGTTGCCCATTTCAACACCGCGCTCACCGACGCGAGCCGCATGCCGCACGGCAAAGATCGCGACCAGCGTGAACTCGACATCCTGCTCAAATGCGGACCGGCGCTCATCATCTTCAAGGGGTACCGCAATATCGGCGTCGAGGATGTCTACCGCCGCGCCTACGATCTTGCCAAAGCAGGGGCTGTCGACCGGCACTTGTTCAAGGCCGCTTGGGGTCTTTGGTTCTGTGCCAACATGGCGCGCCGCACCGACGTTGCACGCGATCGCGCCGAAGAATTGGTTGCGGTCGCCCAAGGATTGGACGACGAAGCCCTGTTCCTGGAGGCCCTTCACTGCCGCTGGTCGACTGCGTTTTTTTGTGGCGATGTTCCCAGAGCACTCGCCGACAGCCGCGAGGGCATCCGGCACTACGATCCCGATCGGCACGCCAAGCTCGGCGGCGAATTCGGCGGTCACGATCCCGGCGTCTGCGCCCATGTCGTACTCGCCATGTCTCTGGCTCAAGCCGGCAATCCACGTGAAGCCGCCATCAGCGCCGAGCGCTCGCTCGCGCTGGCGCGAAACCTGAACCAGCCGTCGAGTCTCGTCCACGCCATCACCAATGCCATGATCACCCACCAGATTATCGGCGACCGCGATGCGATTTTACGCATGGGCGCGCAAATGGCTGACGTCGCGGGCAAGTTCAATCTGCCCCTGCAACGCTCCATCGCCAATTTCTACTTGGCGTGGGCCAACGCCTGCGGCGCTCGGCTCGACGACCAGCTGAAAGTGATGGAAAGCGAGTTTGCCCGCATCTCGCACGTCGTGCCGTTGCCCCAGCATTTTGCTGCCCTTCTTGCCAGTGTTCGGCTCGAAGCCGGGCATCCGACGCAGGCAATCGAGCTGCTTGACCCGATCCTGGAGACGGTGCGCGAGCCGGGCGTCGGCTTTTATCTTCCCGAAATTCGTCGGCTGCGCGGCGAAGCTCTTTTGCAGCTTGGCGACGGCCAGACCGCTGCGGCCGCAAGCGAGTTCGAATCGGCGATTGCCATCGCCAAGCAGCAGCGATCTCAGCTCTTTCAATTGCGCGCGGCGCTTAGCCTCGCACGGTTATGGGCCGCCCGCGGCGCACCGGAGCGAGGCCGCGCGCCGCTTGTCGAGGCCGTCGATCTGTTCGAAGGCAGTTCCGATATGCCAAATCTCGCGCCGGCGCGGGAAATAATCTCCGCTGCGACTGTCAAGTGAGCCGCAGCGTGCTGCCGCTTTGCGCCTTACGTATTCATCGAGTCGAAGAACTCGGAATTGTTCTTGGTGTTGCGCAGCTTGTCGAGCAGGAAGTCGATGGCGTCCATGGTGCCCATCGGATTGAGGATGCGGCGTAAGACGTACATCTTCTTGAGCTGATCCGGCGGCACCAGAAGCTCTTCCTTGCGGGTGCCGGAGCGGGTGATGTCCATGGCCGGGAAGGTGCGCTTGTCGGCGACCTTGCGGTCGAGGATCAGTTCCGAGTTGCCGGTGCCCTTGAACTCTTCGAAGATCACTTCGTCCATGCGGCTGCCGGTGTCGATCAGCGCGGTGGCGATGATGGTCAGCGAGCCGCCTTCCTCGATATTGCGCGCGGCGCCGAAAAAGCGCTTCGGCCGCTGCAGCGCATTGGCGTCGACGCCGCCGGTCAGCACCTTGCCGGATGACGGCACCACGGTGTTGTAGGCGCGGCCGAGTCGGGTGATCGAATCCAGCAGGATGACCACGTCGCGGCCGTGCTCGACCAGGCGCTTGGCCTTCTCGATCACCATCTCCGCGACCTGCACGTGACGCACCGCCGGTTCGTCGAAGGTCGAGGATACCACCTCGCCTTTCACCGAGCGCTGCATGTCGGTGACTTCCTCGGGCCGCTCGTCGATCAACAGCACGATCAGATAGCATTCCGGGTGATTATGCGTGATCGAGTGGGCGATGTTTTGCAACAGCACGGTCTTGCCGGTGCGCGGCGGCGACACGATCAGCGCGCGCTGGCCCTTGCCGACCGGCGCCACGATGTCGATGACGCGGGCTGAGAGATCCTTCTTGGTCGGATCCTCGTATTCCATCTTCAGCCACTCGTCCGGATAAAGCGGCGTCAGGTTATCGAAATTGACCTTGTGGCGCGCCTTTTCGGGGTCCTCGAAATTGAGCGAGTTGACCTTGAGCAGCGCGAA
>JASHOX010000199.1 GCA_030038415.1 Xanthobacteraceae bacterium
AGACGACATGGATGACGACTTCTTTAAATAGCGGTGGTCATCTCTCCCGATGAAGATAATCGTCCAGCACAAAGGCGGTGAACTGTCGTTTGACTGCGGGAGCCGCGAGCCGATCCTCTATGCGGGCCTGCGGCAAGGCGTCGCTCTTCCGTTCGAATGCGCCACTGGAACCTGCGGGACCTGCCGCGCGCGGGTCATGACCGGACAGGTAGAGATCAGGTGGAAGGAAGCTCCGGGTGGCGCACGGTTGAAACCCGAAAAGGGCGACATATTGATGTGCCAGACTTGGCCGCGTTCGGACTGCACGGTGCGGGTTCCCTCGGAACTCACAAGTATGAATGATGCCTGGCCGGCGCTGCGTCGTGGCGTCGTCCGCAACATTCGCCGGCTGACCGCGGACGTGGCGCAATTCGATTTGCACCTATCCACCCCCATGACCTTCCACGCCGGCCAGTTCGTGGTGCTCGAAACGCCCCATGTGTCCGGCGGCCGTGCTTATTCGATGGTCAATTTCGCGCCTGCGCTCGACCGGCTCGCATTTCTGCTCAAGCGCAAACCCGGCGGCCGCTTCAGCAGATGGTTCTTTGACGAAATTGCCGGCGAACCGGAGGTGCAGGTGTTCGGCCCGCTGGGCCGTGCGATATTTCGACCGGAGGAGCGCCGCAATATTATCTGCGTTGCCGGAGGCTCGGGTATCGCCGGAATGATGTCGATTCTTGAATCCGCTATTCGAGCCGAGCACTTTCACGCCCATATCGGCTCAGTCTTTTTCGGTGTCAGAACACTTGCCGACACGTTTTATCTCGAAGAATTGTCCCGCTATGCAGCAGCCTCGCGGGGCAATCTGGAAATCACCGTTGCGTTGTCGGATGAAGCTCCAGCGACACCGCTGCAGGCCGACTTCCCCATTCTTAAGTTTGCCCAGGGGATGATCCACGAAGTTGCCGCCAAGGTCCTGGCCGAACGCGACCGCAATGCCCTCATCTATGTGGCCGGGCCGCCTATTATGGTTGACAGCACGCTTCGGGCGCTGATTACACGCGGTGTGCCGGTGCGAGATATCCGCTATGACAAATTCGCCTGAAAGGCACGACGGTTCGCTAGCGATAGAATGGCAAACGCGTACAGTCGGCGATCTGTCGGAATTGGCGCAAGCGCGCGTCGAAGCGATCAATATAGTGCAATGGCTGGCCCGCATTGCGAACAGCTACGTGTCTGCGGCCACGCCGGATTGCTCCACTCATCTCCGGTTCCGAGCCCACGACGCCGCCATCGTAACAAGGCAATTCGACAAAGGGATCGCGCTGGAGATGCGACTGCCGACGCTCGAATTGCAATTTCTCGACACCGGAAAGCCGGTGCCGCACGTGTTCAATCCCGAAGAACATTCACCGGCGGAGCTGGAGGCTTGGATACTGGTCGAACTGCTTCATCGGGGAATCGATCGTGACAAATTCTCCAAAGCATTGCCTTATACCGTTCCGAGCTTGCTAACCGGCGATGCCGAAGATTATTCGCCGCAGCTGTGCGGGGACGGCCTCGTCCACTTGACTACCTTAATGCAGGATGCAGCAGCTGTTCTCAATGTCGCCGCTGGCAGCACGGGAAGCGGCGAAAGCTGCATTACGTGCCTTCCGCAAACTCTTAATCTCATGAATACGGCGGATTCTACCGCCGGGACCGGACGTTTTGCGTTCTCGCCGGGCCACGTGGAGAGCCCAGACCCCTACTTCTACTTGAGCGACGGCCTAGGCAATAATAGGGGCGCCTTCGCGATTAAGGCGTCCGGGCTCATGGCCGAATCCGACCCAACGACGGCGGCGCTCAAGCTCAAGCGTTTGGCACTCGCCTAAAGGCAATCGGCCCGTTCGGGTCTTACACGCGCTCCAGCTTTTTTCGTTTGCTGATCGGACCATCGTAAATTACTGGCTTTGTACCCTCCAGCCGCTTGCGCAGTTCGCCAGACTTGTTGAGTTTTTGTACGATAGACACAAATGCATTGGCCATCGGCAGGACGATTTCGCCATCCGCCCAGAACAGGCCGACCTCCTGCGTCACGATCGGATTGATGAGACGCAATGCGCGGGTTCCGCGGTGCAACCCGGGGGCGTGGGCGAAGTGTGACGGAATGACAGTGCAGAGCTCGGTGAATTGAACCTGAAACATCAGGTGCAGGATTGACTCTGACTCAACCCGCGGCACCGGCGAGCAGCCAACGCTTTTGAACACCTGATCGACAAACCGACGCTCGTGCATCGATGGCCGAAGCATTGCCAGCGGCAACTCCGCAGCCTCCTTCCACGTAATCGTGTCGCGGTGCTGAAATTCCGGTCGATCGGGCACCAAAAGACTGAGCTCTTCAGTATAGATTGGCAGCATGTTCTTACGGCCGAGATCGGCTTTGTCCATATAGGTAAGTGCCACATCAAGCGAGAAATTGTTGAGGCCAAGCTTCATCGCTTCGTTGCCGATGAATTGCACGTCGATCCGCACACCCGGATATTTCGCGCGAACGATCTCGAGCAGGGCCGGCAATACCGGAGACATCGACGGCATCGCGCCAATGCGCAAATTGCCGCTGAGTTGGTTTTGCATTGTTGCGACTTCTTTGCGCATGGCATCGCAGTAGGCCAGTATCGCGCGCGACCAGACAGCTACCCGTTCCCCCTCCGCCGTCAAACCCTGAAAGCGCTGACCGCGGCCACGCAGGAAGATCGGCACACCAAGTTCAAGTTCAAGCTGTTTGATACCGCTGGAGAGGCTTGGCTGCGTCACGTTGCAGCGTTGCGCCGCGCGGCCAAAGTGACGTTCTTCCGCCACCGCGACGAGATAGCGAAACTGCCTGATAAACATGCCATCACCCGAAAACCATGAGCTCGACGGGAATGTTATCGTTAAAATAGACGAGGCTTAAGAAAAATATTACATTCGCCGCTCGGCTAATAGCTGAATTCTTCTGGGGCACAACCGGAGCGGCTGGGATCAATCCGGATGACTTCGTTGGCACTATCCGCAATCGTCTGGATCGCGCTGCTCGGTATCATGTCCGGCCTGATGATTGGTTGCATCGGCATCGGCGGCGTGATTCTTGTACCCGCGCTGGTGTTTCTCGCCGGCATACCCATCAAAATCGCGATTCCGGCGGCATTGTTGGCCTATATTCTCTCCGGGCTCGTAGCCACGATCGTATTTGCCCGCGCCAAATCGATCCGTTGGGGCATGGCAATCGGACTTTGCATCGGGGCGACCCCAGCGGCGTTCGCTGGAGCCTGGGCTGTCAGCGCATTCAATCGGCTGCTACTTGAATCATGCCTCGGCCTACTGACATTTCTGTCCGGCCTCAATTCGCTTCGCACCCAGAAGCTCGTCGAAGACGCCCACCCTGAAGTATCGAATGGCGTTCTGCTCACGGTCGGCGGCGTGACCGGCTTTCTGTCCTCCCTTACCGGTACCGGTGGGCCGCTCGTGCTTGTGCCCATCATGATCTCCATGAGTGTACCGGTACTCACCGCGGTCGGCTTAAGCCAGGCGATCCAACTACCCGTCGCGGTCGCCGCAACCTTGGGAAATATTCTCTATGGCAAGCTCGATCTGGCTTTGGGTGGGGTCCTTGCCGCAAGTTTGACCGTCGGTTCGTGGTACGGCGCCAAGCTTGCTCACGTCGTGCCGCGCACTCTGTTGCGCCGAATTGTATCCGTCGTTCTTCTGCTGATTGGCGCATTCATCCTCGTTAATGTTGGATGGCGGCTCGTAGGATGAAGCGATCTGATGGCTTTGGCGGATTTTGCTCGAATCGACGATTTCGGTGATGCTGCGGAGGAAGCTCGAGCGTGCCGAATCGATTGCGCACTGTTCGATTTTTCGTTCCTCGAATGCGCACGCGTCAAAGGGACCGGCGCCAGACGCGCGATCGAGACATTTACGGGCCGATCGCTTGCCGCGATGGACGTCGGCAAAATCTACTACGCTCTGAGGGTCAATTCCGCTGGTGCAGTCACTGCGGATTTGACGGTGTGGCGCACCGACGAAGACTCGTATGACATCATGAGCGGCCGCCACGCCGACATCGTAGATCTTCTCCGTCTGTCGAATTCCGGCGTCGAGGTCGCCGATGTTACCGGGAATCTCGCTGTCTTAGCCTTACAAGGCCCTCGCGCGTTTGAGGCGCTGAGCCGGCTTGGCGATATCGATCGGATCGGGCGGCTGAATTATTTCAGCTTCAGCGAAGCCGAGCTCAACGGAACCGTATGCCGGGTAGGCCGACTTGGATACACCGGTGAAGCTGGATTCGAAATCATCTTGCCACGCGCTGCTGCGCGCGATTGTTGGCAGATTCTTTCGCGGCAGGCGCGTCCAGCCGGATTTATCGCCGCCGACATGCTTCGCATCGAGGCAGGCTTCGTCCTTTTCGACAACGAATTTCGTCTACCTGTTTCACCACAGGAGGCGGGACTCGGAAGATTCCATCGCTCCGCCGATCTCGGTCGACCGCCGATCACACTCATATCGTTCTGTGCTGATGCGGATGCTCTACGCTTGCCATGGCGGCCATCACGTGATTTGCATCGTCCGGCCGCACCTGGCGAAATCGTCGTGACGTCGGCTTGCCGGAGCAATGCTGCCGGGCGCATCCTCGGTCTAGGTTACGTCCGCGCCGATGCCGAATGGGGTGCGGGCCTGCACGATCCGACCCGTACCTTTCACAATATCCAGCGAACTCCCCTGCCGTTTTACGATACAGCCAAGCGCCGCCCAAGAGTCGCTTGGCGGTACCATGATCATAGCCAGAAGCAAATATAGTATAGGCCGCGCGAATTTGACTGAGCTATGGTCATCGGCGCCCATGCGTCTGCTGGCGAAAGCGGTCGGACGGGTATACCGACCGGGCTGCACCAGCCACCGCGGTCTTCTGAGCGAAAGGACAAATCATGGCAGACGCGCCGGCGCGAAGAAAAGTCACGATCAACACGCTCAATGCCAAGATGAAAAAGGGCGAGCCCATTACTCAGCTTGCCGCTTATGATTATCGCACAGCCGTCGTGTCCGACCGCCTGGGTATGGACATCCTTTGCGTCTCCGACACGGGTGGCATGATCCTGTTTGGGCATCAAAGCACGGTCACAGTGAGCTTCGATGAAGTCATGATGATGGCGAAGGCGATTGACCGCGGCTCGAAATATGGGCTGCGGATGGTCGACATGCCGTATTGGAGCTTTCATGTTTCGCCCGAACAGGCTGTAGAGAACGCCGGCCGGTTTGTTCATGAGGCGAACGCCGAAGTCATGAAGTGCGAAGGTAATAAGTATCACGCCAAGAATATCGAGGCGATTGTGCGCGCCGGCATCCCGGTGCAGGGCCACATCGGCATCACGCCAATGCGCATGCCGCAATTGGGCGGCTTCACCGCGCAAGGTAAGACCGTCAAGCGTGCGAAGGAATTAGTCGACGACGCCAAAGCCATGGTGGATGCCGGCTGCTTCTCGATTTTGTGTGAGGTGACAACGTCGGAGGTAGCTGAATATCTCGCGCAGACACTGCCGGTTCCGGTGATAAGCCTAGGCGCGGGCAACTGCGCTCACGGCGTGCATATTATTTCTTCCGACCTCTTTCATCTTTGGGAGGAGCACGTTCCACGACACTCCCGCATTTACACCGACCTCATCCCGATCATGGAAGATGTTATTTCGCGATACATGAAGGATGTGGTGACGCGGGCCTATCCGGGTGAAAAGGAAACCGTGTTCATGAGCCCGGAAGAGGCCAAGGCATTCGCGACCGAAATGAAGTGGGAACGCAAACTCGAAGAATTGCGTTCGCCCGCGAAAAAAACCGCTTGAAACGGGCTGCGGTGCTACCACACCGCAGCCATTGCCGAAGCCGGCTATTCTGTCGGCCGTGACGGCGCCAGTTATCATGACCGTTGAGACGGTCCATGATTCATGTTTTGTCGCGGCAGTTCGTTCGTGCAGTCGAAGTTAGCATTTCAAAATTTGATGCTCTAAGGCCACCTCAATAACATTATAGATATTAAAAGCGTGAATTCCTTCTTGCCCTATGCATTCTTTGACGAGGTCGTGACGATCATGTTCGTCATGAACGCCTGCGCGCCTCCGTTATCGAGAAACTGGCGATGATCAGCAAGTCGGGGAACGGCAAGCGCCTTACAGGCTCACAACTTGGTTATCACGGCAAAGGCGTGCCGGACCCAGAGACGGTGAGCGCGCTGCAAATGAAATATTGCAACGCCGTGGTGGCGGGTGGACTGCCAACCGCAATCCGCGCCAAATTGGAGCGCGTGCGCGCGCTTGCAACGAAGGCGCTCCGCGGCGAAGAAGATAACTTGCACGAATCTGAAATTTCGAGAGCGTTTGATGAGATCGTAACGATCTCGTCCGAACTCACCCCAATCTTACATTTTCAGGTGGACGATGTGGATTGGGATAAGTAGGCGGGCGGAGGCGCCCGTATCGGTCGCAATCCAAGCAGACGCGTCCGGTCGGGATTGTTCTAACGGTGCTGCGTTGTCTCGATCAGGTACGCGACCAAAGTCTGTTGCGCCAGAGTCTCATGCCGGTCGCGGTGGCGCACCAGCGCGTATTCTCGAAGCGGCAAGTCCACCGGAATAGCCGTGAGCGTGCCGTTGGCAATAGCCGAGGCCACAACGTGGCGCGACACGATGGTGGCGCCGGCGCCGGCCTCAATGGCTTCGCGTACCGCCTCATTGCTGGGCAATACCAGAGAGATCTTGAGATCGTCGAGGGAGAGCCCTTCACGAGTGGCCAAATCCTCGAGCCCGCGGCGCGTGCCAGAGCCGGCCTCGCGGATCACCCAGGTGATCGCGCGCAGATCGAGTTGACCCGACGCATCCACCGGCAACGGCGGCTGATCCGAGGCGACCACGAGCACCAGCCGGTCGTGGTCGATTTGCTGACGTATCAACGCCGGGTGCTGCGTCGGTCCCTCGACCAAGCCGACATTGGCTTCGCCTTCGACGACGGCGTTCTCGACGTCGTGGGTATTGCGGATCACGACATGAAGACGCGCGCGGGGATTGGCGCTCTGGAAGGCGGCAAGCCGGCGCGGCAGCCAATAGGTCGCGATCGTCAGGCTGGCGGCGATACTCACCGGCCCGGCGGGACCGCCGGCGAGATCCTGAAGCACCGAACGCGCCATCGAAGCGCGGTCGAGGACGGCGCGCGCCTCGCGGAGAAAAGTGCGGCCGGTTTCTGTTAACTGAATGCCGCGGCCGACGCGGTCGAACAGCTTGATCTGATAAGTGGATTCTAGCGCGGCGATCGCAGCAGATGCCGCCGACTGACTCATGCCGAGGGCTTCAGCCGCACGCGTCACATGACCGCGCTCGGCAACCTCGACGTAGATACGCAACTGATCTAGCGTCATGCGCAATTAATTGAATAAATCGATCGAAATGACAAGAGCAATAGATAAATAAAAACAATTCGTTGCGGCAGGCCGGTTGCATCGGTTATCGTGGTTGCGGAAACGTTATCTGGGACGGCAATCAATGTTCACATCCAATCCGTTTGCCGAACTTTCGGCCTCGATCTCGCCCGCCATCATGCAGGCCTACGTCGCCATCATGATGTTATTGGTCGTAGGCGGCACGCTCTTCGATATCATCCACAAAAGAAGCGCGACGTATTTCTTCGCCAACTGGCGAACTTCGAAGAGCAAAGCGCGGCAGCAGGTCGGCGGCGGCAAAATGCTGTCGCTGGCCGTGCAGTCCGCGGTTGTCGACGTGCTGGCCTCAGGCGAGTTCTGCAACATGAAGCGCAGACTCGCGCATCTCCTCGGCATGTACGGTTTCGTCCTTTATGTCGTGGCCACCATCGCCATGGTGTTCTGGTATCCGATACCCGCGACACCGACCCCCTCGTACTGGCCGCTTCTTTGGTGGCTTGGCGCGCTGATGATCTGTGTCGGCGGCTACTGGTTCTGGTTCTTCATCCGCGTCGACGTCGCAGCCGAAGGCCAATCGCCGTTCCGCATCATGCGCGCGGATCTGTTTATTCTTTCGCTCGTCATCAGCGCCACCCTCGGCCTCATCTGGGCCTATTTGCAGGCGGAAGGCTCGGGCTGGTCGACCGTAGCTCTAGGCCTCTATCTGATTGCCACCACGGTACTGTTCGGGTCGATCCCGTGGTCGAAGTTCTCGCATATGTTCTTCAAGCCGGCCGCGGCGCTCGAGAAACGAGTATCGAAGGCCAACGGTACAGCCCAGAATTTGCCGACGCTGACACGTGACGATCCTGAACAACGGAAACGACATTCCATGGAGCTGTTGCAAAAAGCTCCGATGCGAATGGGACTTGGCATCAAACGCGAAGCGCCACGCCACTATTAGAAAACAGCTCGCAAGTTCTACTGCGAACAGCCAAGGAGCCGACTAATGCCAACCTTCGTCTATATGACAAGGTGCGACGGATGCGGACATTGCGTCGACATCTGTCCCTCGGACATCATGCACATCGATCCGACTTATCGTCGCGCTTACAACATCGAGCCGAGCATGTGCTGGGAGTGCTACTCCTGCGTCAAGGCTTGCCCGCAAAATGCGATCGATGTGCGCGGATATGCTGACTTCGCTCCACTCGGTCACAGCGTTCGCGTCATCCGTGACGAGGAGAAAGGCACGATCGCGTGGAAGATCAAATATCGGAACGGCACGGAAAAGAATTTCCTGTCGCCGATTACCACTAAGCCTTGGGGGCAGGCGATCCCGAAGCTTGCCGACGTTCCCGCGCCCAACCAGGAAATGCGCGACAGCCAGCTGCTGTACAATGAGCCAAAGTGGATCCGCATGGATGACGGCGGTTTGCACACGCTTCAGTCAGCCGGCCTCAAGATGAAGAAAGGCGTGTATTACTGATGGCTTACAAAACGATCGTCGAGGAAAACATCGATATCCTGGTCGTCGGCGCAGGCCTCGGCGGCAGCGGTGCCGCCTGGGAGGCCAGATACTGGGGTCAGAACAAGAAGATCGTTATTGCCGAGAAGGCCAATATCGATCGCTCCGGCGCGGTCGCCCAGGGTCTGTATGCCATCAATTGCTACATGGGGACCCGGTGGGGCGAAAATAATCCGGAGGACCATGTCCGCTACGCTCGTATCGATCTGATGGGGCTGGTGCGTGAAGACCTGCTGTTCGACATGGCCCGTCACGTCGACTCCACGGTGCACCAATTCGAAGAGTGGGGCTTGCCCATCATGCGCGACCCGAAAACCGGGCGCTATCTGCGTGAGGGACGATGGCAAATCATGATTCATGGCGAGTCCTACAAGCCCATCGTGGCCGAAGCCGCCAAGAAATCTGCGGACAAGGTATTCAATCGCATCTGCGTCACCCACCTGCTGATGGATGACAGCAAGGAGAACCGGGTCGCTGGCGCCGTCGGCTTCAATGTGCGCACGGGCAACTATCATGTCTTCAAGTCCAAGACCGTGATCTGCGGCGCGGGAGGCGCTTCCAATATCTTCAAGCCCCGCTCGGTGGGCGAAGGCTCCGGCCGTACCTGGTATGCGCCCTGGTCGTCCGCGTCTGCCTATGGGCTCATGATCGAAGCCGGCGCCAAGATGACGCAGATGGAAAACCGCATCGTGCTGGCGCGTTTCAAGGACGGTTACGGTCCAGTCGGTGCCTATTTCCTGCATCTGAAGACCTATACGCAAAATGGTCTGGGCGAGGAGTATGAATCCAAGTGGTTCCCCGAACTTCAGAAAATGGTCGGGAAGGAATATCTGGATCCGGAAGTTTCACACTTAACCCATAGGCCGATCCCGACCTGTCTACGCAATCATTGCATAATCGGTGAAGTGAATGCCGGCCGCGGCCCCATTCACATGGTGACCATGAAGGCCTTCCAGGATCCTCATCTGGAAGAGGTCGGTTGGGAAAACTTCCTCGGCATGACCATCGGCCAGGCGGTGCTCTGGGCTTCGACTGACGTGGACCCCAAGAACGAGAACCCCGAGCTGACCACATCCGAGCCCTACGTCATGGGCTCGCATGCGACCTGCTCGGGCGCCTGGTGCTCCGGTCCCGAGGACGTTTCTCCGCCCGAGTATTTCTGGGGCTACAACCGCATGACGACGATCGAAGGCCTGTTCGGCGCCGGTGACGCGGTCGGCGGCACGCCTCACGCCTTCTCGTCTGGCTCGTTCACCGAGGGCCGTCTCGCCGCGAAAGCTGCCTGCAAATATATCGACGACGGCAAGGCCGAAGGTATCGTCATATCCGACGAGCAGATCAACCGCCGCAGGAAGCAGATCTACAAGCCGCTGGAGCACTATAAGATCTACCGCAACGAGATCGTGGCGGGCGATGTCAACCCGCACTACATCAATCCCAAGCAAGGCTTGGATCGTCTGCAGAAGCTCATGGACGAGTATTGCGGCGGAGTGACGGTCAGCTATATGACCAACGAGAAGCTCCTGAATATCGCACTCAAGAAGCTCAAAATCATGGAGGAAGATCTCGACAGCCTGGCCGCAAAGGATATTCACGAGTTGCTGCGTGCGTGGGAGCTGAAGCACCGGCATCGCGCGGCAGAGTGCGTCACGCAGCACACGCTGTTCCGCAAGGAGACGCGCTGGCCGGGCTACTACTACCGCGGCGACGCCATGAAGGTGGACGACGCAAACTGGCACGTGCTGACCGTTTCGCGCCGCGATCCGAAGACCGGTGAATATACCATGGAGAAGGCGCCCTGTTATCACCTGGTTGGGGCGAACGAGTAACAATTGCTCCGGGCGAACGATCGCGTTGAACGTCTGCCTGGATGCAAAGAAAGACCAACATGTCGCTTTCGATGCACTCTACAAATCCGGTCTTACGCGGTCCCAGAGAACCGCGCGTGAACATTATTGAGAAAACCGACGAGGAGATACGGACTATAGCCGAACCTCTGTGGCGCGACCTCGTCAAGAATTCGAATGAAGGCAAGTACGGAGAGTTCGTCAAGAATTTCTCCAGTTCCATGGCGCTGGCCATGGATCAGGTTACGGTTGGCCACCAGTTCGCCAACAGCGAGCTTGCCAGAAGTCTGTCTGAGGACGCCGACTATCTCGGCATTATCCGACGAGGCGAGCATGTGACGGTTCTCTACCGGCAACGCAGCACCAAAAAGGACGGTGAATGGCTTGGCCGGCTTGTCCTCGGCTATGAGGATGGAAAAATCAGAATTTTCGGTGCGTCCATCTTCTGAGCGGTTGGATTCGGCATGAGCGAAACCATTCACGATGGCAAATATGTCGAACTCACCTACAAGGTGATCGACAAGAAATCGGGGCATGTCCTCACCACGGTCGAATTTCCGCTGGGCTATGTTCACGGACACAATGAAATTTTGGCCCCTTTCGTGCACACCGAACTGGAGGGCAGATCCGCAGGCGAGGTCATCGAGGTGCCGATCGACGGCAATCGGATCTTCGGCGCCAGAGACGAGTCGCTGGTTTTTACGGATCGCATCGAGAACGTTCCCGAGGAATATCGAAAGGTCGGCACTTCCATCCTCATGGAAAACGACAAGGGTCAGACCCGCAGCTTTCTTGTGACGAGGGTCGACGACAAGACGCTGACGGTCGACGGCAACAATCCGCTTTGCGGCAGAGAAGTCGTCTTTACGCTTGAGATCGTAACCGTGCGCGAGCCCACCGACGACGAAGCAAGAGCGGGCGGAGCGATCGGCGCACAGGCGGCTATCGACCCGTCACTCATGCGACTTGTTTGAATGGTAATCCCGGTTTCAATGCAAAAGGTGACCGATGAGCGAGCAAAAACCAATCACCAAAGTTCCTGACGGCCACGCGCGCTTTGTGACGACACGTCAGAAACAGGCAAACGAAAAGGGGTTTGTTGGTTACGAAACCGTCTGGGAACCGTTCCAGAAAGAAGTCGAATACGAGACCCCAAAACAGCCGTAGACTGTAATGCCGCAGCTTGTATCCCCGCATGGCTCGAAATCGGTCAAGCCGCTATTGCTGCCCGAGGCGGAGCGGGCTGCCGAGCGTCTACGGGCCGAAAAACTTCGGAAAGTTCCGCTCGACTCGCGTGCAGTCTCCGACGTGCTCATGCTGGCGATGGGCGCCTATACGCCGCTCGACGGCTTCATGGGGCATGACGATTGGCGCGGCTCCTGCCAGGACATGAAGCTTGACGGCGGCTTGTTTTGGCCCATCCCGATAACACTTCCTGTCAGCAAGGAACTAGCCGACAGCATCAGGGCCGAAGAACAAGTCGCTCTCGTCGACGCCGAGAGCGGAGCGCTCCTCGCACTCATGACCGTTTGCGAGAAGTATTCAATCGATAAGCGGTTCGAGGCCGAACACGTCTATCGCACCGCCGATCCAAAACATCCCGGCGTAGCGAAGGTCTTTAGCCAGGGCGACGTCAATCTCGCCGGTCCGGTGATGGTGATCGACGAAGGCGAATACGTCGTCAAATACCCGAAGCTCTATATCCGCCCCGCGGAATCGCGAGCGAAGTTTCTCGATCGCGGGTGGTCGAAGGTCGCTGCCTTCCAGACCCGCAATCCGATGCACCGCAGCCACGAATATCTGGTGAAAATCGCGATAGAGGTCTCAGACGGCGTCTTCATCCATCAAGTGCTGGGCAAGCTGAAGGAAGGCGACATACCGGCCGAAGTGCGAACCCGCGCGATCCAAGCGATGATCGACAACTATTTCCGGCCGGGAACCGTCATTCAGGCGGGCTACCCGATCGAGATGCGTTATGCCGGACCGCGCGAGGCATTACTGCATGCGCTCATTCGCCAGAATTTCGGCTGTTCGCATCTTATCGTCGGGCGCGATCACGCCGGCGTCGGCAGCTATTACGGTCCCTTCGATTCACAGCATATTTTCGATCAGCTGTGGGAGGGCGCGCTTGTTACCAAGCCGCTCAAGATCGACGTCACGTTCTATTGCCGCAAATGCTACGGCATGGCGACGGCGAAGACCTGCCCGCACGATCCCAAATATCATATTTCCATTTCCGGCACACAGCAGCGGGAAATGCTCTCGACCGATGCGGACATTCCGCCCGAGTTCAGCCGGCCGGAGGTGGTGGCGATCCTGAAGGAGTATTACGCGAGCCTGCGATCAGCAGTCCCACATTCAGCATCATGATCATTGCGCAAATCTCCGACACCCATATCGCGCTGGATACGCCCGACGCCGATCGAAGAATAAGCGATTTCGAGCGCACCATTGCCGACATCAACGCGCTCGATCCGGCGGCCGACGTTATCGTTCACACCGGAGATATCGTTCACAATGGGCGGGCGGACGAATACGCCGTGGCGGTTGGCATCCTTGCCAAGGCAAATGCGCCGGTTTTTGTGTTGGCCGGCAACAAGGATGACAGAACGAATTTGCGCGCGGCTTTCGCCACCCGCGGATATTTCGCGCCCAACTCCGAATTTATCGACTATGCGATCGAAGAGTATCCCGTCAGGCTGATTGCGGTCGATACGCTCAATACGCGCAGCAACAAGGGTGAATTTTGTCTCGAGCGAGCCGGACGTCTAATCGATATGATCGACGCCGAGGCCACCAAGCCGATTGCGATTTTCGCGCACCATCCGCCGTTTGAAGTGCCGGTTGGACCTGACCCCATCAACTTTGAAGCGCCGGAGATGATGGAGAGACTTCGCTGTGCGGTGCAGCACTCCGAACGGGTCATTGCCCTGATCAGCGGCCACGTTCACCGCAGTACTGCGGGTCACGTCGGCAGCATCCCGGCGACAGTGATGCCGAGCGTCGCCACTACACTGCGCAAAGGCGAATATCCCGCTCAAATGAAGATGCGGCCAGTTTATCACATCCACCGCTATGATCCGGCTTGGGGCTTCGCAACCGAAGCGCGGATTGTTGCTGCATCGGTGGAATCTGCTGTGACGGCGTCTCGTTCCGGCGGGCAGCGCTCCATATTCGGCTAATTCCGTCGTTGAGTACCTGGCACACCGGTGCCGCAGTAAAGCACGCCGGCAGGGCGTGCGTCGGTACATTACCGCCGTCAATCACATAATAGGCCTCATCACAGTGCATTCTATCTGGTTTGGGCTAACATTTCCCGAAAAATAATCCACGGGGCTCTCGATGGAGAGAACTCGGAGCACTCAGGGAGGGGATCGTGCAAAACGTCTCTGTCATTTATGACGGGAAATCGCAGCGCATGGCCGACCAGATGGTCAGGACCGAAGCGCAGCTTATCGCCCAACGCAAGCTTCAGGAACAGGACTGCGATTGCAAGGACGGCATGTTTCCACGCTCCGCGTCGACCAATCGCCGAAAGTTTTTGTTTGCCGCCGGATCGGCGGCCGGCATCGCTAGCTCCACAGCAGCGTTCGGCCAGAAAGCTCCGCCCGGTGCAGTTGGTTATGACGTCCCCACCGACCCGACCAAAGTACAGGGCAGACCAATCGGCGAAGATGGTGGCTATGGCAGCCGTTCGCAGTTTGAGACTGAAGTCCGCGAGCGCTTCCCGACCGCCAACGCCTACACGTCTTGGAGCTTTACTCCGCTGCAAAACATGGTGGGGAACATTACTGCTTCCGGCCTGCACTTCGAGCGCGATCATAATGGTATTCCAACAATCAATCCGAGCCAGCACATGCTGTTCGTGCATGGCATGGTCGAAGCGCCAAAAAAGTTCACGATGGCCGACCTGAAGCGCTTTCCTAGCGTGACCAGGCGCCACTTCATCGAATGCTCAGGGAACGGACTGACGGAATGGAATAAACCGACATTGAAGACGGTGCAGGGCACGCACGGTCTGCTCAGCACTTCGGAATGGACCGGCGTCCCTTTCGCCGCGATCGCGCGCGAAGTTGGACTCCAAGAGGGCGGCACCTGGGTACTGGCCGAAGGATCGGACGCTGCCGTCATGACGCGCAGCATCCCGCTCGAGAAAATGCTGAAGGATGCCTTGCTGGTCTACGGCCAGAACGGCGAAGCGATCAGACCCGAGCAAGGCTATCCGTTGCGCTTGCTGCTGCCGGGCTATGAAGGCAACACAAACATCAAATGGCTAAGGCGCCTCGAAGTAAGCGATAAGCCATTCATGACACGCGAAGAAACATCCAAATACACCGACTTGATGGCGAACGGCAAAGCGCGTCAGTTCACGCTTGATATGGAGGCGAAGTCAGTCATTACCTTTCCATCCGGCGATATGAAGCTGCCCGGTCCGGGCTTCTACAATATCACCGGCTTGGCATGGTCCGGACGCGGGCGCGTTCAAGCCGTCGATGTGTCAACCGACGCGGGAATGACTTGGTATCCCGCGCGCATCGAATCCGTCGCGGAGCCGATGTGCACTGTGCGCTTCGGCTTCCCCTGGATATGGGACGGCAAACCTGCCGTCTTGCAAAGCCGATGCACCGATGAGACCGGATACATACAGCCAACGCTCCAACAACTGATTGCGATCCGCGGCGATAACGGACCGTTCGGATCGATCTATCACCTCAACGCCATCCAAAGCTGGGGCGTAGCCGGTGACGGGAGCGTGACCAATGTCCATGCATGACATCGCCATCGCCGCGGCGTGCTTATGCCTTGCCGCAATTCCACTTGCGCCAAAAGCGCATGCCCAGGCGCAAACACATTACGGATTTGGTGCGCCGGCCTCACCGCGGGATTTGGCCAGCTTTTTTGCGATCCCGGCCAATGGCAGCGGCCTGCCGCCCGGCAGTGGCACGGCGGCGGAGGGAGCCAAGGTTTATGCCGACAACTGTTCCGCCTGCCACGGCGACCATCTCGAAGGCAATCCGGCCAAGGGAATTGGCGGCGACAAGCTGATCGGCGGCCGCGGCACGCTCGCGACTGCAACGCCGGTGAAGACCGTGGAAAGCTACTGGCCATACGCGACGACCCTGTTCGACTACGTCAAACGAGCGATGCCCTTCTCGTCTCCAGGTTCGCTCAGCGACGACCAAGTCTACAGTGTTGTCGCCTACATTCTGTCGCAGGCGAAAATCGTCAAGCCGACGGAAGTGATGAATGCGATCTCTCTGCCCAAAGTCGAGATGCCGAATCGAAACGGATTCGAACCCGACCCGCGGCCCGAGCTTGAACTCTACCACTAGGACGGGAGCCAAAATCGTGAGTGAAATAAGCGCGGTAGCGGGTACAGAAGCAGCCCGTATCAATATTCCAGGGCGTCTCGAACGCCTGCCGATGACGGGCTATCAGAAGCGCTTATTCGCAATTGTCGCGACCGCCTGGCTCGCCGACCAAGTGGATGTGGCCCTGCTCGTCTTCCTCATCGGCGACCTCAAAGATTACTTCCAACTGACCCCCGTGCAGATTGGCTATCTGGCATCCATGACCTTCCTTGGTCAGCTGGTTGGCAATCTCGCCATCGGTTCGTTCTCAGATCTATTTGGACGCCGCATTGCGTTTCAAACCACGATGATAGTCTGGGGTTTGGCAAGCTTTCTGGCGGCAGGGGCTTGGGACGTTACGTCGTTGATGGTGTTCCGTTTCTTAATTGGCATAGGAGTAGGCGGAGAAGCCCCGGTGGCACAAGCCGTGCTGTCAGAGATCATTCCGGCTAATGCGCGCGCCAA
>JASHOX010000025.1 GCA_030038415.1 Xanthobacteraceae bacterium
TGTGGATCACGCTGAACGACGGCCGCTCGGTCCCGGGACACGTGCTCGGCTACGATCAGGAGACCGGTTTCGGCCTGGTACAGGCGCTGGCCAAGCTCGACGTGCCCGCGCTCGACATCGGCGACTCGGCCGCGGCCTCGATCGGCGAACGCGTCGTGGTCGGTGGCTTCGGCGGCCGGCAACGTTCGGTCGCCGCGCGCATCGTCGCCAAGCAGGAATTCGCCGGCTATTGGGAATATGTGCTCGACGAAGCGATTTTTACCGCGCCGGCGCATCCGAACTGGGGCGGCACCGCACTGATCGGTCCGGCCGGCGATCTGCTCGGCATCGGCTCGCTGCAGCTGCAGCATGCGGTCGAAAAGGGCCAGACGCAGAACATCAACATGATGATTCCGATCGACCTGTTGAAGCCGATCGCAGACGACCTGATGAAATTCGGGCGCCGCAATGCGCCGCCACGGCCCTGGCTCGGCCTTTACGCGACCGAAGTCGAGAACCGGCTCGTCGTCGTTGGGCTTGCCGATCGCGGACCGGCGAAGAAGGCGGATTTGCGGACCGGCGACATTATTCTCTCGGTCGCCGGCAAGGACGTGCGCGACCTCGCCAGCTTTTTCCGCCGCATCTGGGCGCAGGGTGCCGCCGGCGTCGAAGTGCCGATCTCGATCTACCGCGACGGCGAGACCATGGAGATGCGCATCAAATCGAGCGAGCGTAATCGGTTTCTTAAAGGGCCGAGTCTGCATTGAGGTCGTTTCCCGGACTCCGAAACTTAAACGGTCCCGGTTCTGCAGCGCACCACTGCGTGCTGCGCTGCGCCCGAGACACGTTTCCTGTCACGGCTCCGCAAACAACGCTCGTAATCCCTCCCGATAGGTCGGATAGCGCAAAGCAACACCAAGTTCGCGCTTGAGCTTGTCGTTTTTCACGCGTCGGCATTCCTGCCAAAAGCTCAAGCCCAAAGGCGACATCGACGGTGCGGCGTCGGCAAAGGGGACTTCCGCCGGCGGCGCGATGCCGAGGAGCTGAGCCGCGAAGACAAGCGGATCGCCAGGCGGCGACGGCTCGTCGTCGGCGACGTTGAAAATGCCGGACGCCGCGCGCGTGAACGCCGCATCGATTACCTGCGCGATGTCAGCGACGTGAATGCGATTGAAAATTTGTCCGGGCTTGACGATACGGCGCGCGCCGCCGCGCCCAATTTGCGTCAGCGCATTGCGTCCCGGCCCGTAAATGCCGGCGAGGCGCAGGATAGCCACTGCAATGCCACGGCGCGCGCCCAAATCCTGCCAGGCCTGCTCGGCTGCCAGCCGTTCGCGGCCGCGCGCCGATTCGGGGCCCGGCGGGGTTTCCTCGTCGACCCAATCGCCGCCGCGATCGCCATAGACGCCGACCGTGGACAGATAGACGATCGAGCGCAGATGCTGCGCCTGCGCAAAGGCGTCGCCGCAGGCGCGCAGCACCGGATCGCCCTTGGCGTCCTGCGGGATCGAGATCAGCGCCGCATCGGCGGCGATGATCGCTTGTTGCAATTCGTCTGATGCCGATTTGCCGTCGAAAACGAGCGCGCGCAGCTTGCCGCCGTTATAGGCATTCAACACCGCGGCGCGCTCCTTACTGCGCATCGTGCCGACGATGCGGTCGAACTTCTGGCCGAACGCGGCGACATAATGCTCCGCCGAGTAGCCCAAGCCGAGGCAAATGAGCTGAGACATTTACGCTTAGTGGCCTCGTACCGCCGCCCATTCCGCAATGACGTCCGGATCGGGCTCTGCTCCATGCTTCTCCGCGTTGCGTTCAAGCCTTGCACCGTCTAACCGGCCGAGCGCCCAGACAGCGGCGCCACGGACCAGCGACGATTCATCATCGAGCAGCCGCTCGGCCTCGTCCGCGAGCGAAGCGTCGCCCGAATTGCCGATCGCGATCAGCACATTGCGGACAAAGCGCGCACGGCCGACGCGCTTGATCGGGCTTTTTGTAAACAACGCGCGGAACGCAGCGTCATCGAGCCGGGCCAGGTCGGCGAGATACGGCGCACGCAGCGTCTCGCGTGCCGCAAGCTTCGTCTCACGGCCGGCGACCGCAAATTTGTTCCACGGACAGACCGCAAGACAATCGTCGCAGCCGTAGATCCGGTTGCCCATCGGCTCCCGGAATTCGCGCGGGATCGGGCCCTTATGCTCGATGGTCAGGTAAGAAATGCAGCGCCGCGCATCGAGCCGGTATGGCACCGGGAAAGCCGCCGTCGGGCAGATGTCGAGGCAGGCGCGACAATGGCCGCAATGGTCGGTCTCGGCCGGATCCGGCGGCAAATCGAGCGTGGTGAAGATGGCGCCGAGAAACAGCCAGGAGCCGAATTGCCGCGACACCAGATTGGTGTGCTTGCCCTGCCAGCCGAGGCCGGCTGACGCAGCGAGCGGCTTCTCCATCACCGGCGCCGTGTCGACAAAAACCTTGATGTCGCCGCCGGCGTTGTCGATCAGCCAACGCCCGAGAGCTTTCAGCCGCGGCTTGACCAGCTCGTGATAGTCGTCGCCGCGGGCGTAGACCGAAATGTCGCCGCGCGCACGGTCCTTGAAGATCGCCAAAGGATCGTCAGTCGACCCGTAATTGAGGCCGAGCATGACAATCGAGCGCGTTTGCGGCCACAGCACATGCGGATCGGCGCGGCGCTCGGCGTTGGCCGCCATCCATGCCATGTCCCCATGCGCTCCGGCGGCAAGGAATTGGCGCAACCGCTCCGCTGCAACGGGGATCGCATCCGGCCGCGTAACGCCGATCGCGTCAAAACCTCGCGCATGGGCGGCGTCGGCCAGGGCAGCCTTGAGCGCCGCACCGGTCAGAAGTCGAGGTTGGCGTAGTTCGGCGACGGCGGCACGCCGGGCAGCGTTTCGTCGAGCAGCGCGCGAAACGACGGCCGCGATTTGATCCGCGCGTACCAATTCCTGGCGGTCTCGTCTTCGTCCCACGGCACATCGCCCAGATAATCGGCGGCGGACAAATGCGCCGCCGCGGCCAGATCGGCGTAGGTCAAGGCATCGCCGGCGAGCCAATCGCGGGTACGCACGAGCCAGCCGATATAAGTTAAATGGTACCTGATGTTGCTCTTTGCCGCACGTAGCGTCTCCATGTCGGGTGAGCCGCCGCCGCTAGCCGCCGGGATGTAGCGCTTATAGACCCGCTCACGCGCCAGCGCGCCGGAAACTTCCTCGAAGAACTTGTCGTTGAACCAGCTCATCAGCCGGCGTACCTCGATGCGGCCGCCAAGGTCGACCGGCAACAACCGGAACTCGCCGAGCGTGAGCCCGCGGGTCTCGTCGAGATATTCAGCGATCACCGCGGCGCCCGGCACCGGTGGCACGCCCTCTTCGACCAGGACCGGCGTCGTTGCAGCGGGATTAAGCTGGAGGAATTCCTCGCGCCGTTCCCACACCCGTTCCTCGACCAGCCGCGGCGGCAAGCCGTATTCTTCAAGCGCCAGGCGGACAAAGCGCGAATGGGGGCAAATCGGATGATGGAACAGCGTCAGCATGGGCTTATGCGCTTGGTTCGAATCCTATCCTTGCTGGGTGAATCGTCAGGCCACCCACCCCATCGCCACGCCGACTAGGATCACGACGCCGAGCAAGAACCGATAGATCGCGAACGGCCAGCTCGAAAAATTCTCCAGGATTTTCATCAAACCCCAGATCGCAAAGAAGGCCGAAACGGCGGCAACCCCGATGCCGACGATCAGTACCGACCAGGCGTACCAATCGAGATGGATCTTGTGGAGTTCCCACAATTCCTTGAATCCGGCCAGCGCGATCGCGGGCAGGCCCAAGAGAAACGACAGGCGCGCCGCTTCGTCGCGTTGAAAGCCGAGCATCAGCGCGGCGGTCAAGGTCGAGCCGGAGCGGGACACGCCGGGAATAAGCGCGCCGGTCTGCGCCAGCCCGACAATAAGCGCGTCGGCAAGCGTTGCCTTCCCGATTGTGCGCGAATGGCGCGCCCAGATTTCGGCAACGACAAGAAGCGCGCCCATCACCAGGCACGTCCAGCCGATGACGCTGATCGCGCGGATCGGCGAATTGCAGGTGTTGAGGAGTTTGGCCAGCGCCAGGCCCGCAACGCCGATCGGGATCGTTGCCAGCACGATCCACAAAGCAAACTGGAATGAGCGGTCGTGGAATTTGCCGCGAATGGCGGCGGAGATCGAATTGATCGCCAAGTCTCGCACGTCCGTCCAAAAATAACTCACCACCGCGCCCAGCGCGGCAAGCTGCATGGCGGCGGAGAAAGCGGAGCCCGGGTCCGACCAGCCGAGCACGGCGGGGACGAGCCGCATATGCGCGGTCGATGAGATCGGCATTAATTCGGTGATGCCCTGCACCACGCCGAGAACGGCGACCTTGACATAACCCAACGCTACGAAGCCGGTATCGACGCCATGAGTGCAAGCTTCGGACATGGTCACTCGTCTTTGCAGATTGCGGGGAGCACGCGGAGGCCGAATCGGCGCGCCTAGATTAGCGGGGACGGTCCCGAAACGCTGGCATTATTTGACGGCTTATGCCGTGTGCGGATTGAACTGACCGGTTTTGCGGAAGCGCCAGAGGTAGGTGGGTACGATCGCCTCTATCGATTCCGGGATGATGCCGAGCCCTTCCAGCGTGCGGCCGTCGCGCCTAGCCGCGTCGGACACGATGTTATCGACCTTGAGCAGTTCGACTTGATCGGGTGTGATCGGCGGCTTTGGCGCGAATTGCAGGAACATCGCCTGCAGCTTCAACAACGCAAACGGCACCGGCACCAAGAGGCGGCGGCGCTGCGTGGTGGCGAGCACGAATTGCATCAATTCCTTGAACGTGCGCACCGCCGGTCCGCCCAGTTCGTAGATCGTGCCGGACTTGAGATCGCCGTCGACCGCCTTGGCGACGGCCTCGCCGACGTCGCCGGCAAAGACCGGCTGCATGCGGCCGTGGCCGCCGCCCGGCAGCGGCAACGCCGGCGACAGCCGCGCCAGCGCGGCGAAGCGGTTGAAGAAATCGTCCTCGGGGCCGAACACGATCGACGGCCGCATGATGATCGCTTCGCTGTGCGCGGCGAACACGCGCGCTTCGCCTTGCCCCTTGGCCCGCGCATAATGCGAGGACGCGGACGGGTCGGCGCCGATGGCGGAAACGTGAACGAGCGGCGCGCCGGCGTCCTTGGCGGCCAGCGCCACTGCCTCGGCGCCCACTGTCATCACGGCGTCGAAACGCTGATTGCCGCGCTCGAACAGGATGCCGACCAGATTGACCACGGCGTCAGCGTCGCGCACCGCCGCCTTTACCGAATCCGGATAGCGCAGATTGGCCTGCACGGCATGGATCTGGCCGACCCGGCCCATGGGGCGCAAATGGCCGCAAAGCTCCGGACGGCGCACCGCGACGCGGATGCGATAGCCGCGATTGGCCAGCGCCCGCACCACGTGGCGGCCGAGAAACCCCGAGCCGCCGAACACGGTGACCAGCGTTTCAAGCTTGCTCTTGATGGCCATCGTCACTCTTGATTGCCCGAAGCGGCGAAATACATGATCGCTTCCGTGCTGTATAGGGGATTACGGAGTTGCCCGCATGACGGATTTGGCGTTGGGGTGCAAGACGGATAACCCCTTCGATTGACAAGGGGATGACCGCTTTCGTACCTATCCCGGCACGGCCCACCGCAATGCCCAGGTGGCGGAATTGGTAGACGCACTAGTTTCAGGTACTAGCGCCGCGAGGCGTGGAGGTTCGAGTCCTCTCCTGGGCACCACCCCAAAAACTCGGCTTTGATTTCTGGACGCCGATGGTCCCCCTGACGGGAGCGGCTGACAATTGTTTTGCAAATGAACGGAATCAGGCAGCGACGCAAGCCGCCGACGCCTGCTCTTCGGATGCAAGTACCCCCAGCATGTCTTGCAGCCGGGTGAACTTCTCTCGCGATTTGCCCGCGGCTTCGCCGCGCCGTATCTCCGCCGCATCAATTTTCTGCCAGTCGGCATAGCTGACAAGGCGGACTGAGCGGGCATTGAACAGCGCCTGCAATCCTTCCGCTCCCGGCCGCGCGGCGGTATCAAATTGTGGCAAGTCGGCGAGCAGCGAGTTGACCGTCAGCACGCTGTCCTCGCGGTTGGTGCCAATGATTCCTGTGGGGCCGCGCTTGATCCAACCCGACACATAGAGGCCGGGCACCGTCGTTGCGCCGTCCGTCACGCGTCCGTCGCGGTTGGGGATGACGCCGCGCGCGGCATCGAACGGCACGCCCGGCATGGCGACCCCGCGATAGCCGATGCTGCGAAACAGAATGCTGCAGGAAAGCTCCGCGGTCTCGCCGGTCGGCTCGGCGACTTGATGCGACGCTTCACCGGTCAGGCGATTGTGCATCAGCATCACGGATTCGAGCCGGCCTTTGCCGCGCAGCTCGATCGGAGTCTTCAGGAATTCGATATGGCAGCGCCGGCGGTGCGTCGGCGCCGGACGCGCCGCGAATTGCTGCAACACCTCATAGCTCTTTTGCGCGGCGCGGTTGCTCTTGTCGGCAAGCTCCGCACGGCTTGCCGCGTTGAGATCGAGGTCGCGCACGTTCACGACCGGATCGCAGTCGGCGAGGCTGCCGAGTTCCCGCAGCTCCGGATGGGTGAATTTAGCCTGTGCCGGACCGCGCCGTCCGATCATGACGATGTCGCGGATCTTGCTCTGGGCCAGCACCTCGAACGCATGGGCCGCGATGTCGCTGCCGCGCAGTTCATCGGCCGTCTTGGCGAGAATCCGGCAGACGTCGACAGCGACGTTGCCTTGACCGACGATCACCGCGGTGCTGCCGGACAGGTCAAAGACCCGATCGCGGTAGTCGGGATGGCCGTTATACCAGCCGACGAACTCGGTCGCGGCGTGGCTGCCCGCCAAATCCTCGCCGGGAATATCCATGGTTCGGTCGCTCTGCGCCCCGCAGGTGAATATGACGGCGTGGTAGCAACCCTGCAGTTCCGCCACGCTGATGTCGCGCCCGATGGTGACGTTGCCGAAGAACCGGAAGCCGGGGGAGGCGGCAATGCGCTGATAAACGTGGATCGGTTCCTTGAGTTTCGGGTGGTCGGGGGCGACGCCGCTGCGAACCAGACCGAACGGCGAAGCAAGCCGCTCGAACATGTCGACCGCGACCGCCGGCGCCACTTTCAAGAGCGCCTCGGCAGCATAGAAGCCGGCCGGACCGCTGCCGACGATGGCTATCCGCAAGGGATTGTCCTGAGTGCCGAGCCCGGCCATCGCCGATGCCTCCCGGTTGGGGCGCTTGGTGCTGTTTAGAACCCGAGCGATTTCTTGCGCTCTTCGGCCCCGGGGTAGGGTGCCTGCTTGCTCTCGACCGGAGGCAGATTCGGCGCCCGCGCGGCGTTGATCTCGATCCAGCGCTGCTTGTCGGGCGGAATCGGATCCTCATAGATCGCCTCGACCGGGCACTTCGAAATACAGGCGCCGCAGTCCACGCAGGTCTCGGGATCGATGTAGAGCATCTCGTCGTCGCCGTGAAAGCACGCGACCGGACAGACCGCGACGCAATCCGTGAAACGACACCGCTGGCAATTGTCGGTAACGACGGTCGTCATTTGGTGCCCGCCGCACCATCGGCTGCCGCGAATGGCAGCACGCCAGGAATGACCCATGACTGCCACATCGCGTCGACCTTCGCCTGCACATAGGCGATGTCGTCCTTGTTGAAATGCGCGAACCGTCCTTGCCGCATCAGATAGTCCTCGACCGGCTTGCGCTTGAGCTTGCCCTCGGCAATGCGCTTGGTCTCGCCGTACAGCTTGATCTTGCGATCCTCGATCTCATAGAGCGGCCAGATGCCGGTGGCGACCGCGAGTTCACCGATCTCATGCGAGTATCTCGGATCGTAGTCCCAGCCCTTGGGGCAGGGATCGAGCGAGTGGATGAAGGTCGGCCCGCCGATGCTCAAGGCGCGGCGAACCGCGTTCAAGGTGTCGAGCGGGTTCGTCGATACGACGGTGGCGACATATTTGCACTCGGGATGGCCGGCCGCGATCATCGCCGCGGTGTTCTTTTTCCAGTGCTTGTTCATGATGCGGTGGGCTTTACCCGGCGGGCTGAAGCTGGTGTGCGAGCCATAGGGCGAGGAGCCGGACGTCTGAATGTCGGTGTTCGCATACGACTCGTTATCGTACATCATGATGAGCAGATTGTACTCGCTGTGCAGCATCGCCGCCGAGATTGCCGACAAGCCCATGTCGGCACCGCCGCCGTCGCCGCATACGCCGATCACATTGATCGGCTCCTTGGTCATCTTGCCCTTGCGCATCAGCGCCTGCAGCCCCGCCGCGGTGCCGACCGCCGCCGAACCCGACGAACCAAGCTGCGTGTGCATCCACGGCAGCGCCCACGGCGTGCAGTAATAGCTCGTGTTGGCCACGTACATGCAGCCGGTGGAGCCCAGCACGATGGTGCGCGGCCCGGCGGCCTTGGCCAGCAGGCGCATGACTTGCGCCGATTCGCAGCCCTGGCAGGTGCGATGCCCGGAGGTGAAATATTCCTCGCGCGCGATCCGCTTGATGCCCTTCCAGGGATCGAGAGCCTGGGGTGCGGTGAAATCGCCGATATTTTGCTTCGTGTCTAGCATGGCTGTTACTCCCGAACCCCGTACCAGTAGCTGTCCTGTTCCTCGACCTTGCCGCCGCCGGCGGCGTCGAGCAGCGTGTTCGCCATATCCATGACGTTGTCGGTCGAGATCTCGCGACCGCCCAATCCGGCGATGAAGGACACGACCTTGGGCCGGTTTTTCGCCGGGTAGAGTGCGCTGCGAACGTCGGTCGCCAGCACGCCGCCCATCAGCGGTGACCCGAAGGCGTAATCGCGATCGATCACGCCGACGGCTTTGACGCCGGCCAGCGCTTCTTGCAGTTCGGGGCTGGGGAACGGACGGAACCATCGGATCCGGACGAAGCCGACCTTCTTGCCCTGCTTGCGCAAATTGCGGACCGCGACGCGGACCGGCATCGCCAGCGTGCCCATGCCGACCAGTGCGACCTCGGCGTCGTCCATCATGTAGCGCTCGATGAACGGCTCGCCGCCGCGGCCGAACTTGGCGTTGAAGTCGGCGTAAGCTTCGATGAGGACGTCGCGCGAGTGCCGCGCCGCCAGGTCGTTTTGCCGGCGCATTTCCATCAGCCAGTCTTCGTTCACCTGCGGGGCGATGGTGACTGGGTTATCCGGATGCAGCCGCTTGTCGCCACGGTCGTAGCGCGGCAGGAAACTGTCGACCAATTGTTTGCTCGGCAGTTTGACGATCGCTTGCGAGTGGGTGAGGAACGCGCCGTCGCAGTTGATCGCGCAGGGCAGAAAGACGCGATGATCCTCGGCCACACGATAGGCGATCAGTGTCGTGTCCAGCGCCTCCTGGGCGGTATCGACCCAGCACAGCAGCCAGCCAAGGTCCCGCACCGCGAGCGCGTCGTTGTGCTCGGTGCCGAACGCGCCGGGATCGTCCAGCGCCCGGTTGCCGACCATGGCGACGAGCGGAAGCCGCAAGCCGGCGGTCACCGCAATCGCTTCGAACGCGTAGAGCCAGCCGACGCCGCTCGAGCCGCAGAATGCGCGCGCTCCCACGGCGGACGCGTGTTTGGCCACCTCGAACTGCGAGTGTTCGCTCTCGGCCACGATGAAATCGCAATCGAATTCGCCGTCGGCGATGAGCTTCGACACGTATTGCATGACGGTGTCGTACGGACGGATCGGATACGCCGTGATCACGTCCACGTCGGCGAGCCGCAGCGCATGGGCGACGGCTTCGCTGCCGCTGACCAGTGCCTCGGTCTCCCCGCGCTTCGCAACGGGGACCGGCGCAGCCGCCGGCCTGGCGACTTCGGCGATGCTCATGACCGTTTCTCCTCTGCAGCGATTTCCTCGGCGTATTGACCGACGTGATGGAGCCCGTGGCTGCGGGTCACTTCGGATTGCTGCTTTTCAGCCAGCCACTCGGTGTACTTCTTGTCGTCCTTCTTCCACAGTTCCCATTGGCTCTGGTTGTCGGTGAAGGCCTCCTCGCCGACCATCGTGATGCAGTCGGCAACCGGGCACACTTCCTTGCAGATGCCGCAGCCGCAGCACGCCTCCATGTCAGGGTCGTAGTAGCCGTCGGGCGCCACGTTGAACACGCTGTCCGGGCACTGCAGCCAGCAAAACGAGCACTTGGTGCAGGTGTCGAAGTTGACGACCGGCCGCGCCGAGCGGGTGGAGAATTTCTTGAACACCGGGTTGCGTCCCGGGCGATAACCGCCCTGCCAGCCGGGCGCTTCCTCGCGCACGTGCTCGCCGCGCACCACCAGGCACTCTTCCATCTGCGACATGTGCGGCAGCTCGAACTTGATGGGGATCGCCTCGTTGCCCTGATCGGCGCCTACCGGCGTTGACGTGACCTCGTCATAGCCCCGCTTCGCGGACGCCGCCTTGGCATCGTTTTTCTTGGGTTCGTTGATCGCCGCAATGAGCGAGTCGAGGGTGAGCACATTCGGCGCAACCTTCGCCACTGCGCCGAGCAAGCGCACGTCGGTATGGTCGTCTCGAAAGACCCACATGCCGGAAAAACTCGCCGGCGCCTTGATGATGGCGAGATTGTAGGGCGCGCCCTTGCGGTGGATGTCACCGATCAGGCCGTTCGGCGACCGCTCCGAGGTGACCAGAAGCGTGCCGTTTTCCTTGAGCAGGCTGTTGATCGGCTGCACGCCGTTCCAGCCCCAGGACTCGATTCCCTTGCACAGCGTATCGTCGCAGACGATGGTGACGTCGTTATTGCCGGGCTCGTAGCGCGATAGATACTCTTCCATCTCCTCGTCGGTGTCGGCGACGACGGCGAATTGCTTGGCGGGGATGCCGTTGCGTTCCGGCGAGTCGCTATAGCGGGAGAAGGTAATTCCGACCTTGTCGCGTTTGCGCGCGGCGAAAACAATGTCGCGGCAGATGTTCTTGGCCAGGGTCTTTTGAAAAACGCCCCGGTAGATAATTTCCACCGATCCGGTAGCCATGGTCGATGCTCCCTTTTCGCGTCACCACACTACAGGGCCGATTGCCTGGCGACGTTGATGCAGATCAACTCGCCTACGATCTCACTGTGCGGCCGGCGTTCCTTTGGCGTCGGTTGCATGGTGGCGAATCTCGGCCGGGCGAAGCACGGTAATGATCAGCGCGACGGCGATGATGTTGGTGGCGCAGACGAGGTAGAGAACGGCATCCCAGCTCCCTATCGTCGATGCCACCACGGTCCCCAAAGGCACCAGGAATGCCGCCAGACCCTTCGCCGTGTAGAGCAGCGACGCATTGGTCGTTGCATATTTTTGGCCGAACAGGTCCGTGCACATGGACGGGAACAGGCTGAAGATTTCGCCCCAGCAAAAGAACACCATCCCGGCGAAGAAGATAAGGCCGAGCGGCGTCCGGCCGGCCACGCTGAGGAAGAAGTAGGCGGCGGCGCCGAGACCGAAGGCGATGACCATCGTCTTCGAGAGACCAATATTATCGGACACCCATCCGAAGAACGGACGCGCGGCGCCGTTCATGATATTGGCAAAGATCAACGCGACGCCGAGCGTGGTCGCGCCGAGAAATGCTGCATCGGCGACGTTGAACGCTCTGGCCATCGGTGCCAGATCCGCCGTCACGATCAGCCCACCTGCGCACATCAACACATCCAGGACGTAGAGAACCCAGAAAATCGGGCTGCGCAGCATTTCGCCGGGCGTGTAGCTGCGGCTCGTCTGCTGCACCTTGACGGCGGTGACGGCGGGCGCTTCGTCGCGGCCGGGGTTGCGGATGAACTGCGCGACGACGAGCACGATGCCGCCCTGGATCAGCCCGAACCAGAAGAAGGTAGCACCGTAACCTTCTTTTGCGATCAGCATTTGTATGGGAATGACCGTGAGCGCGGCGCCAGCGCCGAAGCCTGCCGCCGTCAATCCAACCGCGAGACCTCTATGGTCCTTGAACCACTTGACCGAGGTCCCGACTGCGCAGCTGTACACGGCGCCGGCGCCGAATCCGGACAGCAATTCGCCCGCATACAACGCCGGTAGCGTCTCGGCCCGAGCGTTGATGATCCAGCCGAGCGCGACGAAAAGCCCGCCCAACCCGATTACAATCCGCGGACCGACAGAGAAGGGAAGATGATCCGCAAACCAGCCGTTGATAGGCGTGCACCAAGTCTCCATGGCGACGAACAACGTGAAGGCGAACTGGATGTTCGAAACAGACCAGGCGTGCGCAGCCTGCAATGGCGTGACAAATAACGTCCAGCCGTATTGAAGATTGGCGATCATGATCATGCAGACGACACCCAGAATGAGGTGGCGCCATCGTTGGCGCTTGGCGTGCTCCACGTTCGGCGCCAGTGTTGTCACAGCCATGATCGATCCTTCCTCGCAACATGCGACATTCGGATCGAAAAATTAGTTGAAGGACAGAAGAGCAGCCTTGACGTAGGTCAAATCTGAAGCGACGAAACGCTAGTGGATTACGCCGCATCGCTCGGGCGGCAGTTTGCAATGACCGTCGAACGTAACTAAGCAGCGCTGCCTCGAGGCCAAGACCTATCCGACAAGCGACAGCGTCGCCTGCTCATAGCGCCCAGCACCCATCGTCCCCTCGGGGAAAATGTGGTGGTCGGCGATCCATTCGAAGGATTCTTCGTAGACCTCCTTGGTGTAGGGCTCGAACACCAGCCGCTCGCCGGGGCCCCAGCGCCGCGTATCCATCATGGCGTGGAAGCGATCGGGGAATTCGTTCTTGTAATAATGGGTGTAGAGCTCCGGCCGCAGGTCGACGTCGCGCTGCGCCTTGCGCAGCGCGCGGAAGAATTTGCGTAAATCCTCCGGATCGGGATTGCCGTGGATCATGGTGCCGATCATGAAAGTGGTGTCGATCACTTTGCGAAAGCCGAGCTGCTCGGCGAGGTAATAAGGGCCGCTGAACAGGTTCACTGCCGGCGCCGTGCCGTCGATCAGCTTCTCCATGCGCGCGAACAGCATGCCGTCGGCATAGTTGAGCTTGATCTCGTCCGGCTTCAGATAAGCCTCAAGCGCCTGCACTGTGGCGTAGTGGCTGCCCGACTGATAGCCGACCGAGATCGGCACGCCGGCGAGGTCGGCCGGCGTCTTGATCTTCGAACCGGCGGCGACGAAGATTCCCGCCGGCGCCACCGAATAGACGTCGGTGTACATGCGGCCGTGGCCGTTCGACGCGGCGACATTGACGGTCCAATGGCAGGCGCAGCTCACGTTCGACTTGCGGCCTTCCGCGAACGACTGGAAGGCGCCGACCTTGTCGCCTTTATTGTGGATCTGGCCGCCGGTCGAGCGCACCAATTCGCGGAATTCGTAATCCAGCCCTTCGGCGCGGAAATAACCCTTCTCCTCGGCCACCCATTCCTGCAGGCGAAAATGCGGTTCGATCAGAAATTTTGCCATGGTCGTCTCCCGGCCTCATGCGAAGGCCGGATAAGAGGTTAATCCGTGTCCGTGCCCTGCACAATTCGCGACTTTGCGCTATAATTTCGCCGCTGAGAGACTTTGCGGCACATCAATGTCGGCAAAGACCGGGGCCGACACTATTATTGCAATCGGGCACGATCGACGGCTGCACCATGGCTGCAAACCTGACTCCTGATGCGCGCAAGCGCCAGATCATGATCTGGTATGTGCTGGTCGCCGTCATGGGCGTCTTATTGTTCCAGGCGCTGTGGACCAGCTATTCGCAGGTCGAGACCATCCCCTACAGCCAGTTCGAGACGCTGCTCGATCAAAACAAGGTCGCCGACGTCACCGTGGGCGCCGACTCGGTCCAGGGCACGCTCAAGGAGCCGCTGCCCGACGGTAAAACGCAATTTTATGCGGTCCGGGTCGATCCGCAGCTGGCCGAGAAACTCGCGGTGCACCAGGTCGTCGTCAACGGCGCGCCGTCCGGCGGCGTCGTGCAAACGATCCTCTCCTGGGTCATCCCCGCCATCATCTTCTACGGCATTTGGATGTTCCTGTTCCGGCATGTTGCCGAGCGGCAGGGTTTTGGCGGGCTGATGACGGTCGGCAAGTCGCGCGCCAAAGTCTTTGTCGAGACCGACACCAAAGTGACGTTCAAGGACGTCGCCGGCGTCGACGAAGCCAAGTTCGAGCTGCAGGAACTGGTCGCCTTCCTGCGCAACCCGAAATCCTACGGGCGGCTCGGCGCCCGGGTGCCGAAAGGCGTTCTGCTCGTCGGCCCGCCCGGCACCGGCAAGACCTTGCTGGCGAAAGCGGTGGCGGGCGAGGCCGGCGTGCCGTTCTTTTCGATTTCCGGCTCGGAGTTCGTCGAAATGTTCGTCGGCGTCGGCGCCGCGCGGGTGCGGGATCTATTCGATCAGGCGCGCAAGGCCGCGCCCTGTATCATTTTCATCGACGAGCTGGACGCGCTGGGCCGAAGCCGCATGCCGGGCGGCTTCGGCGGCACCGACGAGAAGGAGCAGACGCTCAATCAGCTCCTCGCCGAGCTCGACGGCTTCGATCCAAGCGCCGGCGTCATCCTTCTCGCCGCGACCAACCGGCCGGAAATCCTCGATCCGGCGCTGCTGCGCGCTGGACGCTTCGACCGCCAGGTTCTGGTCGACCGCCCCGACCGCAAGGGCCGGCTCGACATCCTCAAAGTGCACGTCCGCAAGGTGCAGCTCGCGCCCGATATCGATCTCGACGCTATCGCCGGCCTGACCACCGGTTTCACCGGCGCCGACATCGCCAATCTCGTCAATGAGGCAGCCATCGTCGCGACGCGACGCGATGCCACGGCCGTAAATCTCAATGATTTCACCGAGGCGATCGAACGCATCGTCGCCGGACTGGAGAAGAAAAGCCGCGTGCTCAACGCCGAAGAGCGGCGCCGCGTCGCTTTCCATGAGATGGGACATGCGCTGGTGGCGGCGACGCTGCCCGGGGTCGATCCGGTGCAGAAGGTTTCGATCATTCCGCGCGGCGTCGGCGCGCTCGGCTATACCATCCAGCGCCCGACCGAAGACCGCTTCCTGCTCAGCCGATCGAATTTGGAAAATCGCATCGCCGTCTTGATGGGCGGCCGCGCGTCCGAGCAGCTGGTGTTCGACGGCGACGTGTCGAGCGGCGCCGCCGACGACCTGCAGCGCGCCACCGAGATCGCGCTAGAAATGGTGACGCGTTACGGCATGGATGCGCAGGTCGGTCAGCGTACTTATGCGCCGACGCCGCAGCCGTTCCTGATGATGCCGGCCGGCAACCACGTTCAGGCCGCCGAGCTCACCACCCGCGAAATCGACGTCGCCGTGCGCGACCTGCTCGGCCGGGCAGCCGAGCGCGCCGGCGAGATTTTGCGGACGCGGCGCGGCGATCTCGATGCCGGCGTCGATTTGCTGCTCAAGCGCGAGACGATCACCGCCGAGGATTTCCCGCCTATCCGCTCGCCCCAGACCGTGGCGGAGCCGCGTTTGTCGGTGGTCCCCGCGGCGGGCTGAGAACCGGAATAAAGGATCGGCCATGGCGGAGCGTCCGTGCCTGTTCGCATTGAATGGCAGCGAGGAACTCGGCGCGGCACTCGCGGCGGCGCTCGGTCAGCCGCTTGCCGCCCATGAAGAGCGCGAATTCGAGGACGGCGAGCACAAGGCGCGCCCGCTCGAATCGGTGCGCGGCGCCGACGTCTTCGTGCTGCACGCCCTGCACGGCGGGCCGCGGCAAAGCGCCAACGACAAACTGTGCCGGCTGTTGTTCTTCATCGGCGCCGTCAAGGATGCCGGTGCCGCGCGCGTCACCGCGATCGCGCCTTATCTCTGCTACACGCGCAAAGACCGGCGTACCAAGCCGAGCGATCCGGTGACGACGCGCTATGTGGCGAGCCTATTCGAGGCCGTCGCCACCGACGCCGTCGTAACGCTGGACGTGCATAATCCGGCCGCTTTCGAAAACGCCTTTCGCTGCCCGACGGTGGCGCTAACGGCGGCGCCGCTATTTGTCGACTATGTGAAACGCGCGGCGACCGGTTTGGCCGACGAGAAACTTTGCGTAGTGTCTCCCGATCCGGGCGGGACCAAACGCGCCGATCTGTTTCGCGAAGCGCTGGAAAGCGCGCTGGGGCGGCCGATCGGCAAAGGTTTTGCCGACAAACGCCGCAGCGCCGGCGTCGTCTCCGGCGATCTTTTCGTCGGCGACGTCGGAGGCGCGACCGCGCTCGTCATCGACGACCTGATCAGCACCGGCGGCACGCTGGTGCGCGCGGCGCGGGCGGCGCGGCGGGCCGGCGCCAAGCGGGTGCTGGCGCTCGTCACGCACGGTCTGTTCATGCCGGGCGCCGAAGCCGCCATCATGGATACCGCGATCGACCGCGTCGTGGTGACCGACTCGGTCCCCGCCTTCCGGCTTGGCGATAAAGCGGCGCGGGCGAAGCTTGATATCCTGCCGGTGGCGCCGCTGCTGGCCGAGACCGTTCGCCGCCTGCGCGCCGGTGCGACGCTTACCGACCTGCTCGTCTTCTAAGACTTCGCTCCAACCGCACCGCGTCGTCATGCGCGAGCCGCAGATAGGCGCGCGCCAGCACCGGCCATTTTTCCGGCGTGCGCGGGCTGGCTTCGAGCAGATGCGCGATGGCGAGCCGGGCGCGGAGCGTCGCACGGTGGCAGCGATAGAACAAAAACAGCTCGTCGGCGTGTCCGTCGTGTAGCGCATGCGCGACGCGGCGGCGCAGATATTCGCCGGCCCAGGCGGCGCCCAGCCTTTCGCACTCGACGCAAAGAAAGGCTAGCTCGTCGAGCGGATCGACCATGCGCAGGCTGGCGTTGAATTCCAGGCAATCGATGATGCGGACCGGATCGCCGAGCCAGATATGTTCGGGGCGCAAATCACCATGACCGTCGACGATGCAGCGCCTTCGCACCCGCGCGGCGACGAGCGCGCCGCGCTCGGCGAGGAAACGGCGCTGCAGGCTGTCGATCGTGCGCACTGTTCCCGCAGGCAGCTCGAAGCGCGGGTCGAGCAGGACGCGCCGGTTATAGGCAAGGCTCTTCCACATCGCGGTCCAGTACATTTCCGGCGAGATGAAGACGGCGCGAGCGCGGCGGTAGAACTGCACCAGCACGGCGGCGAGGCGGTCGAGCTGCCAGCGATGCAGGCGGTTTTCCGCGATCACGCGGTCGAGCATCTTCGTCTCGTCGAGGCGGTTCATCACCACGAGCCAGTCGACGATCTCGCCGGAGCCGGCGATGGCGAGCCCCGACGGCGAATGCGTCAGCGGCACCACGCCGCGATAGACGTCGGCCGCCAAACGCCGATTGAGCCGCAATTCGGCCCGGCACGCCGCCTCGCGGCGATCAAGCGTCGAGAAATCGAGATAGGGGAAACGTACCGGTTTCTTGAGCTTATAGGCACTGCCGTCGGCAAGAAAGACTTCCGACATGTGCGTTTCGCGACGGATCACCTCGCCCGCCGGCGGAGAATAAGAGTCGCCGCGCATCAGAAACGCGATCTTATCTGCCAGCGAGGGCTCGGAACGAGCGATCGTCTTTGCGTGGAGGCTCATGGCAGGCGGTGTGTCGAGCATGGACAAGGTTAACGCGCAAATGTGGGATCGGCCGTTGATCAGGATCAATCCGCTTTGCCGCACAAGAACATAGAGTAACATTGCCGTCGCAGCCGGCAATCTGCAGTATTCTGCCTAGCCTTTGCGGAGCTACTCATGGTGCAAGTGGAATCGAAGTCGTCGCCGGCGTCGGCTGTAGAGTCTGCCGAGCGCCATGACGAGACGACGCGGCCCACGGACCCGGTGCAGCCGCTTGCTTCCGCGCGGCTCTACCGCGCCGCCGATCTATCGGCGCTGCCGTTCCAGTCGACGGCGGACATTGCCGCAGCGGGAGGGCTGATCGGTCAGGATCGCGCGCTGGATGCAATCGGCTTCGGCACCCAAGTCGACAAGCCCGGCTTTAACCTGTTCGTCATCGGACCGAACAGCATGCGTGCGCAGCACGCGGTTGCGAACATTCTCAAGGAGGCCGCCAGCAAGCGGCGGATGCCGCCCGATTGGATCTACGTCAACAATTTCAGCGATCCGCGCAAGCCGGTCGCTATCGAGCTGCCGGCCGGCCGAGCTGCCGAATTCCGCGACGTCATGCGCGGATTGGTCGACGATCTGAAGACCGCATTGCCCGCGGTGTTCGCCAGCGAAGATTATCAGACTCGGCGCGGCGCCATCGATCAGGCTTTCCAGGCCAAGCAGAGTGAAGGCTTTACCGCCTTGCGCGACAAGGCGAGCGCAAAGGACATCGTCATTCTGCGCACGCCGATGGGCTTCGCGCTCGCTCCCGCACGCGGCGGCGAACCGGTGCCGCCGGAGGAATTCGCGACTTGGCCGGAACAGAAGCGCCGCGAGATCGGGGCAATCATCGAAGGACTCGAAAAGGACCTCGAGCACGTGATGCATCAGCTGCCGCAATGGGAGACCGAGCGGCGCGACGACATTCGCAAGCTCAATCGCGAAACTGCGAAATTCGCCGTCGGACACTTCATCGACACCGCGAAGTCGCGTTTTACCGCCACCGCAAAAATCGTCGCCCATCTCGAAGCAATCCGCGACGATCTCATCGAAAATGTCGCCATGTTCGTGATCAAAGGGGAAGGCGACGAGGGGCCGCAGCTGGATCAGCTCGAAGGGCCTTTCGATCGTTACGCCGTCAACGTGCTGGTCGGCCGTGGCACAGAGACGGCTGGCGTTCCGATCATTGAGGAGATGCATCCGACGCTCGGCAACCTTCTCGGCAGCATCGAATACGTTTCGCACCACGGCGTGCTGGTCACCAATTTTCGTCTGATCAAGGCAGGCGCCATTCACCTGGCCAACGGCGGTTTTCTGCTGCTCGATGCGCGCAGCCTGCTGACGGAACCGTTCAGCTGGACCGCCCTCAAACGTACGCTGCGTCAACGCGAAATAAGGATCGAGGACGTCGGCCGCTTCCTCGGCCTCACCAGCACGGTATCGCTCGAACCCGATCCGATCCCGCTGGACGTCAAGGTCGTCCTGTTCGGCGACCGGCTGTTATATTATCTGTTGGCGACGTTCGATCCCGATCTGGCCGAGCATTTCAAGGTCCTCGCCGACCTCGAGGACGACGTCAATCGGACGCCTGCCACCGAGGCGGCGCACGCGCGCATGATCGCGGCGCTGGCGCGGCAGCACGGACTGAAGCCGGTGGACCGCGCCGGCACCGCACTGATCATCGAGCACGCCGCACGATTAGCCGATCACGCCAACAAACTCACGCTCGTCGTCGAGCAGCTCGACGATCTGCTGACCGAAGCCGATTTCTGGGCCGGAAAATCGGGCCGCGCCATCATTAGTCGGGCCGACGTGGAGGCTGCGATCGAGCACAAGATCCGGCGTTCCGCGCGGCTGCGCGACCGGGCGCAGCAAAGCATTCTTGAAGACGTGGCGCTGATCGACACCAGCGGCTCGCGCGTCGGCCAAGTCAACGGCCTGAGCGTCGCCGAGCTTGCCGATTTCCGCTTCGGCCGGCCGAGCCGAATCACCTGCCGGGTGCGGCCGGGTAGCGGCAAGGTCGTCGATATCGAGCGCGAGGTCGCGCTCGGCGGGCCAATTCACTCCAAGGGCGTGCTGATCCTGTCGGGTTTTCTGGCCGGGCGCTATGCATTGGACACGCCGATGTCGCTGTTTGCGAGTCTGGTCTTCGAGCAATCCTATGGCGGCGTCGAAGGCGACAGCGCGTCGTCGGCAGAGCTTTATGCCCTGCTGTCCGCATTGGCGGAACTGCCACTGCGCCAGGATCTTGGGGTGACCGGCTCGGTCAATCAGCAGGGCCAGATTCAAGCCATCGGAGCGGTCAACGAAAAGATCGAGGGCTTTTTCGACATCTGCCAAAAGCGCGAGCTCACCGGCGGCCAGGGCGTTCTCATCCCCACCGCCAACGTGCAGCATCTGATGTTGCGCCGCGACGTCATCGATGCATGTTCGGCGGGGCGATTTTTCGTCTATCCCGTCGCAACTATCGATGAGGGAATGTCGCTTCTCACCGGCCGGCCGGCCGGCGAACGGGACAGCGACGGCCTTTATCCCGCGCAAAGCTTCAATCGCCTGGTCGAAGAGCGATTACACGCTTTCGCCCGGATTCGGCAAAGTTTTGGCCGCGAGACGCTCTCCTCGAGCGAGAACCGGTCATGACGAGCCCGGCCGGCGGATTCAAGCGCATGGTGGTCGGCCTGCCGCAAAGCATGACCAGTCAGACGGCGGTCGATGTCGCGGCCCAATTAGCCGAGTTCCTCAACATCGAGCTTCAGGGGACCTTCGTCGCCGACACCAGCCTGCACGGGCTCGCCGGGTTCCCCGGCGCGCGCGAATTGCGCATCCTTGACCAAGGATGGCAGGCTATCGATCTGGCGCAGATCACACGCGATATCGAGCATGCCGCCGACGCCGCGCGTCGGCGCTTCGCCGCGGCGGTCAGAAGCTGCACGGTCAAGACGAGTTTCGACGTCATCGCCGGAGCGGAGGCGATGGCTTCGCTGATCCGCGCCGACGACATCGTCGCCATAATCGAACCGTCGCATCCAGGCGAACGGATCACGCAGCAGTTCACCGGTCTGCTCGGTGCCGCATTGGAGGCGTCGAACGCTATTCTTATTTTGCCGCAGCGGATTGCCCGCACCGCGGGGCCAGTCATGACGATCGCCGACCCGGACCGGGGCGGCATCGGCGCCGCATTGGACATTGCGGTCGCGTTGAAGGAAAGCCTCGTCGTGGTGACAGGGCGCGGCGCGGCGCTCGCGGCGGATGTCGTTACGCTCGCAAGAGAGCGCGGCGTTCACCTTGAACAAATCGCCGATGGCGGCTTGACGTACGACACAGCACCTTTCTCATCGGTCACGAATGAGCGTCTTCGTGTCGTCACTCGCCGTCAGGTCCCGCGTGACGCCAGTCGATTGTTTGCGATGCTGCAGGGCGTTCCTTTACTCGTGGTCGGGCCGGATCGCCCGGAACCCGCCTCCGAATCGAAATCCGCCGCAGCCCGCTGATCCGCCAAAAAGCGTCCCGCTCAAAGTTTTGTCAGCTTGATCTCGGTGCCGTTCAATTCACCGATGACGCCGTCATGGATCGAATCCATAAGATCGCCGACGCTGCTGGTTTTGGCCATCCATCTTTCGCGGGCCTTCATCCAGACGTCTTGCCATGCCGCGCCAAAGCTCGCGGTATCGTCGATCTCGTAGACGGCCTCGTGCAGGCGCCTGCCGGCCTTGACGATCTCAAGCTTCACTTTCATGTCGGCTTCCCTCACCCGGTTTGCGTCGACAATGCGAAAATTCGAAAAATCACGCAACAGATGCGGCTGGGCCGCCGTGTTGTCCTTGATCCCGGTCAAAATGACTGCGCTTAATGAGCAGCGACCAACAGGGGAATTCAGCAACAAGGGAAATCATGGCCGAGCCGGAACACCCCAATCCCCCGACGACCGCAGAGGCGAAGATAGAGATCAGCCTCAACCGCCTGTCGCAACTGTTCAACTCGCTCGATCCATCGCCGTTTCACGAGCGCGATCTCGACCAGGATGCCGAGGACTACATTATCGGCTCAGCCGAGGAGATCGGGCTACAGCGCCCTATCGCGTTGATCGTGCATCTGCCGGCCGATCAACTACCTCCATCGGGCTCACCGGACCTCGGCGAGGCGATCCATAATTATTTCGCCTATCGCGAAGACCACGAACGCCGTCGGCTGCGACTATTGTTTCGCGACGGCCGCATCGCGCTCATCAGTGGTCTGGTCTTCTTGTTTTGCTGCGTGCTGTTGCGAGAATTGGCGTTTTCCTTCGGCAACGATGCGGCATCTGAGATTTTCGGCGAGGGAATGCTGATCATAGGGTGGGTCGCGATGTGGCGGCCGCTGGAGATTTTCCTTTACGAATGGGTGCCGATCCGCCGCCGCTGCCGGGTGCTGGCGAAGCTCGCGGCAATGCCGGTCATCATCAGGCCGAAATGACGCGGAATGAATACGTCTTGGCGTTGATATGCATCAAAGACGGTCCACGCCGGACCACGATAGCTTTTCGCAGATTCAATTGGAGCAAAAATCATGCAAACCCAGCCTGAAATCCAGTTTCAAGGCCTGACCGCCACCGCTGCAGTGCGCGACGCTATCGATAGGCATGTGGCCGAACTGGAGGAACGCTGGGGCCGCATCACGGCCTGCCGCGTCGTGCTGAAGGCGCCTAGCCAGCATCACCGCAAAGGGGGGCTGTATGAGATCCATGTCCGGCTGGCGCTGCCGGACGGGCGCGAAGTGAATGTGGAAAGGACGCCGCCGGCCGACGAGCGGCATGCCGATCTGACTTTCGCCATCGACGACGCCTTCAAACATGCGCGCCGGCAGCTACAGGATCAGGTTCGCCGCGCTCAGGGCCAGGTGAAACGTCGCGAGGGGCCGCTGGCCGGAACGGTGGCGCGTCTCGATCCGTCCGGCGAGTTCGGCTTCATCGAGAGCGCCGACGGGCAGGAAATCTACTTTCACCGCAACAGCGTCCTCGACGACGGCTTTAGCCGGCTGCAGGTCGGCTCGCGCGTGACCTATGCGGAGGAGCCGGGCGAGAAAGGCACCCAGGCGAGCACGGTGAGGCTTGTCGGCAAGCACAAGCTGCGCGCCTGAGCGCAGCGCATCTGTGCGCGGAGTATGCGGAACCCTCTTCGGCTATTCTTATGCGGCGACGTCATGACCGGACGCGGCGTCGACCAAGTGTTGCCGTATCCATGTGATCCTGCCCTGCTAGAGAGTTATGTGCGGTCGGCCAGGGACTATGTCGACCTTGCCGAAACGGCAAACGGCCCGATTCCGCGCCGAGTTGCTTTCCCCTATGTCTGGGGCGCGGCACTCGACGAATTCGACCGCATGCAGCCGGACCTTCGCATCATCAATCTCGAAACGAGCATTACACGCAGCGACGACTCCGAGCCAAAGGGCATTAATTACCGGATGAGCCCCGAAAATGCGGATATCTTGAAAGCAGCCGCCATCGACTGCTGTGTGCTCGGTAACAACCACGTTCTCGACTGGGGCCGCAGCGGACTGCTCGACACCCTGGCTACCCTGGAGCGGCTGCAGATCAAGATCGCCGGCGCCGGCCGCAATACGGCTCAGGCCGGCGCGCCCGCGGTGTTAAAATTTTCGCCGCAGGGCCGTGTATTGGTATTTTCGTTCGCCTGCGTGACGAGCGGCGTCCCCCACAGCTGGGCGGCCGCAGACGACCTTCCTGGCGTCAATCTGCTTACCAGCATTTCCGAAGCGAGCGCTCTGCGTGTCGCCGAGGCGATCGCGCAGATTGCGCAACCTCATGATCGGATCGTCGTCTCGGTGCATTGGGGGCCGAATTGGGGCTACGACATTCCGGACGCGCAACGTTATTTTGCTCATGCGCTCATCGAGCGCGCCGGCGTTTCCGTCATTCACGGCCACTCGTCGCATCACGCCAAGGCGATTGAAGTTTATCGTGGCCGGCTCATCCTTTACGGCTGTGGCGATTTCCTTGACGACTACGAAGGGATCAGCGGTTACGAGGAATTTCGGGGCGATCTCGTCGTGATGTATTTCGTCGATCTCGATTCTGCGGGAAATCTTGCCGCGCTTGAACTCGTTCCGCTTCAGATCCGCAAGTTCCAATTACTCTGCCCCTCGCGGGAGGATATCCGCTGGGTACAACAGATGCTGGATCGCGAATGCCGAAAATTTGGTAGCAGCGTCGCACTGCAACGGGACGGCCGACTTCGTCTGTCCTGGAAAGAGCCCAACCGAATGGCTTAGACCGCGACCGATGCAAGGTGGCGCCCAAACCATTTTGCCGCAAACCCGATAACGGCCTCGAGCGCGCCCGGCTCGGGAAACAGATGGCTTGCTCCCGGAACGATCTCCAGTGCCTTCGGCGCTCGCAGTCGAGCCAAAGCCTGCTCGTTGAGCTCGATCACACCATAATCGGCGCCGCCGACGATCAAGAGCGTAGGCGCACGCACCGTGTCGAGCGCGTCACCGGCAAGGTCGGGGCGGCCGCCGCGCGACACTACTGCACCGACGCGATGCGGCAGTCTGGCTGCCGCGACGAGAGCGGCAGCAGCTCCCGTGCTGGCGCCGAACAGTCCGAGCGGAAGCTTGGCAACCGACGGCTCGCGATCGAGCCAGCGCACCGCGTCAATGAGCCGGTCCGCCAATAGAGCAATGTCGAATACATTGGCGCGATCAGCCTCCTCCGCTGGAGTTAAAAGATCGAACAACAGCGTCGCGATGCCCCGATCGCTCAGCGCACGAGCGACAGCGACGTTACGCGGGCTCAATCGGCTTGAGCCGCTGCCGTGAGCGAAAACGACAAGCGCTTTGGCATTCTTCGGTATCTGTAAGCTTCCGGCAAGGCCAATCGGCGGAATGGCGATATCACGGTTTTCCAACGTCTTGACACGGCTCTTCATCACTTATCAGTCCCCTGAGAGGCGAATCGCGCAGTCGCGGCCACGATCGCGCCGCCCTCGCCTGCTCGAAACAGCTTAATTTGGACGGATCGCGGCACTTTTGATTTAGCTCAAGGCTTGCTCTCACAGAACCCTTCAGTCTGCTGAAGATTTAACGGAGGGTTTTCGCCATGAGCGCCGTCGGCCTCGAAAGCATCGACCACACCGTCCAGCTAACGCATATTTGGATCAATGAACTCGACGACCGCCTTGGATGGGCGGATAAGCACCGTTCTTACCGCTTGCTGCGGACGGTGTTGCAGGCGGTTCGCGACTGGCTCTCGGTCAATGAAGCCGCAGGGTTCGGTGCGCAACTTCCCGAGCTGCTCCGTGGAGTCTATTACGAGCACTGGCGGCCAGCCACGACTCCGGTGAAAAAACGCCACAAGGCCGACTTCATCGCGCGGATCGACAGCGCTTTCCGGACCGATCCCATCACGTTTACGTCGGATGCGGTAACGGCCGTGTTCGAACTGCTGTCGGCCAAGATCGCCGCTGGAGAAATTGACAAAGTCTGTCATGAATTACCGGCGGACCTCCGAGCGCTCTGGCCGCTTCCTTCGCAAGCTGCCTGAGATGAGGACCCGAGCAAGGTATCGGCCGACACAAAGTGAATTCGGAGCCAGGGAGAAAACGCCCGACCGAGCCGAGAACCGAAAGTCAATCAAGTGATTGCCATGACCTCACCGCAGCAACCGACCGATACGGACAGTATCGCGCCGGCGATGAGGGCCGGACGATGGGAACATTTTCCCCATGACGCCGATGTCGGCATCCGCGGTTTCGGCGCAACGCTCGCGGAAGCATTTGAGCAAGCGGCGCTGGCATTGACTGCGGTTGTCACGCAGGCCGAGATAAAACCGCTCGCAGTCGTTGAAGTGACGTGCCAAGCTCCGGATATCGAATTGCTGTTCGTCGACTGGCTCAACGCCATCATCTACGAGATGGCAGTGCGAAAGATGTTGTTCGGTCGTTTTGCCGTAACGGTTGAAGGCAAGCGACTGCATGGGACCTTGTCGGGCGAACCGGTGGATGTGATGCGGCATGCGCCGGCCGCCGAGCCCAAGGGTGCAACTTACACAGCTTTGAAAGTCGTACAGCAAGCGAATGGCTCTTGGTCGGCCGCTTGTGTCGTTGATGTATGAGCAAAGCCCGATGGACACTGGCCTCTTCACCCCCGTGGATGCAACGACGTGGCGGATCGAGCCGCACGGCGCGATGCGCGTGCCGGCGATCATCTATGCCGACGAGGCCCTGATCCGCGACATGGACGAGAAAGTCTACGAACAGGCGGTCAATGTCGCGACGCTGCCGGGCATCGTTAAGGCCTCCTATGCCATGCCCGATGCACACTGGGGCTACGGCTTTCCCATCGGCGGCGTGGCGGCGTTCGATCCTGACAAAGGCGGCGTTGTTTCGGCCGGCGGCGTCGGCTTCGACATCTCCTGCGGCGTACGCACGATGCTGACCGGCCTGAAGATTTCCGATATCCGGCCGTTGCAGACATTCCTTGCCGATACCTTGTTTCGCCAAATTCCCGCCGGCGTCGGCTCGACCGGCGCGATCACACTCGATGCCGCCGAGATGGACGCCATGCTCGCCGGCGGCGCCCAGTGGGCCGTAGAGCGCGGCTGGGGCGAGGCGCGCGACCTCGACCGCATTGAAGAAGGCGGCCGCATGGCTGGCGCCCGAACCGATTGGGTCTCAGCGCACGCCAAGGAGCGGCAACGCCGGGAAATGGGAACGCTCGGCTCTGGCAATCACTACCTCGAAGTTCAAGGCGTTGCCGAAATCTTCGACGCCACGGTGTCGGCCGCTTTCGGGCTTGCGCTCGATGATGTGGTGGTCACGATCCATTGCGGTTCGCGCGGACTCGGCCATCAGATCGGTACGGAGTTTCTCAAGGAAATGGTGCTGACGGCGGAGGCCTCCGGCATCGAGCTGGTCGATCGGGAACTCGCCTGTGCGCCGATCAATTCGGAGGTCGGTGAGCGTTATCTCGGAGCGATGCGCGCGGCGATCAATTGCGCATTGGCCAACCGCGAAATCCTCGGTCATTACGCGCGCCGCGTCTTTGCGCATTTTTTCCCGAATTGCGATCTGCCCCTGTTGTTTGACGTGTCACACAATACCTGCAAAGTCGAAATGCATTCGGTCGAGGGGAAACAGCGCCTCCTGTTCGTCCACCGCAAGGGCGCTACCCGGGCATTCGGCCCCGGCCACGAGAGCTTGCCCGACGCGCTGCTGCCCTTCGGGCAGCCGGTGCTGATTGGCGGCAGCATGGGGACCGGCTCTTACATTCTCGTCGGCGAGGCAAGCTCCGAAATCAAAGCGTTCGCTTCGGCATGCCACGGTGCCGGGCGGGCTATGTCGCGGCACGCGGCGCTCAGGCAATGGCGCGGACGCAGTGTGGTCGACGCACTCGCCGAGCAAGGCATTCTCATCAGAAGTCCTTCGCTGCGCGGTGTCGCCGAGGAGGCACCGGGAGCGTACAAGGACGTCGGCGCCGTGGTACGCGCCGCCGAGCATGCGGGTCTTGCCAGGCGCGTTGCGCGGCTCCGGCCGCTCATCTGTATCAAGGGGTGATCGCGTAAATAGCAATACCGCCGCAGTAAAGCTAGCAATCGCTATCTTGCTGCATCGAGGTGAATGAGCACTTCAAAATTCCGACGACGGTCCCGTGACGTCGCGTCGGTCCCGCTCGATGGCGTCTAACAGGCGCTGCACCTTGGGCCAGGCCGTCGGGTTGTCGACCTCAGCAACCACGCTTGCGGTTCCGCGCTCGGGTCGAATAAACGTGGTGTAGAACGTACCGATGTCGATCTGATGCTCCGCCTCGGGAACCGCCTCTACGCCTAATTCTTGGGGCCCGACTTCATCTTCGACGGTAACGGTCAAGAGCCAGCCATCAGCGCCATGCGCCGGCGCGATCTCCAGAGTTCCGATGGTAGCGACCTCGCTCAGATCCTCGCGCTCTTCGTCACCAAGGTGATACTCGCGGCGCTCCGCAATCCTGCGGACCTCGGTCGTGCGCCGAGCGCTTGTTTTGAATGTCGCGGGAGCGGCGGCCTGTTCGGCCATGATCCAGCGGACGATTTGACCGGCATCGATATCGACTGGGAAGCTCTCCATTACCAACTCCTCCGCCACGGGCCGGCCGACGCGCTTGGCGCCGCCAATCAGTGGGGACCCGCGCTTCCTATCCGTCGGACCGGAGTCTCCTCGCGGGATGTTCGGATAGGACAGCGACGGGCCCCATCGCCATGCGTCACCGACAGGTCGGTTCATTGTCGAGGCAGATCCGCGCCTAATAGACGTTTCGCTGCCATACTTCGCCAACCTTGCCTCAGCACGACAATGATCCAATTGGGCATGGAAGACCATTTTGCACCTTGATTTGAATCAAAGGACTTAGCGATTTCAAAAACACACCGTCAGCAGGGTAGATTTCGGCCGGATTGATCTAGCTCAATGACCGCAAAGGCAATGGCCGCCGTAATCGGCGGCGACTTCAGTGGATATAACGATCATGCAAGACCAACCGATAAAACGGCAAACGACGGAAAGCGAAGACGAATCGCCGCTCACCATTTCGCCGGAGAAAGTGTGCTTCGTTATTGTCAAGGCGAGGGAGTTCGATGCCAAGGATGAGCAAACTGAGCCCGATCCAGGATCGAACCCCGGCGACGACAAAGACATTGCTGTGCTGGAGGAGCACGAGGACGATCCGGTGGTTGAGGAACTAACTTCATTTATCGATGCGTTGTCCGAAGACGAACAGATCGACCTCGTCGCCCTGGCGTGGCTGGGACGCGACGACTATACCGCCGACGATTGGCCGGCCGTGCGCGAAGAAGCCGCGGGCGCACACAATAAGCGCACCGCTGAGTATCTGCTTGGTACGCCGCTAGTGGGCGATTTCCTTGAGGAAGGATTATCGCTGCTCGGCTATTCCTGCGAGGAGTTCGAGATCAATCGGCTGTAATCACACAGCTCTAGAGCCGCTGACGAGTCTTCGGGCGGGCGAAGCAGGGAGCGGCCAAGCTCGACGTCCAACTCACGGGGAACGTCGCGTGTCGCCGTTACGAGGCGAGCTTCGCCTGATAGAGACCCTTGGAGATGTGCTCGTGCAAATCAGGGTTTTCGACGATTGACGCCGTGACCGGGCCGACACCTAGAGCGGCGGCTTCCGTCAGTCCGCGGTGCCAATTCCTGGCCGCCAGATCGCCCTGGCCGATGCGCATCAGGGCGTAGAGTTCCCGCCTCGCCGCTTCCGGCAAGGACTCGACCGCTTCACGCAGATCGGTGGTTTGCGGCGCTCCCGCTGGTACCGGTTCAAAGCCGAGCTCGGCAGTGGGATTGTGCTCGCCTCGGCCCGGAAAGGTCCCGCCGAGATCACGCTCCGGTACATGGCCAATCAACAGATCGCGTTGCGCACGCGCAGTTCGGGCGAGAAGCGCAATGAAACGGGCCTGATCGACGCTGAGAGCCTTTAGCATTGTGGAAAAAATTCTCTACCGGCTTCACAGCCTGCGCTTTGACTTGGATCAAACATGATCGAATCAACCTCCCTAGCGGCGCAATATCCTGCGCAATTCGGCAAGCGGCCGGGTATTGATCACATCCTCGGCGGTAAGCCAGCCGCGCCGGGCCTGATCGATGCCGAACCGCATGTAGGCAAAGGCATCGACCGAGTGCGCATCGGTCGAAATCGCAAATTTGACGCCAGACTGCTTTGCCGCATGAACATGCATGTCGTTCAAATCGAGCCGCTCGGGTTGGGCATTGATCTCAAGGTGGCAGCCCACTGAGCGCGCCGCGCTGATAACGCGTTCCATATCGATGTCGTAGGGCTCGCGTTCTCCGATCAAACGTCCGGTCGGATGCCCCACGATGGAGACGTGAGGATTGCTCATGGCGCGGATCATGCGATCGGTCTGCACGTCGCGCGCCAGGTCAAAAAAAGAATGTATTGAGGCGACCACGATATCGAGCTTGGCCAAGCTCGCATCGGGAAGGTCGAGTGTGCCGTCCTTCAGGATGTCGACCTCGATGCCCTTGAGAATGGTGAAGCCGTCAAATTTCTCATTCAGGCGATCGATTTCGCGGGCTTGCCGGCTCAGCCGGGCCGCATCAAGTCCATGCGCCATGGCGATGCGGCGGCTGTGATCGGTGAGCGCCATATATTGGTAACCTTGCGCCTGCGCCGCTTTGGCCATGGCTTCAATAGGAGCGGTGCCGTCGGTCCAATCTGAATGGACGTGGAGGTCGCCGCGAATGTCGGCTCGGGTCACGAGCAAGGGGAGCTTATGCTCTTTGGCCAGCGCCACTTCGCCACGATCTTCGCGCAGCTCGGGAGCAATGAAATCAAGACCAAGCTTCTTGTAGACTTCCTCCTCGGTTGCGCCGGCAATACGCCGTCGTCCGGAAAACAAGCCATATTCGTTGAGCTTCCAGCCGCGGTGAACGGCGATGGCGCGCAGTGCGATATTGTGCGCCTTGGAACCGGTGAAATACAAAAGCGCGGCGCCATAGCACTCCTCGGGCACCGCCCGCACATCGACCTGAATGCCGGAGCGCAACGCCACGGTGGTGCGCGTCGGGCCGTGGGCAAGGACATTGGCGACATTTTCGTATGCGACAAGCCTATTGCCGACTGCGGCCCCATCGGCCGCGGTCACAAGGACATCGAGGTCGCCGACCGTATCGCGGCGCCGACGGTAACTACCGGCCACCACGGCGCGGCCGGCGGCGCGCAGAAAGCCGACCAACGCCTCGGCCTCCGCTTCGGCGACCGAAAGCTTGAAACGCCTCTCGGCGACGGGCTTTTCAAGCGCAGCCGACAATTTCTTTTCGATGATCGGGCCGAAGCCTCTAATGCCGTGCAGCTTGCCGGTTTTGATGACGCGGCGGAGGCCATCGAGCGTGCTAACCTTGAGCTTGTCATGCAGCAGCTTGACGCGCTTTGGTCCGAGACCCGGCAAAGCGGCGATCTCGCCGAGCTCGCCCGGTAGCTTCTTTTTCAGTGCGTCCAAGAGCTTAAAATGGCCGGTCTCGACGATGTCCGCGATCTTGCCGGCCAGGTCTTTGCCAATGCCGGGCAATTCCGACAGATCGCGTCCGGCCGCAAGCAGGCTTTTCACGCTTTGCGGCAGGCCTTCGATCACGCGAGCGGCGCGCCGGTAGGCGCGGATGCGAAATTGATTTTCGCCCTCGATTTCGAGAAGTTCGGCAGCCTGATCGAACATTGCCGCGATTTCGGCGTTTTGCACGGGCACGGCGGGCACCTCCTTGCCGGCCAGTCCTTACCGTGCTTTCGGTCGCGGCGATTTGATGCAGATCAGAAGCTCCCGTTGCTGCCGCGGATGAGTCCTCCGCTAATTTTTGTTGATCTGGCTCAATGAGATGAGGCTTGGTCTGATTAGGCTTTATTTTGGGATGGACCATGGCCGAATTTGCCACCGATATTTCGCGCCACATCTGGGTGACCAAGTATCGGTATGCGGGGAGCGACGCCCAGGAGCAGACGGTCGCGGACACATGGCGGCGGATTGCCCGCACGCTAGCTGCCGTTGACGGCGAGAACGCCGCCGCTTCGGAACGCCAGTTCTTTTCCATTTTGCAAGACTTCAAGTTTCTTCCAGGCGGCCGCATCCACGCCGGCGCCGGAACGCCGCGCAGCGTGACGTTGTTCAATTGTTTCGTCATGGGAACGATCCAAGATTCGATTCCCGGCATCTTCCGCGCTCTGGAGGAAGGCGCGCTGACCATGCAGCAGGGCGGTGGTATCGGGGTCGACTTTTCCACGCTGCGGCCGCGCGGCTCGCCGGCAAAAGGCGCAGGCGCTATCTCCTCCGGCGCCGTGTCCTTCATGCAAATCTGGGACGCGATGTGCGGCACGATTCTTTCGACCGGCGCCCGGCGCGGCGCGATGATGGCGACCTTGCGCTGCGATCATCCCGACATCGAAGAATTCGCCACCGCCAAGCAGCAGAGCAACCAACTGCGACGTTTCAATCTGTCCGTGCAAATTACCGATGCATTCATCGACGCGGTGCGCAGCGACAGCGAATGGTCCTTGGTGTTTCCGGCGGCGGCGTTCGGCCCGGATGGAGAGAATGTTCTGCGCGATTGGCCCGGCGAAGATCGTCCGGTGCCGTGCCGCATTGTCCGCCGCCTCCGCGCACGGCAATTGTGGGATCGAATTTTACGCGCCACCTACGAATGCGCCGAGCCCGGCGTGCTTTTTATCGACCGTATCAATCGCCTCAACAATCTTTGGTATCAGGAGAGATTATCCGCTGCGAATCCATGCGGCGAAATTCCGCTGCCGCCTTATGGCGCTTGCGACCTTGGCTCCCTCAATTTGACGCGCTTCGTGAGATCCCCATTCACTGCCGAAGCCCGGATCGACTTGGCCGGCATCGAACAAACGACGCGCGTGGCCGTGCGGCTGCTCGACAACGTGATCGACGCCTCCCGTTTTCCGCTTCCGCAACAAGCCGCGAACGCCCACGGATCGAGGAGAATTGGATTGGGCATCACCGGCCTCGCCGATGCCATGGTTATGCTGGGCCTGCCCTACGGCAGCGCCGAGTCACTGGCCTTAGCGGGCAATGTCATGCGTTGTATTTGCCATGCCGCCTATCGCGCCTCCATCGCTCTTTCCTCGGAAAAGCAGAGTTTTCCCTATTTCCAGCGCGACCGTTATCTCGAAGGCGCGTTCATTCGCAGCCTTCCCGACGACATCCAAAGCGGGATTGCGAAGCGGGGTATTCGCAATAGTCATCTGCTCGCCATTGCTCCGACCGGAACAATCAGCCTGCTGGCTGGCAATGTCTCTAGCGGATTGGAGCCTATTTTTGCTGCTTCCTATTGGCGGAACGTCCTCGCGGAAGATGGCACGCCTAAACAGTTCCTGTTGACAGATTATGCGCTCGATCTGTGGCGGCGGTCGGCGGCAACGGCGAAGGAAACGCCACCTGGATTCGTTACCGCCGGCGAATTGCCGGTCAGCGCCCATGTTCGGATGCAGGCGGCATTGCAGCCGTTCGTCGACAATTCGATTTCCAAGACTGTCAATGTACCGGAGCAAATGCCGTTCGACGAGTTCAAGCAAATCTACGACGACGCCTACGATATGGGCCTTAAGGGATGCACGACTTTTCGTCCCAATCCGATAACCGGAGCAATATTGAGCGGAGCGGATGGCGCTATCAATGCGCCGCATTGCTGCGTGGCGGAGCGCGAAGCCGACTGAAGGACGGTCAAAGTCTTTACCACCCCGGCTTTCACTGCTCGCAAGACATGCCGAACTGCGCCAGCCCCTCCTCCAGGTGATCGGGCAGCAACGGCATGCCGAGCAGGTAGGCCGCGGTGCGTTTGTTGTGGGCGCGCGCCGCTTCCGCGCGCAGCTCGTCCCAGTCGTCGAGCGTGCCGTCGCCGCGGCCGAGCCACGCCAAGGTCACGAGATCGATCTGTTCGTCCTCGCTCATGCCGAAGATGGCAGCCGAAATCTCCTGGACCACCGGATCGTCCTTGTGGTCTTCCAGCACCGACAGCATCGCATCGTCCGTCGCGTTGGACGAATCGTCGGGATCGGTCACCACGTCCTTGGCGTCGAAGTCCCGCGCTTTGACGATGATGAAGCAGACTTTTTCCGGAGAGATCGACAGATCGGGCGGATTATCCAGCGTGTAGTCGGCCATGATGGAGAGCTCCTCGGTGGCTGCGCAAACGTAGGTAAGCTCTAGGGATCGTTCAGCCTGATCGCTTTGATTTAGGTCAGAATCCGGTGACAGCAAGATACCCATTCACCGAACGTGGCGATGCTGCGTCACTCTTCAGGCCGACATGCCCTGCCTGCGGACTTTTCGCGCCGGGTAACGCTTGAGAATCTCGATTACTTCCTCATCCGGCACTTGGCGGAAGTCGGCATAATAGAAGCCGATGGCGCCGAACGCCTCGTAATCCTCAAGGCAAACGACGTCGTCCGCCTCGCCGCGCAATTCGACCAGACTCTCGGTCGGCGCTACCGGCACCCCAAGCACGAGTCGCTTCGGCCTGCGCATGCGGGTGGCGCGCAAGGCGGCGCGTGTGGTCGCTCCGGTGGCGACGCCGTCATCGATCACGATCGCCGTGCGGCCTTCGACCGTCGCCCGATCGCGGCTGCCGAGGTAGCGCTTGCGGCGGCGCTCGATTTCGGCAAATTCGGCGTCGCAAACGGCCTTGAAGTCGACTTCGTCAATGCCGGCGTGACGGATGACGTCTTCGTTGCGGACGACGAGCGGCTCCGAGCCGTCGACAACTGCACCCATCGCCAATTCCGGCTCGAACGGCACGCCGACTTTGCGCACTAGAATGAGATCGAGCGGCGCGTCGAGCGCCGAAGCGACCTCGGCTGCCACCGGCACGCCGCCGCGCGGCAAAGCGAGAATGACCGGATCCTGATCGCGATAACCGGCCAATGCCGCCGCCAGTTGTTGTCCCGCTTCGGCCCGGTTCCTAAATGGCATTGCGTTCCCTTGTGGTCACCGGACCATCAATAGGCAAAGTTCCGGAAAGCGAATTGATCCCAGTCAAATTTGCCGCGGCGGGACTATGCCAGCACTCCGTAAACTCCCTTAGGGCCGAGCCCTGTATTTTGCGGCGTGTCCGCCTGGCGTATCGTTCGTCTCGGGCGCGCAAATTGGACGTGACATGGATCAAAACAGTAACGAAAGCGGGAAGGTCACGCCCGCGGCGTGGCCCGCGGCGGCCCCGCAACACACAATGCCGGCCACGGACCATCGCGAGACCTTGCCGGCCCGGCTGCAGGCCGGCCTTCCGGCAGTTGTCACCAAGCGGCGTGAACGCAACTGGTGGCTGCGCATCGCACTTCTCGTCGTTGTGCTCCTTGGTGGCGCCGGGGGCTCTTATTATTGGTGGCAACGGCTCCACCCGCCGTTGCCGCCGGGCATCTTTTTCGGCAACGGCCGGCTCGAATCCGACGAAATCAATATTGACACCAAATACGCCGCCCGCATTGGCGAAATCCTGGCCGACGAGGGCGATATGGTGAAGGCCGGGCAAGTGGTGGCGCGCATGGACACGCGAGACCTCCAGGCCTCGCTGAAGAGATCGCAAGCCACCGTCCGCCAAGCCCAAAGGGCCGTCGACGAAGCGAATGCCAACGTCGCGCAGCAGAATGCGCAGCTACTTCTGGCCCAGCAGGAGATGGACCGCGCCGTTTATACCGTGCAGAAGGGCGTCGACACCAAGGAACTCCTCGATCAGCGGCGCCAGCAACTTGATAGCGCCACTGCCGCGCTGCAGGCAGCGCAGTTTCGGGTCACGGAAGCCGAGCATGCGCTCGATGCGGCGACCCATGACGTCGAGCTCTACACGGTCGAAATAGCCGACGACAGCCTTGTTGCGCCGCGCGACGGCCGCATTCAATACCGCATTGCCAATGTCGGCGAGGTACTTCCGGCCGGTGGGCATGTGTTTGCCATGCTCGATGTGTCCGACGTCTACATGGACGTCTACATGCCGACTCTCGAGGCGGGAAAGGTGAAATTTGGCGACGAAGCGCGTATCGTGCTCGACGCCTACCCCGACTATGCCATTCCGGCGAAGGTGTCGTTCATCGCCACGCAAGCGCAGTTCACACCCAAAACGGTGGAGACTGAAAGCGAGCGCGACAAGCTCATGTTCCGCATCCGCGTGCAACTCGATCCGGAACGGCTGCGCAAACGCGCCGAGTCGGTGCGCAGCGGCCTGCCGGGCGTCGCTTACGTCAGGACCGATCCTGCCGTGGCTTGGCCCGCTTCGCTGCAGAGGTTTCCGCAGCAATGAATGAAGCGACCAGGCCGGTCGCGCGGCTCGATGCCGTCACGCAGCGGTACGGGCATACGGCGGCCCTCACCGCAGTCAGTCTCGAGGTGCCCGCCGGTTGCATGGTCGGCCTGATCGGGCCTGACGGCGTCGGCAAATCGACGCTGCTCGGCATTCTCGCCGGTGCGCGCCAGATTCAATCCGGACATGTCGACGTGCTTGACGGCGATATGGCGGACGCCGCGCACCGTGACGCGGTGTGTTCCCGCATCGCCTATATGCCGCAAGGCCTGGGCAGGAACCTCTATCCGGACCTGAGCGTCGCGGAAAACGTCACGTTTTTCGCCCGGCTGTTTGGACAATCCCGCGTCGAGCGGCAATGGCGGATCGCCGAACTTTTGGACAGCACCGGACTTGCGCCATTTGCCGACCGGCAGGCGAAGAAGCTGTCGGGTGGCATGCGGCAAAAACTCGGGCTGTGCTGCTCGCTGATTCACGATCCCGACCTGCTCATCCTCGACGAGCCGACAACCGGCGTCGATCCGCTGTCGCGACGGCAATTCTGGGAGCTGATCGATCGCATCCGGTCGCGCCGGCCCGGCATGAGCGTGGTGGTGGCGACAGCCTACATGGAGGAGGCCGAGCGTTTCGATTTTCTCATTGCCATGAACGCCGGAAATGTCCTGGCGACCGGTTCTCCGAACGAACTGAAGATGCGAACGCGGTCGAAGACCGTGGAGGATGCATTCGTGGCGCTGCTCCCCACGGCCGACCGCGCCGGTCATAAGAAGCTCGAAATACCGCCGCGCCGCGTGATCGGCGCCGAGCCGGTCATTGCCGCCCGCGACCTCACCTGCCGCTTTGGCGATTTCACCGCGGTCGACCGCGTGAGCTTCACCATCGAGCGCGGCGAGATATTCGGCTTCGTCGGCTCGAACGGGTCCGGCAAGACGACGACGATGAAGATGCTGACCGGCCTGCTGCCGCCAAGCGAAGGCGAAGCGCTGCTGTTCGGCAAGCCGCTTGACGCTCGCGACATGGCGGCGCGCCTTCGCGTCGGTTACATGTCGCAATCGTTCTCGCTTTACGCCGAGCTGACGGTTCGACAAAATCTCGATCTCCATGCACGGCTTTTCCACCTCCCCGCCGCGAAAGGTAAAGCGCGCCTTCGACAGCTCGTCGCGCAATTCGGCCTCGAGGACTATCTCGATCAGCGCGCTTCGGACCTGCCGCTCGGTATCCGCCAACGGCTTTCGCTGGCGGTTGCGGTCGTCCACGAGCCGGAAATGCTCATACTCGATGAGCCGACTTCGGGCGTCGATCCGTTGGCGCGCGATCGGTTCTGGGAGTTATTGATCGACCTTTCACGCAATCAGGGCGTGACGATTTTCGTCTCAACCCATTTCATGAATGAAGCCGCGCGCTGCGATCGCATCTCGCTGATGGACTCGGGTCGCGTACTCGCTACCGACGTGCCGGCGAACCTCATTAGTGCCCGCGGCGTTACCACGCTGGAAGACGCTTTCATCAGCTATCTCGAAGAGGCGACCGGATTGCGCACGGCGCAGCCCACTCCCGGCGCGCCGCTGGACAGCACCAGCGAAACCGCGCGGCCAACTTCGCCGCAGCGCGCCTTCAGTGTGCAGCGCCTTTTCGCCTACACCATTCGCGAAACCATAGAACTGCTGCGCGACCCGATCCGCCTGACCTTCGCGCTGTTCGGGACTGCGCTCCTCATGCTGGTATTCGGGTTCGGAATTTCTACCGACGTCAACAATCTGACCTTCGCCGCGCTTGATCACGACCAGAGTCACGAGAGCCGCGCTTATCTCGAGGAACTGCGCGGCTCGAGCTACTTCGTCGAAGAAGCACCGCTTGCCAATTATGCGGAGCTTGAAAAACGCATGCAGAGCGGCGAGATCGATGCCGCCATCGAGATTCCGCCGGGCTTTGGCCGCGATCTCGAGGCCGGACGGCCGGCCTGGGTCGGAGCCTGGGTGGACGGCGCCATGCCGTTCCGTGCCTCCACAATTCGCGGCTATTTCCAGGCCATGCATCAGCTTTATCTGGCCGATCCGGCAGTGAAGACGACATTGCCGCAACCACCGCCGCCGGCCAGAATCGAATTGCGCTTCAAATACAATCAGGACTTCGACAGCATCTATGCCATGGTGCCGTCGAGCCTGTCGATGTTGCTGGCGCTGTTCCCCGCGATTCTCATGGCGCTCGCGATCGTGCGCGAGAAGGAACTCGGCTCGATCACCAACCTTTACGTGACCCCAGTGACCCGGATCGAATTTCTGATCGGCAAGCAGATTCCCTATATCGGCGTCGCCATGGCGAATTTTGCGCTGATGTTCCTCATGGCCCTGTTCATCTTCCAGGTGCCGCTCAAAGGAAGCTTTCTCGTGCTTCTCCTCGGCGCGTTCATCTACGTCACCACGACGACGGCCTATGGCATGGTGATATCCGCGTTCGCGCGCACTCAAATCGCCGCCCTGTTCGGCACGGCCATCATGACCGTGCTGCCGGCGTCGCAATTCGCCGGCATGATGACGCCGGTCTCGTCGCTCTCCGGCATGGCGCAAATCATGGGGCGGGCCTTTCCGATGACCTATTTCGTGCCGATCAGCGTCGGCACCTTCACCAAGGGACTAGGTTTTGCCGATCTCGGCGGCGTGCTGGCCGAGTTGGCGCTTTTCATTCCGGTGCTGACGTTCATAAGCTTTTTGCTGTTGCGCAAGCAGGAACGTTGAGGGCGGATGCCATGCGCACGATCGGCAACATCTTCTGGCTTGGCACCAAGGAACTGCGCAGCTTTTTGCGGGATTTCGTGCTGTTGGGGCTCGTGATCTATGCCTTCTCGCTCGCCATTATTGCTCAAGCGGGCAGTTACTCGCAGGAAGTACACAATGCCCCGGTCGCCATTGTCGATGAGGATCACTCCGAATTGTCGCGACGGATCGCCCATGCATTCTTGCCGCCATATTTCCGGCCGCCGCAGTACATAACCGAGCGGGACATCGTCCCGCTCATGAATATGAGACGATATACGTTTGTCATCGACATCCCCCCGAATTTCGAACGGGACGTGCTGGGCGGCCGTGATCCCGCTCTGCAAGTCAACGTCGACGCGACGGTGATGGTGCAGGCCGGCCTGGGATCGGGCTACGCCCAACAGATCATCATGACGGAGATTCAGGATTTTCTCTCCCACCGCGAAGGCACGCCGCTGTCGCCGGTCAATCTCAACGTAGGGATCGTGTTCAACCCCAATGTTACGACGGCATGGTTTACTACGGTCATGGGCATTATCAACAATATCACCATGCTTGCGATCATTCTCGCGGGCGCCGCCATCGTGCGCGAGCGCGAGCACGGCACGATGGACCATTTGCTGGTCATGCCGGTGACGCCGTTCGAAATCGCGATGTCAAAGGTCTGGGCAAATGGCCTGGTCATCACCGTAGCGGTTGGAATCTCGCTCTATTTTGTCGTACGCGGGATGCTTGGCATTCCAATCGCCGGCTCGATACCGTTGTTTATGGTCGGCGTCGTGATCTATCTGTTTTTTGCCTGCGCCATCGGCATATTCATCGGGACGGTCGCGCGTTCGATGCCCCAGCTCGGCCTGCTCTACATGCTGATCTATATGCCGATGAACATGCTCTCCGGCAGCAACACCCCGCTCGAAAGCATGCCGCCGTGGCTCGCCACCGTGATGCAGGCGTCGCCGTCGACGCATTTCGTATCGTTCGCGCAGTCGATTCTTTATCGTGGCGCCGGCATCGACGTGGTGTGGCCACAGTTTCTCCTGGTAGCGGCGATCGGAGGCTTGTTTTTCGTTCTCGCCATCTGGCGGTTTCGCTCAAGCATGGCCCAGGCGGCGGCGTAGCGGATGCAGAGTCAATCGATCCGCAAACGGCGAAACACCGCCAGTTTGATCGAGTCCATCGCCAGCGTGAACACGAGCGTCGTGCCGATCAGCATGGCGATGATCGACAGCGGTAACGCGGCCATGAAGATGCCGCCCGCGGCCAGCATTGCCATCACTGCCACGTCACAGAGCGACGCCAGCAGCATGATCGGTGCCGGACGCGAGCTCCACAGCCGGCCGCGCTCCCGCAGCACATAGACGTTTCCCTGTCCGGCAAAGCCGAGCATGACGAAGGTCAAGGTCTGCATCTGGCCGGGACTCAGGTGCAGCACGTACCAGCTCAAGCTCAGAATCGCGACCAGATAAAGCAGTCTGAACCCACCCAAGGGAATGGCACCGAGCGTCAGATTGCGGACCCGCCACGCGTTCGGATAGGGCGACGGATGCGCACGGTCGGCGGCGCGCGACATCGTCACGAAGTCATTGGTGAGCATCGCCAGCGCCTGGAGAAACGGCGTCAATACGGCGTGACCGGTGACGATCAAACCGACGCCGAGCACGATCAGCGTGACGCTTTTGTTGACCAGAATCATCAACGTGTAGGTCAGCACGCGCTGGAATGCGGACCTGCCTTCGCTGATGCAGGCGACGATTTCACCAAGGCCGGGTTTTGTGAGCACGACTCCGGCGGCCGCCTTGGCGACGTCGGTCGCGGTCGAGACCGCGATGCCTAGCTGCGCCTGCCGCAGGGCCGGCGCGTCGTTGGCGCCGTCACCGCACATGCCGACGGCGTGGCCCTCCCGCTGGAAGGCCTTGACCAATTTAAACTTCTGTTCCGGCAAAACACCGGCATAGACGGCAAAATCGTTCGGACCGACGCGCTCGGGAATTTGTCCCGGCGGGCAGATCGGCCCGTCGAGACCAATCGCATGGGCGACCGTGGCGGCGGTTGCCGGCGAGTCGCCCGAGACCATGACTGGAAGCACGCCGAGTGTGCGCAGTTCGTTCAGCAATTGTGCCGAATCCGGCCGGGGTGGATCGCCGAATGCAATAAAGCCGATCAGGTCGAGCGCGCCTGCCGGACCTGCAGCCACGGCAAGCGTGCGATATCCAGCATGCGTCAGGGCGTCCAATTCAGCGCTTGCTTCTCCGTTCAGGGGGGCCAAAGCAGCTACGACCGCAGGAGCACCCTTGACGACGCGAATTTCATGGCCGTTGTCGACAGCGGTCGCCTCGGCCATTTTAGTTGCCGGGTCGAACGGCTGGAAATGTGCCGCGGCGAGCGGCGCCCGACCTGCAGTTTTGTTCGCAGCCAGCATTTTGCGAATGGCAGCATCAATCGGATCGTGCCCGTCGGCCGAACTGGCGAGCGCGGCAAAGCCGATCACATCGACGGCGGCGCAGCCTGCTTTGACCGGACGGATCGCGGCCACCGAAAGCTCGTTCAAGGTCAGTGTGCCGGTCTTATCGCAGCACAAAACGTCGATCGTGGCGGCTTCATGCAGTGCCGACAATCGCGTGAGCAACACGCCCTTCAGCGCCAGCGTCCGGGCCCCCAGCGCCGCCGCCAACGTGAAAGTGGCCGCCAGCGCCACCGGCACCGCCGATAACATGGCGGTGAGGACGAGCATGGCGATCTCACGAACATTGACCTCGATGGAGAGCGCGTAGGCGACGATGCCGACGACGATGGCGAAGTTGAGCACCGTCAGATTGCGGACCACGGCCAGTACCGCTTTCTGCTCGGCGCTCTCGACATGGGCGACGCGCACCAGTTCGGCGGTGTGTCCGAAATAAGTCCTCGTTCCGGTAGCGATGACTTTGGCGATCGCTTCACCGCGCCGCACCAGGCCGCCGGCATAGCTGGTCTTTCCGGCATCGGTCTCGACCGGACCTGATTCGCCGGTCAGCATGGATTGATCGACCAGCAGCGAGCCGGCGATCACCGTCACGTCGGCGGGAACGACTTCGCCGAGCGAAATCTGCACGGTGTCACCGGGGACGAGGTCCGCCGCGAAAGCCTCGATCCAGGCGCCGTCGCGCTTGACCCGCGACTTCAGCGCAAGCCGCCGCTTGAGCAGCGCCAAAGCGGCATCCGCGCGGCTTTCCTGATTCACTCCGAGAACAACATTCATGATCAAGAGCAGCGCGATCAGCAAAGCGGTCACGCGCTGGCCGATGGCAATCTGCAGCACGATCGTCGCTTCGAGCATCCACGGCACCGGCGCCCAGAAATGCCGCATCACCCGTTGGAGCGGATGAATGTGCTCCTCAACGACCGCGTTCGGTCCGAATTCGCGCAGACGGCGCTCTGCCTCTGCGGTGGTGAGGCCGCTAAACGCATCGCCCGTTTCACTGATTTCGATCGGCATCCGCATTCACAGTCGTCTTGATTTACATCAACGCGACCGCACGCCGCAGCCGTTATCGATTACGGGTTCCGGCACCGGTCACCGCGGGGATTCCTATGAGCACGCGCCGCGAAGTCAATCTCGGCATCCTGTCGACCGTCGCTGCCGCCGCAGCGACCGCAACGACACCAGCATTAGCTCAAACTCCGGCCCCCATCGATTTGCCGTCTCCCGACACGGCGGGCGGCAAACCGCTGATGCTCGCCCTCAAAGGGCGTAAGACGCTTCGCGATTATTCGGACCGGCCACTGTCGAACCAGGATCTTTCGAATGTGCTGTGGGCGGCCTGGGGCGTCAATCGCCCGCAAAGCGATGGACGCACCGTGCCGCGGTGGCGTGACGCTTATCTGCTGGACGTTTATCTCGTCCGAGCCGACGGTGTCTGGCTTTACGAGCCTAAGACCCACCGCCTCCTGTTTCACATGGCGGGCGACCTGCGCGGGCAGACCACGACCGGCCAGTCCTTCGTGGCGACCGCGCCGCTCAATCTTGTTTATGCGTTCGATACCTCGAAAATGCCCAACGCCACGGACGCCGAAAAGAACGCAACGTCGGGTGCCACAGCAGGCGTGACTGGCCAGAACGTTTATTTGTATTGTGCTTCCGCGGGCCTTGCCACGGTGTTCCGTGAGAGCGTGCCCGCGGCGCTGGCGAAAACCTTGCAGCTGCCCGCTGGACAAATCATCCAGTTTGCTCAGACCGTCGGCTATCCGAGGGTTTAGATTACGCACTTCGTCCTGGTCCGAAAAAAGGACCCCGGCCGAATTGGCGGCCGGGGTTTTAGCGCTGGTTATCCGAGTTCCTGGGGGGAGGACGAATTCGGAAGGCAATCCAGCAATTGCAAAATTGCACCGGGCAGGCGCCCGCCGCTTTGATCTGGATCAACCCGCGCAATTTGCTCGGTCCTATAAGTTTGCTGATCTGGCTTGGCGGTGCAATGATGGACCTCAAGGAAGCGATCTACACACGGCGCGCCGTTCGCGAATTCACGGCCGAATCGGTCGACGACGAGACCATTCGCGCGCTGATCGAAGCGGCGGTGCAGGCGCCCAGCGCGGTCAATCAGCAGCCCTGTTCGTTCTGTGTTGTCCGCGACAGGGCCGTGCTGGCGAAAATTTCGCGTGAGGCCAAGGCGTTTATGGTCAGAAGCACGCCGGTCGGCCTCATGTCGCACCATTTCCAGCAGATATTGAACGATGCGAATTTCGACATTTTTTATCATGCGCCGGTGCTGATCGTGATTTCCACGGTGGCGGATATTCCTTGGGCGGTCGAGGACTGCGCGCTGGCCGCGGAAAACCTTATGCTGGCGGCGCGTGGCGCAGGCCTCGGTACGTGTTGGATTGGATTTGCTCAAGGCTGGCTCGGCACGTCCGAAGGCAAGGCGCTGCTCAAGATCCCGGCGGCGTATCGTCCCTGTGCTCCGATTATTCTCGGCCACCCGAAATCGGAGCCGCCCGCGGTGCCGAGAAAAGCGCCGGAGATTAGCTGGATCGGCGCCTGAAGCCCGTACAGCCGTATCGGGCAGCACGCCGCCGCATAGGTGAACGGCAGAAGTCGCGCCAGCCTCCTCGGACGTGGAAGCGTTCTCCGTGGCCGAACGTTCTCAAACAGGGCCTGCCAATCGCGTCTTGATCTAAATCAAAGACGAACGGCGAAGGTCCGGGCGAACTTTATATTATGTGGCAGCCTATCACCTCTGCGCCTTTCGACCGCGATCTCGAATTGGCGGTCATCGATTCCGGCGAGCCGCATGCTTTGGTGTTTCCCTGCCGTCGCGTCCTCAATGGCTGGGTCAACGCCGAAAGCAAAAGCAGAATTGAAGTGCAGCCGACGCACTGGCGGGAATGGAATGATAAAAAGGCCTAACCTCGGCGCCGCCGTTCTTGACCCGGTTTGTCGGGAGCGGTCAGTTTTGCCTCTTCCTCTTGCAACAGGCGCAGCAATGTCTGCCTTTTCGATTCATCGGTTTCGTGCGCCAGCAATTTGCGATAATGCTCGACATTGAGACGGGCCACGGTCCGATCCATGGCAGCTCTCCACTCGGATATTCGCCCCGGATGAATTTAACCTCGATGCGAAGCCGGGAAAAGACCGTTTCCGGGGTGGATACGTGGGAGCGGGCCCGGCCTGTCGCCGACAATTTACCGCAATTGCCGAGTGTTGCCGGCATCACTAGCTGCGATCCACGGCGGTAAGATCGGGAACCAAAGGAGGCGCCGCGTGCTGCAGCGCTTGCTGGAAAGTACCGCCGGCATTGCGGTCGCACGCCTTGAGTCGGACGAGCCGGACGCCTTGCTTGGCGAATTCGGCCATCAATGCGTCGGGTTCTCCGTCGCGCCCCGACTTGCCGATGCGGATTTTCTTCGCTTCGCGGCGCGCGAAGTCGAGGACCTGGTGCGGGACTTGCTCGTCGAACACGATGACGTCAGCCGCATGTAGCGCGCGAATTCCGCGCAGCGTCAGGGAGTCGGGATCGTTGCTGTCGGCTTCAAGCACTGTCACCGAGCCATGGTCGATGCCACCGCTTGCCCCATCGATGAAGCGATCGAAATCCTCCTGGCCGGGCTCCTCGTTGGCATTCGCCATGGCGTGAGCCGTGAACAGCTCCCAAAATCTGCGCCGCCCGGTGAAAGACAGTGCTGATGCCTGCACTGCGGCGCGCCAGGCTGCGGCGGCGACGGTCCAGCGCGCGAATCCTCTCGACAGCAGCGCTTCAAGCTTGCCGCGTATCGCCCGCGCGAAAACCGGCGCTGCGCCGTCGGTTGAAATGCCGATCACCAGCGGCGAGCGATTCACGATAGCGCCGAAGGAAAAATCGCAATAGGCCGTCTTATCGATGACGTTGACGGGAACACCGGCATTTCGCGCGGCGGCGGCAAAGGCAGCCGCCTCGTCATCATCGCGACAGTCGCCGACGGCGAGCGCGGCACCCGGCAAATCCGCCGCAGTCCAGGCGCGGCGATGTAATATGACATTGCCGACAGGACGATCGGCTGCGAGCTGCAATAGCTCGCTGCAGGGATCGACGGCATAAACGTCGACGCGTGCGCCTGTCACCGACAGCAGCTCGGCCTTCCACGCCGCCGCCGGGCTGCCGCCGGCGATCACCGCGCGCTTACCCTCGAGCGCAAAGAACAGCGGTAGCCGCGCCAGCGCGCCCAACCGTTCCGGCCTGCTTTGCGTCCCGGTGCACTCGCCGCTCATGCTGCGCGCCGCGATCCGCTATTAGCATGAAAGTCGCGGCCATTGCGGCTCGCCGCCACGAAACCGGCGCGAATGACGAACGCGCCAAACCGTTCTCCCGCCTGCCGCTCGGCCGCGTAGGCCGCGAACAGCGGATCGAGCGCGGCAACGATGCCGGCGTGGTCGAGGTCTTCGCGATAAAGCTTGTTGAGCCGCGAGCCATCGAAGGCGCCGCCCAGATAGAGATTGTAACGGCCGGGGCCTTTGCCGACCAAGCCGATTTCGGCGAGATAGGGCCGGGCGCAGCCGTTCGGGCATCCGGTCATGCGAATGACGATATCGTCGGCGGAAAGACCATGCGCCGCCAGCTTGCCGTCGAGCGCCATTAAAAGCTCGGGCAGATAGCGCTCGCTCTCGGCCAGCGCGAGACCGCAGGTTGGCAGCGCCACGCAAGCCATGGCGTTGCGGCGGAGCCCCGACCACGGCGCCAGCAGCCGCGCCTCGCGCGCTATGGTCTCGATCTGGGTTTGTTTTTCCGTCGGCACATTGGCGACGATCAGATTCTGGTTCGGGGTAAGGCGGAACTCGCCGTCATGGATTTCCGCAATGCGGCGCAGTGCCGAGAGTTGTGGCGCGCCGCTCTGGTCGAGGAGCCGTCCGTTCTGCACGAACAGAGTGAGATGCGCTTTGCCGCCGCCCGCCTCGCTCCAGCCGTAGCGGTCGCCGGTGGAGGTAAAGCAAAACGGCCGGGGCGCCGCCAGCTTTGCCTTGGCGCGCCGCTCGACCTCAGCGCGGAATGCATCGAGGCCGCGATCCTCGATGGTGTATTTGAGCCGTGCGTGCTTGCGGTTCTTGCGATCGCCCCAGTCGCGTTGCGTGGTGACCACCGCTTCCGCGATCGCCACGGCATCCTTCGTCTCGCAATAACCCAAAAGCTCGGCGGTGCGCGGATAAGTTTCCGGCTCGCCATGCGTCATGCCCATGCCGCCGCCGACGGTGACATTCCAGCCCCCGATCTCTCCGGCGGCGTCGACGATGGCGATGAAGCCGAGATCGTGAGCAAAAACGTCGACGTCGTTTGACGGCGGCACTGCGACGACGATTTTGAATTTGCGCGGCAGGTAAGTCTTGCCGTAGATCGGCTCGACTACCTCGTCCTCGCCCCCGGCGATCCTTTCGCCGTCGAGCCAGATTTCGCGGTAGGCCGGCGTCCGCGGCAACAGCTGTTCGGAAATGGCCCGCGCCAGCGCCAAGGCGCCGGCATGCGCGCGCGACTGCTCCGGAGTAACGCCGCACATGACGTTGCGATTGACATCGCCGCAGGCGGCAATGGAATTGAGCACCGCGACGTCGATCGCCCGCAGCGTCGATTTCAGATTCGATTTGATCACGCCGTGCAATTGCACGGTCTGCCGGGTGGTCAGCCGCATGGTGCCGTTGCCGTAATCGCGTGCCACCCGATCGAGCGCCAGCCATTGCTGCTGCGAAACCACGCCGCCGGGGATGCGGACGCGGATCATGAAGGCGAAAGCCTTCTCCATCTTCTTGCGCGTGCGCTCGGGCCGCAGGTCGCGGTCGTCCTGCAGATACATGCCGTGGAATTTGACCAGCTGCTGGTCGTCCTCGGCGATGGCCCCGGTGATCTCTTCGGTAAGGCCCTGCGCCAGCGTCCCTCGCAGATAGTCGCTTGCTTCTTTGATGCGCTCGTTGCGCGAAACGTCGTCGTCCATGATTTTCAAGTCCGATCAGGAATCGGCAGAGCCGATCAGTACACGTCCTGCAGGTAGCGCTTCTCGCGGTCCAGCCCCGCAATCGCGGCATCGGCCGCTTCCGGCGACAGGGCTTTCACGTCGGCATAGGCGCGCGTCAAAGTCGCCCGCACGTCCTTCGCCATCGCCTTGGCGTCGCCGCAGACATAGAAGTGCGCACCATTATCGAGCCAATCGATCAACTCGCGGCGGCGATCCCACATCTTGTGCTGCACATAGGTTTTCTCGGGCCGGTCGCGCGAAAACGCGATGTCCATGCGGGCGAGCGAGCCGTCTTGCAACGCGTCCTGCCATTCAAGCTGATAGAGAAAATCATGGGTGAAGCGGCGGTCGCCGAAGAACAGCCAATTTTTGCCCTTGGCTCCAGTCGCGCGGCGTTCCTGGACGAAGGCGCGGAACGGCGCGACGCCGGTGCCGGGACCGACCATGATGATGTCGCGGCCGGGATCCGGCAGCGCAAAGTGGCGGTTGGGCCGCAGCTTCACGCGCACCCGGTCGCCGCGTTTGAGCCGTTCGGCGACGTAATTGGAGGCGACGCCTTTGCGCGGCTGGTCATGGGCGATGTAGCGCACCGGCGAAACGAGAAGATGCGCCTCGTCGGCGAATTCGCGGCGCGACGACGCGATGGAATAAGCGCGCGGGCTGAGCGGCCGCGTCAGCATGCGCAATTGCTCGGCGGCGAGCGCGGTCGGAAAGCTTGCGAGCAGATCGATGAGCTGCCGACCGGCGGCCCAATCACGCGCTTGCCCGTCCGCGATGAGTGCCTTGACGCGCTCATGTCCGGTGATCGCCGCATAGGATTCCAGCGTCTTGACGGAAAGCGTCGCCACATCACGTGCGGCGATCAGCTCGCCGCGCAGTGCGTCATCTTTCGTCGAATGCGCCAGTGCCAGCAGCGCATCGACATAGGCCGGGTCGTTCTCGGGATAGAGATCGAGCGAATCGCCGGGTTCATAGGCCGGCGCCGCGCCCTCGAATGCGAGCGCCAGGTGAATCGTCTCCTTGTCCGAGCGCGACGAATTCAGGTTCAAATGCTCGACGATCTCGGCCTCGACGATGCCGGGATTGGCTTTGGCCGCGGCGTTGCCGGCGAAATCGACTTCGATCACGCGGCTGCGGCTGGTGTCCGGCGGCGTCAACGTCTTTAGCGTGGCAGCGATCCAATTGCCGGCCGGTTCGGCAAAATCGAGATCGCAATCGACGCGATCGACCACGCGTTTGGCGCCAAGCTCGGCGAGCCGTTCGTCGATGCGTTTGCCGACCGCGCAGAACTCCGCATAGGCGGTATCGCCAAGCGCCAGGACGCCGTATTCGACGCCGTCGAGGCTCGGTGCTCCGTCCCGCATCAATTCGGCATAAACCCGCGCCGCCCGCCCGGGCGGTTCGCCCTCGCCCCAGGTGGCGGCGATAACAACGAGCCGCGACGCCCCCTTGAGCGCCGACAGATCGAGCTCGGCCATGTCGATCAGCGTCGGCTTAAAGCCGAGCTTGCGCGATTGCCGCGCCATATCGGCGGCGAGCTTCTCGGAATTTCCGGATTCGCTGGCGAAGACGATGGTAAGAGGTTCCGCAGCGGATCCGGTCGAAGGTCGCGGCGCGGCCGCGGCCTGCTCGACACCGGCGAGGAAACCGGCCAGCCACGCCCGTTGCACCGCGGTCGCCGGACCGACCACCCGGTTGAGCAGCTCGACGTCCTCTTCCGAGAACGGCGCGGTATTGGGGATGGTGGCAACCGCACGCGACATGCAAGGCTCCTCGAACCTCGGCAGGAGCCATTAAATAGAAGCTTATTCTCCATGGTCGCAAGAAGTGCCGAAAAATAAGAAGGAAATTATGCTGAAGGCGCTAAATACGATGGGATAATTTCCATTCTTTGACGTTCCGCAGGGTAGGCGCTTTACTCGCGCGAGACCGCACGCGGCGATTTGGCCGCTGTGTCGAACAAGTCGATGCAAATTAACCAGGGATGCGCGCAAGGATTTCAGGTTTGGCCACCGACCATGTCGAACTCGCTCCGGGGATCGCAATGGCCGCGGCTGCGGCAGCAGCCGGCGCGCTGCGACCGGGTTGAGCGCTCTCGCCGACGATCAGGACCACGACTGCCATCATCGCCGCGACCATGACGATCTTCAGATGCGTTCCCCGGTCCAGGCTATAGAGCGACGAATTCATGACACGCCCGTCTGATGTGATGGCGTCTTTCTGACCTCGACGGCGGCAAAAGAAAATTCCGGATTTTCGCCTAAGGGTGAGCCCGTAGGCTGCCATTGCCGGCCTCTTGACGTGGATCAAGACATCTCCGCGCGTTCTCATCGAAGCTACAAGTGCGTCGGCATTGGGAGGTTGCGCCATGGCTGTCGCTGAGAGAGGACCGTCGACTACTGCGAGCGCCGGTTCCGGCCTAGCGTTTAAGCATTGGGGTTTGCTCGCTGCCGTCGCGGTGCTGATCGCCATCATGGTGTCGCCGACGCCGGCCGGCCTGCCGCTTGCCGGTCAGCGAATGCTCGCGATTTTCGGCTTCGCCGTCGTGGTCTGGATCACCGAGGCGCTGGACTATGCCATCAGCGCCGTCGTCATTGCCGCGCTGATGGCCATGTCTCTTGGTTTGTCGCCGAACGTAACGAACCCGAAAGCGCTGTATGGGACCGCCCAGGGCCTGACCATGGCGATGAGCGGATTCGGCAATACCGCGCTTACACTCGTTGCCGCCGCGCTGTTCCTTGCCGCAGCGATGACGATCACCGGTCTCGATCGGCGCATCGCGTTGGTCGTGCTGCGGCGTGTCGGCGCCCGCACCAACCGAATCGTCATGGGCAGCATCATCGTCTCGATTGTCTTGGCGTTCCTGGTACCGAGCGCGACCGCGCGCGCGGCCGCCGTGATTCCGATCATGATGGGCGTCATTCTCGCTTTCGGCGTGGAGAGGAAAAGCCGCTTCGCCGGAATGATGATGATCACGACCGTTCAGGCGGTGAGTATCTGGAATGTCGGTATCAAGACCGCTGCGGCGCAAAACATGATCGCCATCGGTTTCATTCAGTCGATCCTGCATCAGGACGTTACCTGGCTGGACTGGCTAATCGCCGCCGCGCCGTTTTCCATCCTGATGTCGGTCGGACTCTATTACATCATGATGTTCATGATGCCGCCGGAAGCCAGCGAGATGCCCGGCGGCCAAGCCGCCGTTGACAAGGCGCTGGTCGAGCTCGGCCCGATGGCGCCGAAGGAAAAACGTCTGCTTGCCGTTTCCCTCGTTCTGTTGTGCTTCTGGGCAACGGAAGGAATTCTGCATCCATTCGACTCGTCGACCACGACGACGGTCGCCGTCGCGCTGTTGTTCCTGCCCTATGTCGGCGTGATGGACTGGAAAAAGGCGAACACGCTTATTCCCTGGGGCACGATCGTTCTGTTCGGCGTCGGCATCAGTCTGGGCACGGCGTTGTTGCAGACGCATGCCGCGCAATGGCTCGCCGGCCTGATCGTCGATTGGTTCGGGCTCGATCAGCTCGCCGGTATCGCGGTGTTGGCGATAATGGCAATGTTCCTTGTCGTCATTCACCTTGGCTTCGCCAGCGCCACCGCGCTTGCCGCGACCATGATCCCGATCATCATTGCCATCATCCAAAAGGTGCAGACGCCTGGCATCAGCGTGCTGGGCATGACCGTCTTGCTGCAATTCGTCGTCAGCTTCGGATTCATCCTGCCGGTAAATTCACCACAAGGCATGCTGGCCTATGGCACCGAGACTTTTCTCGCGCGCGACTTCGTGCGCACCGGCATTGCCATTACCGTGCTCGCCTATGTGCTCACGCTCATCTTCGGCGTCACCTATTGGCACTGGCTTGGCTATGTGTGACGGCATCGGGTCGTTGCTGGTGATGAACCGTGAAAATACCTCTTGGAATTGCCGGCAACGCGGGCGATAACACGCAAGCATGCCGACCATTCGTCTTCATCGCGGCGATCTGCCGGATATCTCGCGCTACTTGACTGCCGGCTCGCGCGCGGTCGCGATCGATACCGAAACCATGGGGCTCGATCTCGACCGCGACCGGTTGTGCGTGGTGCAGCTGTCGCCCGGGGACGGCTCCGCCGACGTGGTGCAGATTCCGCCGCACGCCAAAGACACGCCGAACGCCGCGCCCAATCTGATGCGACTTCTTGCCGACAAAAATCTGCTGAAGATTTTCCATTTCGCGCGGTTCGACCTCGGCATGCTGTGCAAGACCTTTGGCGTGATGCCGGAGCCAGTCTACTGCACCAAGATCGCGTCGCGGCTGACCCGCACTTATACCGACAAGCACGGCCTTAAGGATCTGGTGCGCGAAGTGCTGGGGCAGGACCTTTCCAAGCAGCAGCAATCCTCGGACTGGGGCGCTCCCGAGCTCACCGAAGCGCAGGTGGCTTACGCCGCGGCCGACGTCACCTACCTCCATGCGCTCAGAGACAGGCTCGACAGCATGCTGGCCCGCGAGGGCCGCGAAAAGCTAGCCGCCGGTTGTTTCGGCTTCCTGCCAGATCGGGTGCGGCTCGACCTGGCGGGCTTTGCCGCCGACGATATTTTCGCGCATTCGTAAGCCGGGCGGGGCCGTTAACCCTCGGCTCCGTGGCTCAGCCCCGCGGCTCGGCCCCCGTGGCTTGGCTCGGTCCTGGCCACATTCGCGGCAATTTTGCCGACGATTTTCGCGAGACAAAGCCGCTCAAACCGTGGTCTAAGGTCGGATTCGGGCGACGCGCAAAGGGATACCTGTTTGGCCATTGTCTATCCCGAGAACGCGGCGAACGGATTTGCAGCCGGTTCGCGCGGCGATTTCGAACGGACCTACCGGGCGGCGCTGCGGCACAGCCGGCGGGTGCGGTTGCTGCGCATCGGTGTGCCGATCGGCATAGCGGCGCTTCTGCTGACGGTCGCGGTCATCGACTATATGCCGCCGATTGGCGGCTTTCGGTTGCCGGGTGATCTCGGCAAACTTGTGATCCACGGCACCAGGATCACCATGGAGGAGCCGCGGCTCACCGGGTTCACCCTGGATTCCCGCGCCTATGAATTTTCCGCGGAAGCCGCAGCGCAAGACATTACCAGGCCCAATCTTGTCGAGCTCGACAAACTCCACGCCAAGATGGAAATGCAGGACAAGAGCAGCGTGGAAATGACGGCGGCTTCCGGCATCTATGATGTGAAGGCGGAAATATTGACGCTTAAGGACGACATTCACCTCGTGTCGTCGACCGGCTACGAGGGCCGGCTTAGCGAAGCGGTCATCGACGTGCGCAAAGGCAACGTGATCTCCGACAAGCCGGTCTCGGTGAAAATGCTCAACGGCTTTCTCGATGCGCAGCGGCTCGATATCGGCGACAACGGCAGCGTGGTCCGCTTCACCGGCGTGGCGATGACGCTGCAGCCGGGCAAGGAAGCCGGCGGCGCAGCCACCGCAATCGGCAACCCGGCCCAGAGCAATCAATGATGCGCTGCCTTAAACTCTGCACCGCGCTTGCGGCACTGGCCGTTGCAACGTCGGCTGCGGCGCAAGGGCCATCCGCCGCACCGGGGGCGTTCCCTGGACTTGCGCAGGACCACAAGGACCAGCCGGTCCAGATCGAGGCCGCCACCCTCGAAGTCCGCGACAAGGCGAAGACCGCGACCTTTTCCGGCAATGTCCAGGTGGTGCAGGGCGACACCACAATGAAATGCCAGAGTCTCGTTGTCTTCTACGGGCAGGAGGTCGGCATCGCCGGCAACGGCACGCCGGTAACCACCACCAAATCGACGCCCGGCATGCCGCAGGGCGCGCAGAACGCGCAGAATATCCGCCGCATCGAGGCGCGCGGCGGCGTCACCGTCATCACCAAGGATCAAAACGCAAGCGGCGACCTCGGCATCTATGACCTGAAAACGAAAACCATCACCTTGAGCGGCAATGTCGTGGTCAGCCAGGGCCAAAATGTCATCCACGGCGAAAAGGTAGTGGTCGATATGGTCACGGGAAATGCCCGGGTCGAATCGGGCAGCAGCAATGGCGGCGCCGGGGCCGGTGCGCCCGGACCGGGCCGTGTTCGCGCGCTTATTCAGCCGGGTAAGAGCCAGAATGGCGGCCCGACGAATTTCATGACCATTGGGCCAGGCCGGGCCAATTAGCCGGCGAATTGAGGCGCCGGCCCCCACTTTCCGCGAAGAAAATCGGCTAAACTCAGCAAGCTAGACAGAATTCAGCTTCGTTAGGCGGGATTTCCGAGATCGGCGTGCCAGACCTATTCGCATATTTTCGCCGCCGCACTCCCGCGCCGCGCCGCGCCCCACCCCGCGGCGACGCGGCAATCGATCTTGAAAGGATCGATTTGGAAACGATGGGCGGCGCCATCAGCAATATCTATGTCGATATCGCAAGCCTGCCGGGGCCGGGGGAGAAACCGCGTGGCAAAATTCCGCCGCCGCAGCCCTTGCCGGAACCAGTACCGGTTCCGGCGCCGTTGCAGGCGCGACGCCAACCAAGTCCACAGAACGGACCGCAAAACGGACAGCGCGCGGCGCGACCCCGCCGCCGCGCCGATGGCAACGGCGCCGTGCCGGGCGAGCGCCGGGGCCTGCTTGCCGTCCACGGCGTGGAAAAAACCTTCGTCGGCCGCAAGGTCGTCAAGGGCGTCAGCCTCTACGTGCGCAAAGGCGAGGCGGTCGGCCTGCTTGGCCCCAACGGCGCCGGCAAGACCACAGTGTTCTATATGATCACCGGGCTGATCAAGGCCGACCAAGGGCGTATCGAGCTCGATGGCGCCGATGTCACGCGCTTGCCGATGTATCAGCGCGCGCGGCTTGGCATCGGTTATTTGCCGCAGGAAGCCTCGATTTTCCGTGGGCTATCGGTCGAGGACAACATCCGCGCCGTGCTCGAAGTGGTCGAGCCCAATGCGCGGCGACGCCAGCAGGACCTCGATTCACTGCTTGAGGAATTCAACATCGCCCGCTTGCGCAAGACGCCGGCGATCGCGCTGTCCGGCGGCGAGCGCCGCCGGGTCGAGATTGCGCGCGCGCTGGCGACGCGGCCGAATTACATGCTGCTTGACGAGCCGTTCGCCGGCATCGATCCGATCGCGGTGGGCGACATCCAGGCGCTAGTGCGGCACCTGACCAATCGCGGCATCGGCGTCCTGATCACCGACCATAACGTGCGCGAGACGCTCGGCCTCACTGACCGCGCCTACATCATCTATTCCGGCGAAGTGCTGATGGAGGGCCGGGCCGACGACATCGTTAACAACCCCGACGTGCGCCGGCTCTATTTGGGCGAGGAGTTCCGGCTTTAAGCTTGACGGAAATGGGTTGACGACAGGGCACCGGAACTGCTGTACAAGGACAGACAAGCAAGAATCGGACCAATTCAGGCCATTATGGCGCTTACGCAACGACTCCAGATCCGGCAGAGCCAAGCGCTGGTGATGACGCCGCAGCTGATGCAGGCCATCAAGCTGCTGCAGCTCTCGAATCTCGATCTGGTGGCCTATGTCGAGGCCGAGCTTGAGCGGAACCCGCTACTCGACGGCGGCGAGACGGAGACCGCGCCCAGCGCACAGGATAGCGCGCGATCCGCCAGCGAGCTGCCGGTCCCTAGCGGCGAGGCGTTAAACGGTCACGA
>JASHOX010000026.1 GCA_030038415.1 Xanthobacteraceae bacterium
GATCCCGCCATGCAGCACCACGATCCGCTCAATGCCGGTCTTGTTCCTCCTTTCCAGCGCCCGCGAGATGGCCGCTGCACTTTGCCCGCTCTTCCATCGCTCCCACAGTTCGGCCTTCTGTGCTGCGGTAAACAGAATCCGCGACGTCACCATGGCGCACCTCCTCACCTCGTAAGATTAGAAGGTGTTGCCCTGACTAGTTGAATCCACCCCAGCAAAGCGGCTGTGGTCTCGGCGGCATTCGCCACAGCGAGCACGGCTTGTGGATCCTGCCCGATGTCGCGCAAGCTTTCCGACAGATTGGGTTCGCTGCCGGGCTCCTCGCCAAGCTGAAACCATCGGCGGTAGGCGGCGCGCACGAAATCGGCGCCCCAGCCTTGCTGCATGCCAACAAGCGCCACGCGGTTCGCCATGATCGACTGTTTCACCGGATAGGGCGCTGGTAAGACTGCCGGCAGGCCGTACATGGCGGCGCGCCTTTCAATATCGCGCCACATATAGGCGGACTTCGCCGGCTTGTCGGCGAACGGCACGTGATTCATGTCCTGGAGGATCGAGAGCAGATGAAACGGCCGCCACCTGAATTTGATGCCGCTGGAGCGCTCCAATCCGCCGAGGCGCATCACGCTCAAATATGAATACGTGCTGCCCGTCGTGAACCAGAAATCGATAGGGTCGGCCGGCATCGCCATACTCCGCCCGCGCTGGCGAACAGAGAATATCCCCGGCGAGGGCGTTGCGCCACGGGTCGCTAACGTACTGACGCACCGCAACAATGCAGTTTTGTGCGGTTCGGCCACCGAAGCGGCGTTGCTTATGCCATCCGCGCGTCTATGCTGACGGCAAGATAAGAAGAGCTTTATCGGGGAGGGTGCGATGCCGATCGAGCAGACGGCGGTGCGCAAGGTTTATTGGCGACTATTGCCGCTCGCCATCCTGACTTACTTGCTCTGCTACCTCGACCGCATCAATGTCGGCTTCGCCGCTTTGACCATGAACAAGGATCTTGGGCTCGATGCGGCGACCTATGGCATGGCGGCCGGCGCCTTCTTCTGGGGCTATTTCCTGTTCGAGGTGCCGAGCAATCTCATTCTGCACAAGGTCGGCGCGCGGCGATGGATCGCGCGCATCATGGTGAGCTGGGGCCTGCTGTCAGGCGCCACCGCGTTTTGTGTCGGGCCATGGAGCTTCCTCACCATGCGGTTTCTGCTCGGCCTCGCCGAGGCCGGGCTGTTCCCGGGCATGATCCTGTTCTTCACCTACTGGTTTCCCGACTGGCACCGCGCCCGCATCATGGCCGGCTTCACGGTCGCATTGCCGCTCGCGGTCGCCGCCGGCGCGCCGCTGTCGACCGCGCTGTTGGAGCTCAACGGAACGTGGGGTCTTGCCGGCTGGAAATGGATGTTCATCGCCGAGGCGGTGCCCACCATATTGGTCGGCGTCTTCTTCCTGTGCTTCGTTACCGACCGGCCCGCCGAGGCGCACTGGCTGGATGCCGGCGAGCGCGACTGGCTCGTGTCCACGCTCGAAGAGGAACGCAGGCTCGTCGAAGCCAAGCGCAAAGTGAGCTTATGGGAATCGTTCTGGAATCCCAAAGTTCTCATTTTGACGCTCAACTATTTCGGCATCGTCACGGCAAGCCTCGGATTGCTTCTGTTCCTGCCGCAGATGGTCAAGCAACTCGGGCTGACCAATATGCAGGTCGGCTGGGTCAGCATGATTCCCTACGTCTTCGGCGCCTTGAGCATGCTGCTCTGGGGCTATGTTTCCGACCGCATGGGCGAACGGCGCTGGAATCTGTTCGCCGCCTGCATGACCGCGGCGGCGGGGCTGGTGATTGCTGGCATGACGATCGGCACCCCGTGGGCGGTGGTCGGCATGACGGTGGCGACCATAGGGCTTTACGGGAGCAAAGGGCCATTCTGGACCATGCCGTCCATGTTGCTCACCGGCACTGCGGCGGCATCCGGCATCGCCTGGATCAATGGCATCGGCAATCTCGGCGGTTTCTTCGGGCCGACTGCCGTCGGCTGGATCAAGGATCTGACTGGAAGCTTTGGCAGCGGCCTTTATCTGCTTGCGGGTTTGGCGGTCGTATCCGCGGTGTCGACGATATGGCTCGACATGCAAAGCCCGGTTTCGCGGGCGCAGCTTGCCGGGGCGCCGGCGGAGTAGAACGGCACCGTCCGGCGCGGCTGGCAACTGCGACGCGCAGAAGAACGGCATCATTAAAATTTATTTTGCCCGTTCGCCGGCATTTGAATCGTCGACATTGCAGGCATCTCTTTCCACCGCTGTGCGCCTGTTCGATGACGGCGCGCAATCGACTGAGGCTGATTGCGGATTTTGTCCGCGCCATGGCGACGACGGATTCGATGTTAGCTTCTTTCAAAGGCACGCGATTTGCCGCGTGCAGACTATGTGACGACCGTGTGCGCGTTTACAAATTGTGATCGCATGCGTGGTGACGCGCATATCGTGCCGTCAAATCTTCGACGCAAATGCCGCGTAGACAGTCGCGCGACAGGCAGGGCTTCTCGCCGAATCGGTCTTGGCCGTTTTTCGCCTGTCGCAATGGCAAAAAATTAAGGGACGGAATCGCCCGTAAATGTCGAACAGTTACGGGAGATCGCCATGTCCACGCACTCGCTTACCTCTCGCCCGGTTTCGCGCGAAAATGTCTTGCTCGAGCCACGCCGCGTCGGCTCGTTGGGACGTCGCATCGTCGAGACGCTTCGGGAATGGCACCGGCGCGCGCGCTCGCGCCATGAGCTCGCCCTTCTGTCCGAGCTCGAACTGAAGGACCTCGGCTTTCGGGACCGTGTCCAAGCTGAGATAGCCAAGCCATTCTGGCGCGCGTGATCGCAACCATCCACGAATAGACGAAATCATCCTCGCGCTGATGAGCTCGCTGTGAGGGCGGCTCGCCGATCTAGCCCGATGCCTTGCCCAATGCGTTGGCGCCGGCCCGGGCGATCTGCTCGTCCTCGTGCGACTGCACGCCCGACACGCCGATGCCGCCGACGCATTCATTGTCGTGGATCAGCGGCACGCCGCCCTGGATGAGCGTGCCGGGAAAGTCGACGAAGGCCGGTCGCGCCTTGACCATGTCCTCGAAAAACTTGCTCGGCCGCCCGGTCATGGCCGAGGTGCGGGCCTTGCCGATCGACACCTCGCCGGAAATCCGCGGTGCGCCGTCCATGCGCATAAAGCCGAGCAAAATACCGCTGTCGTCGACGACGGAAATCGCCACCGCCCAATTGTTCTTGGCGGCCTCTGCTTCGCAGGCGGTAATGAGTCTTTTCACGTCGGCCGCGGTCAAAGCGTGCTTGGTGCGCATAAGTGCTCCTCGTGCGGCGGCCGGATGTTAGTCGGTTGCGACGAAGTCTTGTAGGGCGGGCGTGGCGCGCCGCTACGCCGTAGCCGCGTGGGCAAAATTGCACAAGCCGACGCGGAGGCCTGAGCACACGATTTTGTCCACCCTACGAAATTCACTTCAGCGAGAACCGGATCGGCACGGTCAGGTCGAGCTTGTCTTCCGTCATGCTCGTCGGAAACGGCGGTAACGGCTGCGCGCGCTCGATCATGGCCATGACCTCGTCGTCGAGCGCGGTATGGCCGGACGAGCGGACAATGTGGTGTTGCAGCACGTAGCCGTTGCGGTCGACGCTGAAGCCGAGCAGCACGATACCTTCCTCGCCACGTTCCTGCGCCGCGCTCGGATAGCGTTTGTACTGTTCGAGATGCCGAACCAAGGCGGTCTCCCAAGCCGGCTGGATATGCGGTGCGCCGCCTTTGCTGCGCGCCGGCATGGCCGGTGTCGGCGGCTTTTGCTCTTCGACCTTCGGCGGCGGCGGCGGTGTTTCCGGGGCGGCGACGGCCTCGGGCTCAGGTGGAGGTGGAGGCGGCGGCTTCTCGACGGGCGGCGGCTGCTCCGGTGTCGGCGCGACTTCAGGCTGGTCGATGGTGTCGTTGGTCGGCGAAAAGTCGACGGCGATCGGGGTGGTGTCGTCGCCGATCTCGTCCGGCCGGTGCACATAGACGTAAGCGGCAATCGCCGCCACATGCACGCCTAGGACCACCGCCGCCGCGAGCGCCCAGCGGCGCAGGTCGCGTGGGTCCTCGTCGTCGAACCAGGTGAGCGAGGACACGTTCATTTCGCTTCACGCGATTCCATGCCGACCAGGGCGATTTTCAGGTAACCGGCATCGCGCAGCACATTCATCAATTCCATGACGCTGCCATAGGGCACGGCGCGGTCGCCGCGCACGAAGATGCGTTGCTCTTTATCGCCACCGGTGGCCGCCGCGATTGCGCCGGGCAGCGCCTCGCGCGCGACGGTATTGTCGCCGACCGTGAGGCTGCCGTCGGCTTTGACCGTGACGTAAACCGGCTTCGGCGGCCGCTGATTCTGCGGCGCCGTCGAGGACGGCAGATCGACCGGCACATCGACGGTCGCCAGCGGCGCCGCCACCATGAAGATGATGAGCAGCACCAGCATCACGTCGATGAACGGCGTGACGTTGATGTCGTGCACTTCGGTCAGTTCGTCGGTGCCGTGATCGAGACGGATGGCCATTGGATTGAACTCGGTATTACTCGGCGGCCTGCGGCATCGGCATTTTGGCGCGGTCGAGATCGCGGCTGACGAGCCGCATCACCTGCGCCGAGGCATCGCCCAGATAGGCGCGGTAGTGCGCGGTCTGCCGCGCCAGCACGTTATAGATCATCACCGCAGGAATGGCGGCGACGAGGCCGAAGGCGGTCGCCAACAGCGCTTGCGCGATACCCGGCGCCACCACCGCGAGATTGGTGGTGTGGGCGTTGGAAATACCGATAAAGCTGTTCATGATGCCCCACACGGTGCCGAACAGGCCGACGAACGGCGCCGTCGAGCCGATGGTGGCAAGGACGCCGGTGCCGCGCGAGACTTTGCGGCTTACCGCCATTTCGATGCGCTCGAGTTGCAGCGCGATGCGTTCCTTCAAGCCCTCGGCGCGCAGATTGGCGGAGAGCCGGATTTCCTGGGCGGCGGATTGCATTAACTGCGACACCGGGCCGTCGCCGTCATGCAATTGCTCATGCGCCTGGGCGAAGGTCGCGGCGCCATTGAGAATGCGGATATCGCGCCGCACTGCGCTGCGCGCGCTGCGCAATTCCAGCGTCTTGGCAAGCCACACCGTCCAGGTGACCAGCGAAGCAAAGGCGAGCCCGATGATGACTGCCTTCACGATCAGGTCGGCGTTCTCGAACATGCCCCAGGGCGAGAGATCCTCCGGCAAATCGGCGGCGCTGACCATGTGCTCGCCGGCGGCGGGCGCCATCGCATTTGATGGCGCGGGCGGAGCGGCGGACGGTACGGCTGTATTTGGGACGTTCATTGTCGACGCCGCCGGAGCAGGGGCAGCCGGCGCCGACGATGCGGCAGGCGAAGCCGCAGCCGGGGCGATCGCGGCAGCAGGAGCCGCGGCAGCGGGGCTCGACGGCGCGGACTGGGCCTGCGTCGCTGCGGGTGCTGGTGGCGCGGCTGGATTTACCGGTGCCTGAGCCGAAGCTGGGAACGCAATCATCAGCACAGCGAACAGGGCGGCGATTACACGAAGCGCTATTGGCGATATGGAACGGGCATTCAACTGCATCGCGTCAGGTCCTGTTCTTCGCGGCGCGGCGTTGCCGCGGCAGCGCGGCCAAAGCTCGCTTGTTTCAGTTTGGAATAAAGAAAAACTGGTGTTCTTTCAGTATCTTCCGCTACAGCTCGGGCTGCGGTCAAGCAACTACCGCAGTGCGAACGGAAATGCACGGAATTTCTGTTCCAAGACCGAATGCCGCCGTTGGCTCGGCCGCCCCGTGTAGTCCATGGGTGGGCCAACGTCCACGGCCGCCATTGGCACGATATTGTGTCACGAAGCGGGCGGAAGCCTGACCGAACGGATGCCCTGCCGCGGCTGCCTGCCGCAGCAGTGAAATTTTCATCAGATAGCGCTCCGGCATCGTCATTCCACCGACACGGTGTCGACATGCCAGGGCTATGCTTGAAGCCGAGCCGCATCGGGAACTACCACGCGACCGGGAAGCGGTAATTGAGCCCGGCCCGCACCAGATTATCTTTCAGCCGAGTGGTGATTGTCGCGGTCGGGGAGCCGATCGAGCCGGTACCGACATTGCCGGTGTCGAGGTAAAGATATTCCGCGCGCGCGCTGAGATTGTCGGTGATGCCGTATTCAATGCCTGCGCCGGCGGTCCATGTGCCATAGGTTACGGTGGTGCTGGCGGTGCCAATGGGTACTGCGAAATTAGATCGCAGCTCGCCGGCCGCGCCGCCTGCTGCGCCATAGATGAGGAACCGGTCGAAGGCGAGGCCCAAGCGACCACGCAGCGTTCCGAACCACGGCATCTGGCTCGTGCCCGACAACACTCCCGAAGGCAGCGATCCATTCTGGGTGGAGGCGTCAAAATCGGCCTCGAAACCCCAGACCACGGCACCAGACTGATAGTTCACGCCGATTTGGGCGCCGCCGACGAACCCTGGAAGATTTTGATTGGCCGATGCGCTGACGCCGCCGGACGCCGTGTTTGCCTCGCTACCAAAAACGCCGCCAGCATTGAGACCGAGATAGAGGCCATTCCAGTTATAAGCCGCCGGCGTTGGCACCGGCGCTGGGCTCGGCGCCAAATCTGCAGCCTGCGCGCAAGTGCTGACGGTCAACAGCCCGGCCACAGCAGCAGCGCCAGCCGTTATCAGCAGCGACTTTGCGGTTGCGCGGCAATGCTTGAAACTCGATGACATGACACGCCTCATATTTTCTTTTTGATGCCGATGAAGTAGCCGCGGCGCGGGCCGTATTGCGGCGCGAACACGCCGATGCCGGTGCCACTTCTGATCTGGTAAATCGTGTCGAACAGATTGACGACGTCGAAGCGCACCGTGAGCGGTTTGCCGTCCGGCATTTCGAAGTCGTGCGACAGCCCAACGTTGAACTGCGCGTACGGTGCTTCGGTATCGATATTGGCGTCGCCGGCACGCAGGCCCGAGCCGTAGATCATGTCGGCCGAGACTTTGGTGCCGCACCAGCTATCCCACCACTGCTCGCCAGGGCTCGAAGCCCGGCCGCAAAATTGATAGGCCATGCCGGCCGAGCCGGTAACGAGCTGAGTGTGATCGGTATAGATCCAATGGCTGTCGACGTATTGCTGAAGCGTCAAACCGCCAAGATCAGCCAACGGAACAGTGTTGTCGAACAAATATTGGTTTGACACCACATCGGTCGCCTTCTCCTGGCCGACCGCGAGGTTGCCATAGGCCTCGAAATTGCCGCTGTGGAATTTGGCGCTGAACTCGACGCCCTGGACCACGCCCTTGGCATAGTTAAAAGCGCTGAGCACCAAAGCCTGGCCGAAATTGCCGTTATCGATCAGGTCTGTTGCGATCTTGTAATAAGCATCGAGGCCGAGATCGAGCGTCGTGCAGTCTTTTGCCTCGGCCGTGTAACAACCGAACGGTATTTTCTGATCGACGCCGGCATCGAAATAATGCGAGCGCTCCGGCAACACAGGGCTGGTTCCAGGGGTCGTCGACGCACCACTCGTGCCATTGAACAGCGCGATATCTGCCGGCGCCGCCTCGACCAAAACCGGCGGCGTAAAATAACGCGCATAGCCGGCGTGCAGCGTCGTGTTGGCAAACGGCTTGTAAGTGAAGCTCACCCGCGGGCTTAACTGGTTGGCATCGGTATATTGCCACATCTGGTCGAAGCGCAGCCCGGCATTCATCGTCAGTTTGTCCGTGATCTTCCACTCGTCTTGGGCATAGACGCCGGCGAGCCAGCCGAGCTTCGAGACATCGTCGGTGATCGATTCCGGCAGCAGCGTTGCGTTGTTCTGCACGAGCGACGTATTGTCGACCCAGGTGTCTTCGCCACTAACGGTGAAGCCCATCCGCACGGTATGGGCGGGATTAATCAGGTACGAGGCATCGCCCTGGATGCCGTTGGTATAGGCTTGCCGGCTGATGTCGGAAGCGATGCCGTTCAGGAGAAGATCGCCGACCGGGTCCGGTATGAAGTGCAGATTGTCGTAGCGCGTGAAGTACGACAATTGCCCGTCAAAACCGTCTACCGATCGCTGCAGCGCCAGCACGGCGTATTGGGTGTCCTCGTCTTGGTTCTCGTTGAGCTTCGATGAATCGAAAGTGTTGACTCCGAGCACCGGCGGGGTGACTGCCGCGGACAGCGGTCCGTTAGGCACGTTCGGAATCTGGAATGAGTTCGTCGCCGTGCCGGCAATCAGGCTCAAGCGCGTATAGGGGTCGAGGAAGCTCGACACATAGGCAAAGCCCTTTTCCTGCTGCGAGAAATCATGGATGGCGTTGAGCGTCGGCAGCGGATTTTCAATGCCCTCGGTGGTTTGCAGATAGCTGCCGGTGAGAAAATATTGCACGCCGCCGATACAAGGCCCGCCTACAGGCGACGGTTTTGCGGTGCCGGACGGCGTGTTCGCCGGACAATATGTGCCGCCATAGTCGAAGCTTGGCTCGATCGTGCCGCGGCTGCCGCCGTAATAGCTGATGCTGCCGGAATTGTTGAAAATGTCGGTGCGGGTGGTGATGTCGAGGAGGCCGACCGTGCGCAGCCCGTATTCCGCCGGCAGCGCGCCGGTGACCAGTGAGATGCTGCCGATCAAATCGGTATCCAGCACGCTGCCGAAGCCGGTGACGCCGTCAGGCAGCATCACGCCGTTGATGCGGAATTGCACATTGGCATGATCGTTGCGGACGTGGAGCAAGCCACTGGCGGCAGAATCCTGCGACACGCCGGGGGCTTGCAACACCACTTTCTCGACCGGCGCATTGGTCCCCTGCGGCAGCGCCTCGATGGTCTCGCTATTGATCGTGTCGGAGGTGGTGCCGATGGTCGTATAGAGACTGCTGCGCGCCGCGTCGAAGCCGTTTTGCTTTTCCGTGAGCTGTTCGGCGGGCGTCACCGGCGGCACCGTCGGTTGGCGCCGGGCGACAGTGCGAGGCGGCGGTCGCTTGATGACCGGCGCGCGCACATTAATTTGGGGTAATAGCGTTCCGCTGCGTGGCGGCGGTGCAGGCGTGGCCGGTGCGGCGACAGCCGGCGGGGAAGCCTGGGCCGGCGATGCCGGAGGTGTTGGCGCCTGTTGCGACGGTTGCGCCGAAAGCGGCGGATTCGGCGAAGGCTGATCCTGGGCGCTGGCGATCGGTGCGCCAGTCAGCAGCGCAAGCAATACTGCACTGCCGACAAGCTGCGTGCGCCGCGCACGATAGGTACGATCCGACATGAGGACTCCGCCAAGCAATGCTGCAGGGAAAGACCCGGCTCACTGGCGGCCGTGCTGTCGCGTGGCGAATGCAAAGATTATGCGTGGATGAGATGCACTGCCGCGCTTCATCTTGCCGGCACCGTTACGCAGGCGCAACAGCGGACAAGATCCGCACCGACCGCTTGCTAAGCGGCTGGCGGAGCCCGCGAACGAAAGGCGAGGCGACGCGGCGGAGAGATGCCGTGCGCGACTGTGACGGAATGCCTGATCCGGTAAAAACCGTCCGGCACCGGCAGTTGCGGCGGCGTGGATACGAACGAGGTCGAGACGAGAAAGATAGAAGCGCAGATCGGACAATAGCCGTCATCGTCGCCGTTATTCTGCGCCGGAGCGCGGTGCGATGTTTTTGCGACAACGGTCTTATGTGCGCCGCCGAGCGTCAGATGGTCGGCGCCGACCGCACCGTCAAGGTCCACGTGGCCGAACGATATGACGATCTGCAGCAAAAGCGCCGCAAGCGCGAGATACGCGCCACGCCGTTTATGGCTGTGAACCCACCCCATGCGACGGCGATGGTAGTGTTATAATATCACATTTGGCAAGAGGATTTGTTCGAGCAGGCGTTGCCGCTTTTTTCGGCCCTTTCTTCTGCAAGATCATGATCGCAGCGAAATGCGGCAAACAGTTTGAGGCTTCGCACTTGGCTTCGCTTCTATAGTGGCTCGGCGTCGATCAGCACGAAGGCGACCACGGCCGGCTCCGCGGTGCGGTTGCTCCAGGCATGATTGGTGCCGCGCTGCACGAGCACATCGCCGGGTTTGAGCAAAACCTCGCCTTCGTCCATCATCGCGTAGATCTCGCCCGCCAGCACGATGGCGTAATCGATGGTCGCCGTCTTGTGGAATCCGGGATGGCGCGGATTGTTGCGATCGGTGGCCGCGGCGCGGCCGGAATCGTCGGGTAGCGCATGTTCGCGCGCGATCGCGGCGAGGCGCTCGGAATCCGGCGGATATTCGATGACGCGGAACACCGAGCCGTTCTTCGGTGGTGGCAGACGGTGACTGCGCGCAATGGCGTCGACATTGCCGCGATTGTCGGCGGGCGTCCTCGTGGTTTCCCACAGCTCATGAATGATGGCGCTGCCTTTGGTGCGGCTGAACACGTGCGGGGTTGGGCCGTCGCTGACGAAGATCGATTTGCCGGCAGCGTTGTGGCCGGTGACGACGCGGCGAATGGTCCTGGTCATGTGTTGTCCTGGAACGCTCGGTAAACGGCGGTGCCGGAATTTTGAAGAACGCCGTCAGGCCATCGCCGAAATTTCCGCGAGTACCGCCGCCCGTACTGCTTCCGGAAATGGCAGCGCCTTGCGCTCGTGTCGATCCATATGCACGGCGGTCAACTCGCATGATGCAGCGAGTTCGTGCGTCTCGACGTTCCACATCTCGTGAACAAAGCGCAGGCTTTTATCGCGGATTTCGAGTGCGCGACTTTGCACCTCGACGATATTCCCGGCTATCAACTCACGTTTGTAAGTGATATTCTGCTGGACCGCTGCCATGCCGCGGTGCTGCTCGCGGAAATAGGTCGGCGTCAGCCCTACAGTAGCAAAGAAGTTCCAGTTCGCTTCATCGAATTTGCCGACATACCACATAATATTCATATGCCCGACGTGGTCGCATTGCCACGGATAGACCGTGCCTTTGTAGGTAATCGATTTCATAGATCCTCCCGCGGCTGTTCCGCTTCGCCGTGCAGTTGCGCCTCGTGACAAAGTTTATCGGTGAAAAGACAATACCGTGAAGGATTTTCGTGACGGCAAGGTCAGACTTCTCGTCGCCCGCGGTGCAAAACCGGCCTCGGCTGCGGCGGCTTTCACCCCTGTGGCGTCGCGCAAGCGCATCGCCGGCGCGAGCCGCTGCAAGCTTCGATACGGCGATGGCGATATAACTTTTGCCTCCACGCTTGGCTCCTGGAGAACCGCCACCATCGCCCCGCCCGACGCGCAAAGTGGCCGCAAGTTATGCATTGCTGCGGGCAAGTCTACATATTCGAAGATCAGGCCGGCGAAAATCATCTGCACCGGCATGATATCCGGCACCGCCTGCTCGATGTCGGCGACGTAAAGCGCGAGTTGAGGGAACTGTGCGCCAAAGCGCGCCTGCGCCGCCACCACGTAGCTTGGATTGATATCGATCCCCACAATGCGCTCGACCGTCGTGTCGATCAGCCGCTCGAAACCGTTGCCTCCGGAGCAGCCGATGATCGCGAGCGACTTTGGCGCGTGCTCTCGCACCGCGCTTTCGAGCTCGTCGGCGAGCATCCGCGCCTGCGCGATTTCCGGCAGCGCCATATGGCCTTCGTAGTCCGCCAACGGAATGTCTAGCCACGGGCTGGCAAGCATCTGAAATCATCCTTCCGGCGCAAGCAGAATGCCCTAATGTCCACCGCGCATCCGCGCCAAGAGTTCCGCCGTCGGATAAGAATCCGCCGGCAAGCCGTATTTCTGCTGCATCGCTTTGACCGCTTGCCGGGTTTTCAGGCCGAGGAAGCCGTCGATGGCGCCGACGTCGTAGCCGGCGCGCGCCAGCATCGTCTGCAGCGCTTTGACGTCGGCAAAGGGCAATGCCGGCGGCGGATTGCCGCGATGCAGCGGCGGCGCGCCGGCGATGCGTGTTGCCAGATAGGCGGCCGTGGTCGAATAGACCAACGAATTGTTCCACTGCAGATAGACCTGGAAATTTTGATAGACGAGGAAGGCCGGACCCATGCGTCCCATCGGCAACAACAGCGACGCCGGCAAATTGTCCGCCGGCAGCGGCCGGCCGTCGGCGAGCGTGACGCCATAGCTCGCCCATTTGGCGCGCGGCAACTGAATATCGAGATCGGCTTGCTGCCACGGCAAGTTGGCGGGCACGTGCACTTCGGTGAGCCACGGCTCGCCACCTTTCCAGCCGAGCCCGACCAGATAATTTGCGGTGGAGGCGAGCACGTCGGGCGCGCTGTGCAAAAGATCCCGTTTACCGTCGCCGTCTTCATCGACGGCGTATTTGTAATATTCCGACGGCATCATCTGGGTCTGGCCGAGCTCGCCGGCCCAGGAGCCGACCATTTCGGCAGGCGTGAGGTCGCCGCGCTGAATGAGGCGGAGCGCGTCGAGCAATTGCGCGCGGAAACGATCGGCGCGCCGGCAATCGTAAGCGAGCGAAGTAAGCGACGACAGCGAGCGGTAATTGCCCATGTTCGCCCCGAAATCGCTTTCCAAGCCCCAAAACGAAGCGATGACCGGCGCCGGCACGCCGTATTGCTGTTCGATACGGTTGAAGACAGGTTGGTATTTCTTGATCAGCGCCTGGCCGCGCTGGATGCGATAGGCCGCGGCCATGCGGTCGGAGAATTCCAGGAACGTCTGGGTGAAGACGCGCTGGCCGCGATCGATATTGACGATGCGCTGGTCGTAGGTGAGGTACGGCGCGGCTTCGGCGATCGTCTGCTGCGAGATACCCTGCGCCATGGCCTCGCGCTCGAGATCGGCGAGCCACTGGTTGAAGGGTCCAGAGGTGCGGCACGGCGCGGCGGCATTGGCGGCGCCGGCGGTCAGTAACACAGCGAGCAGAAGGGCGCCGCGAATCATTTCGTGACCGCGCTCTTCAAATACCAATCCAAGATCTGATCGCCGGTCCAGTACAAAACGCCGTCGAAGCGCCGAGTATAGTCGTAGATGGCTTCGAGATATTTGATGCGGTGCGGCTGGCCGGACAGATACGGATGGATGGCGAGCGCCAGAATCTTTGCGCGCTTTTCGCTCTCGGCGTAAAGCCGGTCGAATTGATCGACGGTGCGTTTAAACAGATAATCGGCCTCGTGGTGGGCCACCGCCATCATCGGGATGTCGTTGAGCTCCATCGTGTAAGGCAGCGTCACCAAGGGACCGTT
>JASHOX010000027.1 GCA_030038415.1 Xanthobacteraceae bacterium
AATTAAATGGTTGCAGAACACATATGGAACGGATAGTGTCCGTTCATGCTTTGTTTCGGCCGCAAGCTGCTCGCCGCAGTGGGACTTGCGAGCCGCACCGGGAAGAGGGCCCCTCGATGCTGACGCGCAAGCAAGCCGAACTGTTGCGGTTTATCCATGAGCGTCTCAAGGAGGCGGGCGTGCCTCCGTCCTTCGACGAGATGAAGGATGCGCTGGATCTGCGCTCCAAGTCGGGCATCCATCGGCTGATCACCGCACTTGAGGAGCGCGGCTTCATCCGCCGCCTGCCGAACCGGGCGCGCGCCATCGAAGTGATCAAGCTGCCGGAATCGGTCGCGCACGGCATGGTCTCGGGACGCTCCCGCGGATTTACGCCAAGCGTCATCGAGGGCAATCTCGGCCGCGTCCGCACCGCTTCGGAGGAAGAAGGCGGCCGTCCGGTCGCTGTGCCGGTGATGGGCCGCATCGCCGCCGGCACCCCGATCGAAGCCATCCAGACCCGCAGCCACACTATCAACATGCCGCCCGACCTGCTCACTACGGGCGAGCATTTTGCGCTCGAAGTGCGCGGCGATTCGATGATCGAGGCCGGCATCCTCGACGGCGACATCGCGCTGCTCAAGCGCACCGACGCCGCCGACACCGGCGATATCGTCGTCGCTTTGATCGACGACGAGGAAGCCACTCTTAAGCGCTTCCGCCGCCGCGGCGCCTCGATCGCGCTGGAGCCCGCCAATACCGCTTACGAGGTGCGCATCCTGCCGCCGAACCGCGTGCGCATTCAGGGCAAGCTGGTGGGATTGTTCCGGCGGTATTGAGCGTCGTCACTGATCTGGCTCGATATCGTCTTGCAGCGGCATCGCGTCGGGCGTGGTGGTATGGTTCGTATCCGAGACAGCCGTTTCTTGGCGCGGCGCCGGCGCCCAGGCTGGCGCCCAGGGCCGGTCGTAATTCTTCGGCCGCGCGGACTCGATGACGAAGCCCGCGCCGTCGCGGCGCAGCGCCAATGCGCCGCGGTCGTACCAGGTCTCGCGCCCGATCACTTTCGCCGCGCAGCCGGATGGCGGATCGTCGTGCACCGCGATGATAAGCTTAGCGCGCCGGCAATCGTCCTCGAAAGCATCCGGCTCGACCGTATAGGCAACAAGGCCGCCATCGGCGAGCGCGCCGATGCAGCCGGAAGGATCGCAACGGATACCCTGCCCTAGCCCGCGATCATGCCCGTCGCGGCCGTCGGCATCGGCAGCGAGCCAGTCTTCGACGGCGAAGTCGTCGCGGCCCACATGCAACACGGCAAGCCGTCCGCCACTGCCGCGCAGCGCCACGGTCTCGCCGTCGGCCGACACCAGCAGATCCGGCCGCGGCACCGTTACCGCCCACAGCGCGGCGGCGAGCATCAGCGGTACGCCGCTTAAGCGCAATGGCGTGCGCAACAGAGCCAGCAGCAGCAAGCCCGCGGTAAAAAGCAGCAGCGGCCCGGTGCCGAAGGCGTGAATGCGGCCGACCGCTCCAGGCAGATGCGCCACCCACAGCACGACGGCGATAATCCAGCCGATGCCGTCGCCCATCAACCGCCAGAACACGGCGTCGAAACCGAGCGGCAAGGTCACTACGCCGAGAATGCCCATTGGCATGACCCAGACGGAGACCACTGGCATCGCCAGAACATTGGCGATCACGCCATAGGGCGCCAAGCGATGAAAGTGGTAGGCGGCGAACGGCATGGTGGCGAGCCCGGCGACCACCGAGGTAAAGGCAATCGCCGCGACCTCGCGCGCGCCCCACAGCGCCACCCGTGCTCGCAACGCGGTGTCCCTCCTGGGATGCCACGGCAGCCCGTGTTGATAGGCGGCGATCAAAGCGAGCGTCGCCGCAAACGATAATTGGAAGCTTGGCGATAAAACGGCCTGCGGCGCCAGAATGAGGACCGCGAAGGCGGCGAGGCTGAGCGTCCGGAACGTGAGCGTGGGCCGATCGACCATGACGCCGACGAGGACGATGGCGATCATCACGAAGGCACGCTGTGTGGCTATGCCGACCCCGGAGAGCACCAGATAAAAAGCCGCAGTGACGAGCGCGCCGGCGGCGGCCCATTTCTTGATCGGCCGACGGCTTGCCAGTGACGGGATCAAAGCGAGCCCGCCGCGAATGAAAAAGAATATGATCCCGGTCACCACCGCCATGTGAAAGCCGGCGATCGCCAACACATGAACGAGGCTGGAGACGTAGAAGGCGTCTTTCACCGCCGGCGAAATCTCACCACGCTTGCCGGTAATCACCGCCGAGGCGATGGCGCCTGCGTCGCCGGGAACGACGGCGCGGATGCGCTTATCGATCCCCTCGCGCATGTCCTCGACGGTCGCGGCGTAGCGCAACCATGCGCCGCCGCCCTCCGCGGGCGGCACTGCGGCCTTGATCCCGCCGAGCACGAAGCCCGAGGCGCCGAGCCGCGAAAAATACATGTCGCGTGCGAAATCGTAGCCGCCGGGCCGCAGCGGCTGGAGCGGCGGCAACAGATTCGCTTTGAACGACGCGAATGAACCGACTGGCGGCGCGGTTCCCGGGCGCACGGCAACGCGCACGCGTTGCGGCGCCGGATCGAGGCGGCGGCCCTCAATCGTGCGCGTTCGCACGACGATGCGGTCGCTACGCTCGCGCTCCTCGCGCGTCTCGACAAAGCCGGTCACGGCGATGCCCCATGCCGGCCGGCGCAGCACCGGATGGGCGATCCAGGCCGTGTGCAGCGTCGCGGCGGCAAAGCCGACGGTCAGCGCGGCGAATGCCAGCGCCAACGGAAACCCAATACCGCTCCGGCGCGCCACCATCGCGCTTGCCGCGCCAAGCGCCGCAAGCGCCAGCACCGCCCAAGCGGCCGGTTCGCGCTCGGCGGTGAAATAGAGCACGTCACCGAAGCCGTAAGCCACCGCAAGCCACGGCATCAGGCGGCCGGCACCCAATTCAGCCGCCGCCCATTCGCGGATGCGCACCGGAACGACGAATTCCAATCCCGGCCGGGCGGCGGCCCATCGGGCGCGCGTTCCGCCGACCGGCCAAGTCGAGGTGCCTGTCCGCGCGCGGCTCTCGACCGTGGTGTTTGGCGTAGAAGCTTGGTCATCTTGCGCCACGGCCCGCCCCCAGCGCGCTAACCCCCACCCTTCCCTCCGCGGCGCGCGGGGAAGGATTAAGGAGGGGGCATGCTACCGGGGCGTGTAGGCCGTGGCGAGGGGCGTGTGTGCAAAACTTCCAGCGCAGTCAGCCGCCGCGAGCCAATTTTGCATCCCATTCGGACGAGACTCAGCCATCGCCGAATGCCCGCTAAGTGCCAACTTGAGACATTCGCTGGTCAGCGAGCCGATGCCTATTTAGCGACGGTTCTCACTGCGCTGCGAACTGAAGTGGGGTACCATTAAATCGCAGATTAAAGCCGGCCTTGGTCCTACTTCGCGGGCAAGCTGGGTGGCGCTCTGAACCGGACTTCGGTTTCCAGTTCCGAGGTCCACAATCGGGTGGTGGATTCAACTGGTCAGGGCAACACCTTCTAATCTTACGAGGTGAGGAGGTGCGCCATGGTGACGTCGCGGATTCTGTTTACCGCAGCACAGAAGGCCGAACTGTGGGAGCGATGGAAGAGCGGGCAAAGTGCAGCGGCCATCTCGCGGGCGCTGGAAAGGAGGAACAAGACCGGCATTGAGCGGATCGTGGTGCTGCATGGCGGGATC
>JASHOX010000200.1 GCA_030038415.1 Xanthobacteraceae bacterium
CGCTACAGCACCTTGCCGGGATTGAGGATGCCGTTGGGGTCGAGCAGGGCTTTGAGGCTGCGCATCAGATCGTAGGCCACCGGATCTTTCACCGACGGCAGGATATCGCGCTTCATGACGCCGATACCGTGCTCGGCCGAGATCGAGCCGCCGTATTTCTTCACTACCGCGAACACCACCGCGTTCATCTCGTTCCAGCGCGCGAGGAACGCATCTTTGTCGGCGCCGGCCGGCTGGGTGACGTTGTAATGGATGTTGCCGTCGCCGAGGTGGCCGAACGGCAGCGGCCGCGATCCGGGAATAAAGGCGGTGACGGCGGCGTTGGCCTCGGCGATGAAAGCCGGTGCCGAGGCGACCGGCACCGAGACATCGTGCTTGATGGAGGCGCCGGCGTGCCGTTGCACCTCGCCGAGCATTTCGCGGATGCGCCAGAATGCCTTGGCCTGTTCCAGGCTGTCGGCGATGGTGGCGTCGGCGACGAGGCCGCGCTCCATGCCGTGCTCAAGCAGTTCTTCCAGAATGAGGCGCAAGCCGTCGCGCAGCTGCGAAGACAACTCGACCAGCACATACCACGCGTGCGGCGCGGCCAGCGGATCGCGGCTCGAGGAATCGTTTTCCAGCACCATTTCGACGCAGCGGCGCGTCATCAATTCGAAGCTCGTAACGTCGTTGCCGGCGTGCTCCTGAGCCATGCCGAGGAGTTCGAGCGCGGCCTCCGCCGAGGGCACGCCGATAAAAGCGGTCTCCACCGCGCGCGGCCGCGGAATGAGCCGCAACACCGCCGCGGTGATGATGCCGAGCGTGCCTTCGGCGCCGATGAACAGGTTCTTGAGATCGTAGCCGGTATTGTCCTTCTTCAGCTTGTTGAGAGCGTTGAGGATGCGGCCGTCGGCGAGCACCACTTCGAGCCCGAGCGCGTGCGAACGCGCGATGCCGTAGGCGAGCGCCGCGGTGCCGCCGGCATTGGTGGAAAGATTGCCGCCGATGGTGCAGCTGCCCTCCGACGGCAATAGCTGCGGATAGAGCCGGTCGGCCGCGGCGGCGGCTTCGCGGGCGCGCTGCAAGGTGACGCCGGCCTCGCAGGTGATGGTGTTCGAGGTCGGATCGACCTCGCGGATGCGGTCGAGCCGGTTGAGCGAGAGTACGATTTCATTGTGATGCGGCACTTGGCCGCCGACCAGCCCGGTATTGCCGCCCTGCGGCACGATCGCGGTTTTGGTCGCGTTGGCGAGTTGCAGGATCGCCGACACTTCGCCGACCGATCCCGGCCGCAGCACCATCGGGGTGTGGGCCTCGAACAGATGCCGCAGCTCGATCAGATAGGGTGCCTGCAGCGCCGGGTCGGTGATGGCGTATTTGTCGCCGACGATGGCGGCGAAGCGCGAAAGCAGCGCGGGGTCGGTCTTGGCGACGGTCTTGGCGTCGGATTTTGCAGACGGCTTATCGAGCATCGGGGTTTCCCGCAATTGCTGTCCTCGAATGGGAAAGATGGCAGCCGGATTATCGCCGCGCAAGCACGCTAGGCGGCCTCCATGGTCCTTCGTTTAACGTGGCGCGGCGGCGCGGCGCAGCCGATCGTTGATTGCCTCGCCGAGATCGTCGTGCGGAATCGGCATCACCGCGATCGCTGTGGCGCCGGCGGCGTCGAGCAAACGCAAATGAGAAAACAGATTGGCCGCAGCTTCGATGACGTCGCCGCGCGGCGAAAGGTTCAGGACCCGCACCGCCTTGTCTGCGCCGCCGACGAAGCCGGGTCCGAACGCCAGCAAAGCTTCGCCGGGCTCTACGTTTTCGGCGTTGAGCCGCAGCGGCGTGCGCGGCGCGTAATGCGAAGCCAGCATCCCGGGCGCGAGCGGCGCTGCGCCGGGGGCGTTTGCCGGCGCGGCGGCAAGGGGGCGGCCGAGCGCATGCTCGATCGTTGCGCGCGACAGGCCGCCGGGCCGCAGCAGCGCCGGCCCATCGAGGCAGGCGACGATGGTCGACTCCACACCGACCGGCGTCGCGCCGCCGTCGACGATGAGATCGATGCGGCCACCCAAATCGGCAAGCACATGCGCGGCCGTGGTCGGCGAGACATGGCCGGAGCGGTTGGCCGACGGCGCCACCACTGGCCGGCCCAAGGCGGCAAGGATTTTTTGCGCCACCGGATGATCGGGCACCCGCGCCGCGACGGTGTCGAGCCCGGCCGTCGCCAGATCGGCCACCGGACATCTCGGCGTTTTCCGCAGCACCAGCGTCAGCGGCCCCGGCCAGAACGCTTGCGCGAGCCGCGCCGCCTCGGCGGTAAACTCCGCCAGCGCCCGCGCCGCCGCGAGATCGGGCACATGCGCGATCAAGGGATTGAACGACGGCCGGCCCTTGGCGGCGTAGAGCCGCGCCACCGCCTCGCCATTGGATGCGTCGGCGCCGAGCCCGTAAACGGTCTCGGTCGGAAAGGCGACCAGCCCGCCGCCGGCCAGCCGGCTCACGGCGTCCGCGATCCCTGCATCGTCGGCGCCGACGACGCGTGTCACCACTGGGGCTGTCATTGCGGAACTCAGTGCCTAAATACGGCGGGCGCGCAAGCGAAACTGCGGCGGCTTGCGGGCGCGGGAAGCCCTCTGTATAAGCCGCCCGCGGCCCATATTGGCCGATGTCGGAGTGTGGCTCAGCCTGGTAGAGCACCTCGTTCGGGACGAGGGGGTCGCAGGTTCAAATCCTGCCACTCCGACCAATACTTAGCTGACGTCCCGATCTAATCCGCCACAGGTTACGCCACAGCTTCGCGAATTTTGCGGTGGCGCGTGAATGCGCTCTTGGCGCCTGACAGGTGGTCAGGATGATGGTGTCCGTACCGCTGGGACAGCATCTCGACGGTCATCCCGAGATAGCCAGCGGCCTCCCATACGTCAGTGCCCGCCTGCATAAGCCACGTCGCAGCGGTGTGACGTAGAACGTGCGGCGTGACATCGTTGCCAAGCCCCGCATCGGTCACAACGTGGGCGAACGCCTTGTCCACGCTCCGAACGGGGTTTCCATTCCATTCGACGGCGAACCGCTGCCCGCGCCGTTTCCAGCGCCGTAGATGCGCCAGCAGTTGATCTGGGAGGGGGAGACAGGCGGTCGACGTTTTTTCGTCTCACGGTGTCCCGCAGCGCGACGGTGGAACACCCCGCGGTCGAGATCTACCCAGCCATGCCCGACGGTAGCTTGGAGAGCGGCGCCGCAAACCGCGCTCGCCCGTGTGCCGGTGTAAAGCGCCACCAATATGAAACGTGCGACATGCTGACGGGACAGGCGATTAGTCTGTCTAAGCCGCCGACGGCCCCGATGCTGGTGGCCATCCGCGCGGGAGTGCATGTCGCTCTAGGGGAAGCCGAAACGATTTTCCGAGCGCGGGAAGACAACAAACGAATGAAGGACCAGGCGGCTCACGCCTGTCACACACTGTGTCGCGCTCGAGTGGTCGAGGAAATGCGGCTGCACAGGGCGACGAAGACCGCCGAGCATCTGAAGCTTGTACTTAGCATCATAGATAGGCCCTCGTTTTTTTCGTTGAGGGACGAATAGCGCGTAACGGAGAGTTCATCATGAGTGGCGCGCCGACATTTCGGCGGCTCGAAAGAGGGTCTGGCAGGCAGCCGTCAAGAGCTGGGCGAATTCCGATTCAGGCCGGTCGTGCCAAATCCGTCCGTCACTTAGTCGCGAATGAGCGAGACGAACTTTACTAAGAACCAAACGAAGGCAAATCCTCCTGCGGCAAGAGAAAGCGGCTGAGGGTTACGGCACAATGTACCTGTAGCCGAACATAGGGTGTTTGCCCAATTCAGCTCGTTGACTAATTCTCCAGCGTTGAAAAACAGAAACCATGCCGCGCAGCACGCGATCGCCCCAAACAAAAGAAAGTTTGTCATTATCACTTCCTTCTGCTGATCCGCCCGATTCAGCCTAGGGCATTATATTCCAGGTTCCGGCGGCGCGCGGACGGCGTTCAATGATGTCCGAGATTGGGGATAGACCGGACTCGGCGCGGAACGCACGCCAGGTCGCGTTTTGACCCATAGCTGCCATTGCCATTCAAGACCGACTGGTCTATATACGCAGGTATGACACGCCAAACCCAGGTGGAGTCGCCTCGTGGCCGCCCCCGAAGTTTCGACGCGGAAGCCGCTGTCGAACGCGCGATGGGTGTGTTCTGGTCGCGCGGTTATCACGCCACGGCGCTCCCGGACCTTCTTCGTGCGATGAAGCTCTCGCGTGGCAGCCTTTACGCCGCTTTCGGCGACAAGCACTCGCTCTTCTTGCGTGCGCTTGATCGCTACATTGCCGATGGCCTGACACGGATGGATATCGAACTCGCCCCCCGCAGAGAGCCGGTCGACGGCCTGCGGGCCTACCTTGCCCGCTACGTTGACCGCACGAGCGGTGCCAATGGTCGGCGCGGATGCCTGCTGGTGGCCACAGCCATGGAACTGGCTGGCCATGATGCTGAAGTTGATCGCCGCATCGGGACTTTTTTCAAAGCCATGGAGGCCAGGGTGGCCGATGCACTTTCCCGCGCGAAGGCGGCGGGCAAGCTGGCCGA
>JASHOX010000201.1 GCA_030038415.1 Xanthobacteraceae bacterium
ACCCGCTGCTTGCCCGGCCCGATCACGGTGGTGTGGATCGAGCGGTAGTCGTTCTGCTTCGGCGTCGAGATATAATCCTTGAACCGCCCCGGAACCACCGGCCAAGTCGTGTGCACGATGCCGAGCGCCTGATAGCACTCGGCAACGTCGCCGACGACGACGCGGAAGCCAAAAATATCGGAGAGCTGCTCGAAGCCGACCGCTTTGCGCTCCATCTTGCGCCAGATCGAATAGGCGCGCTTGCGCCGGCCCGATACCTCGGTGGCGATGCCGCGGTCGGCAAGCTTTTTGGCGAGCTGCTGTTCGATCTCGGTGATCCAGCCGCTCGACCGCGCCGCCAGCGTTTCGAGTCGCTCGGCAAGAACCTTATAGGCGTCCGGGTTGAGCTCGCGGAAGGCCAGGTCTTCGAGCTCTTCGCGCATCGCCTGCATGCCCATGCGGCCGGCCAGCGGCGCGTAGATTTCGAGAGTCTCATCGGCGGTGCGGCGGCGCGCCTCCGGTGGCTGAAAGGTCAGCGTGCGCATATTGTGCAGGCGATCGGCGAGCTTGATCAGCAGCACCCGCACGTCGTCGGCGATCGCCAGGAGAAGCTTGCGCAGGTTTTCGGCCTGCTTGGCCTCGCGGGAAACCAATTCGAGGCGCTTTAATTTGGTCAGGCCTTCGACCAGAAGCCCGATCTCGTGGCCGAACAGCCGGTCGATTTCGGCGCGCGTGGCGTCGGTATCCTCGATGGTGTCGTGCAGCAGCGCGGCCGCAATCGTGGCATCGTCGAGCTTGAGATCAGTCAGAATCGCGGCGACTTCGAGCGGGTGCGAAATATACGGGTCGCCCGACGCCCGCTTCTGCTCGCCATGCGCGCGCATGGCGTAGACATAGGCGCGGTTGAGCAGTTCCTCGTTGGCGGCCGGATTATACTGCTTGACCCGCTCGATCAGGTCGTATTGCCGCATCAGGCGCTTGCGTGTCTTGGGCGGCCGCGCCTCGCCATCGAGCGGCACCAAAGCAGGAGCGCGCGCCGCCGGCACTCGAGGTTTCGGCTGGTTCTGCATCCGCGGCAGATCGATTGGCGAGCGCACCATGACGGCCCTTTTGGCGAAGCTTTGGCGGCCGGCTTTGCGGGCAGAGTCGGCCAAAATCGCTCATAAGGATATCATGGAGCGGCACACGCGCCACAAGGCGCCGCTGGCCGCACACGGAAATTGCGACCGCGCGAACGAGCGCACTGCCATAAAGACGCGATTGGTTAACCGGCTCGGACAGATGCGCCGCAGGCGCCGTCCGTCAAGGGGCGATTTACTCTTCTTCGTCGCCGACGTCGGGCTCGGGCTGAGTTTCCGGCGGGGTGAGGCCTTCGAGGCCCTTGAGCAGCTCTTCCTCGGACATACGGTCCGTGGTGACGTCGGTATCGTCGGCGTCGACCCCGGTCCCTGGCGCCCCGATCAGCGGCACCGTCTCCGGCTCCGGCTCGTCGACTTCGACATATTTCTGCAGAGAGTGGACAAGTTCCTCCTTAAGGTCCTCGGGCGAAATGGCTTTTTCGGCGATTTCCCGCAGCGCCACGACCGGGTTTTTATCGTTGTCGCGCTCGACCGCGATCTGCGTGCCCGACGAGATCATGCGCGCACGGTGGGCGGCCAATAGGACCAGGTCGAAGCGGTTCTCGACCTTGTCGATGCAATCTTCAACGGTAACTCGGGCCATTTCGCGCGCTTTCCTTAAGACTGTCCGGGGGTCCCGCAACGGGACGTTGTCCGCAATATGGCGTTTAGGTATCGTCCCGAGCCGCGAAGCGCAAGTCCGATTTTTGCTTGCGATTTCCGTCCCAATGGCGGCTTTGGAAACCGCAACCCGCCGCGATATTTAACTTGGCTGGGGCACGCCGCTCTGTTACCCAAAATTTCGGAACCCGCGTCGCGAGTTCCGAATCAGCTTTGCGGAAAGCCGCGACGGCGTGCCGCAAGTAGTTCGCCGTACTGCAGCTTGCCACGGCTCAATCCGGCGATAGTACTTCGTGGCGCGAGTTGCTTCGACCATCGAACGTTTCCGATGGCGAGAACTTAGATTTAAAGAACGCCGGCATCGTCTCATTCATTGCAGTCGATCCGGTTTCATCACGAGAGACAGTCAGAGAGCATCATGTCGGCACAGATGGAAAAAATCGCGCTATTCATTGACGGCGCCAATCTCTACGCCACGGCGAAATCGCTCGGCTTCGACATCGATTACAAGCGGCTGCTGCGCGAATTCCAGTCGCGCGGCTATCTGGTGCGCGCGTTTTACTACACCGCCGTCATCGAGGATCAGGAATATTCCTCGATCCGTCCGTTGATCGATTGGCTCGACTACAACGGCTACACCGTGGTCACCAAGGCGACCAAGGAATTCGTCGATCAGACCGGCCGGCGCAAGGTCAAAGGCAATATGGACATCGAGCTCGCGGTCGACGCCATGGAGCTCGCGCCGCACATCGATCAGATGGTGCTGTTTTCCGGCGACGGCGATTTCCGCTCGTTGGTCGAAGCGGTGCAGCGCCGCGGCGTCCGGGTTGTCGTCGTCTCGACGATCTCCACGCAGCCGCCGATGGTTGCTGACGAGCTGCGCCGCCAGGCCGACCAGTTCGTCGACATCATCGAACTGCAGAACAAGATCGGCCGCGATCCGGGTGAACGACCGGCGCGCGAGCCGCGGGAACCGCGCGAGCCGCGCGGCGAGCCGCGACATACGCCGCAATTCCTGCAGCGCAGCCCGACTTCGACGCGCGTCGAAGTCGAGGAAGACGAGTTCGAGGACGAATAGCCGCAAAATCGTTGCCAGCCTCATCGCCTAGTTCGTTGCCGAGGATCGATCCAAGGAAGAAGTCATGACGCGCCCGAGCGGGATGCCCGGCCGCGATTGTCCGCGCTGCCCGCGCCTGGTTGCCTTTCGCAACGCCTGGCGCGAGCGCGAGCCGCAATGGTTCAATGCCCCGGTCGATTCGTTCGGGCCGGTGGATGCGCGCCTGCTGATCGTCGGCCTGGCGCCCGGGCTGCGCGGCGCCAACCGCACCGGACGCCCGTTCACCGGCGACTATGCCGGCGATCTCCTTTACACGACGCTCAAGGACTTCGGCTTTGCGCGCGGCGACTATCGGGCCAGCGCCGACGACGGGCTCGAACTTCTCGATTGCCGCATCACCAACGCCGTGCGCTGCGTGCCGCCGGAGAACAAGCCCACACCGGACGAGATCGCCACCTGCCGCGATTTTCTCGCCGCGACGGTGAAGGAAATGCCGCGGCTGGCCGTGGCTTTGGCGCTCGGCCGTATCGCGCATGAGACCTTCGTCCTCTCAAGCGGCGCGCGGCGTTCGGAGTTTCCCTTCAACCACGGCCACGCGCATGCGCTCGGCGGGCTGACGCTGTTCGACAGCTATCATTGCTCGCGCTACAACACCAATACCGGCGTGCTGACGCCGCAAATGTTCCGCGACGTGATCGGCAGCGTGCGCAAAGCGCTCGACGCGCGGAAAATTTAAGCGGCGTCATCGGCCGCTGCGCAGCCAGCCAATCACTTCTTCTGCGTTCTTGTCCGGCGGAAACACCGGATAGAACACTTTGACGATCCTGCCGTCATCGATGACGAGCGCCATGCGCTTGAGCAGCGTCATGCCGGAAGTCGTGAAAGTCGGCAGATCGAGGGTGCGCGTGAATTTGAGATCGGCGTCGGAGAGAATCGGAAACGGCAGATGCAGGCGCTCCGCCGCCTCACGCTGATAGCCGCTATCCTGCGTCGACAGGCCAAACACGTGAGCGACGCCGAGCGCCTTCAACTCAGCGAAATGATCGCGAAAGCCGCATGACTGCGGCGTGCAGCCGCGCGCACCGGGGATATCGTCCCAGCCCGGCGGCGCATCGACGCCCGGCACGCCCGTGCGCGGATAGACATAGACCACCGCGCGGCCCTTAAGCTTCGACAGGTTCACCTCGGGTCCGCTTGTTGCCGCCAGCGCGATATCCGGCAATCTCAATCCGGCGAGGTGTCGCGCGCCGCCGTCGTCCTGCGGAACCGGGAGATCGAGCGGCAAAAAAGTCGGATCGTGAGCGCCCGGAGCTTCTCGCGCATTCATGATTGGCTTCCCGTATACGACATGAACTCCATCAGCGAGCCATCAGGATCGCGGAAATAGACGCTAGTGCCCGCCCCTTTGGCACCGAAGCGCTGCATCGGGCCGCTTTCGATGGCAATGCCGCAGCGCTGCAAATGGGCGATGGCGTCGGCGATCGGCCCCATCCATTCGAAACACAGGTCGCTGTTGCCGGGCGCGACCGGAAGCCGCGCCACCTCCGCGGGCTTCACGCCCGGACCGTGCACGTTGAGCTGTTTGTCGCCGAACCGATAGGCATAGCCGGTTGGCCGTTCGATCAGTTCGGCGCCCAAGACGGTGCTGTAAAACGCATTCGAGCGCTGCCAGTCGGTGACATGGATCACGCAATGATCGAGTTTGGTCGGAACGGACATATCGACGGCCTCCGCAATCACCCCTTCTGCCGCAGCAAGCGGCCGCGCTCGCGTTCCCACGACCGCTTCTTTTCGGTATCGCGCTTGTCGTAAAGCTTTTTGCCGCGCGCCAGAGCGAGCTCGACTTTGGCGCGGCCCTTGTCGTTGAAATAAAGTTTCAACGGCACCAGCGTCATGCCTTCGCGCTCCACCGCCCCGACCAGCTTGTTGATCTGGCGCTTGTGCAGCAACAGCTTGCGCGGGCGTTTCGGCGTGTGATTGAAGCGGTTGGCCTGCAGGTATTCCGGGATATTCGAATTGATCAGCCAGATCTCCCCGTCGCGCGCATCGGCATAGGATTCCGCGATCGTGGCCTTGCCCTGGCGCAGCGATTTGACCTCGGTTCCGGTGAGGGCAATGCCGGCTTCCATCGTCTCGTCTATGAAATAATTGAAACGCGCCTTGCGGTTGTCGGCGACAACACGAAGCTTTCCTTCCGCCTTTGCCGCCACAGCACGAGTCTCCCGCTCAACGGCTCTTGAGCAGGTCGCGGATTTCGCTGAGCAACTGCACTTCCTTCGGCGGCGCTGCCGACGCCGGCGCTTCCGGCGCCTTGAGCCGATTGATGCCCTTGATCGCCAGGAACAGAACCCACGCGATGATCAGGAAATTGATCACCAGCGTGACGAAATTGCCCCAGGCCAGCACGGCGCCTTGCTTTTTGGCGTCGGCGAGCGAGGTTGCGGTTACTTTCGCCGACAGCGGGATGAAATAGTTGGAAAAATCGAGGCCGCCGGTGATGGCGCCGATCACCGGCATGATGATATCGCCGACCAGCGAATTGACGATCGCACCGAACGCGGCGCCGATGATGACGCCGACGGCAAGGTCGACGACATTGCCGCGCATGGCGAATTTTTTGAATTCTTCGAGCATCGATGCCACCCCAGATTTGAGCGATTAATATCCCGCTCCTCCCCGCCTAAGCGGGGACCCAGCTCTGTCCACTGGGTTCCCGTCTTCGCGGGAATGAGCGGACTTGGCGCCGTTAGTTGATCAGACCGGCATGCACCATGGCCTGGCGCACGGCGGCTTGCGCCTTTTCGCTTGCCGGCACCATCGGCAGGCGCAATGTGTTGTCGCATTTGCCAAGGAGCGACAGCGCATATTTGACCGGCTGCGGACTCGCCTCGATGAACAAATTGATGTGCAGCGGCGCGAGCTGGTCTTGTAATTTCAGCGCCGCGGCAAAATCACCGCGCAAGCACGCCGCCTGAAATTCAGCGCACAGCCGCGGCGCCACGTTCGACGTCACCGAGATGCAGCCATGCCCGCCATGGGCCATGAAGCCCAGCGCGGTGATATCTTCGCCGGACAGCTGATTGAAATCCTCGCCCATCGCCGCGCGCTGCTGCGACACCCGCGCCACATTGGCGGTGGCGTCCTTGACGCCGGCGATGTTCTTCAATTCGAACAGCCGCGCCATAGTCTCGACTGACATGTCGATCACCGAGCGGCCGGGGATGTTGTAGATGATGATGGGGATGCCGATCGCGTCGTTGATCGCCTTGTAGTGCGCATAGAGCCCGTCCTGCGTCGGCTTGTTGTAATAGGGCGTCACTACCAGCACGGCATTGGCGCCGGCCTGCTCGGCATGCCGGGCGAGATCGATCGCCTCCTTGGTCGAATTGGAGCCGGCGCCGGCCACGACCGGGACGCGGTCGCGCGCCTGATCGACGCACCACTCGACGACCTGCTTGTGCTCGGCATGCGACAGCGTCGGGCTTTCGCCGGTGGTGCCGACCGGGACAAGCCCATTGGTGCCCTCGGCGATCTGCCAATCGACCAGCTCGCGGAACGCTTTCTCGTCGACGGAACCGTTCTTGAACGGGGTGACGAGCGCGGTAAACGAGCCTCGAAAGCGGGTCTTGGCGGTCATGACACGATCCATG
>JASHOX010000202.1 GCA_030038415.1 Xanthobacteraceae bacterium
AGGCCGCCCAGGATACCGTGAAGGCGAAGATAGTCGCGGCGATGATGCCGGGCAGCGCGACCGGGATGAAGATCTTGGTGAGCATCTGCATATGGCCAGCGCCGTCTATAAGTGCCGCTTCATCGAGCTCCTTCGGGATTGACTGGAATAGCCGATCATGATCCAGGTGCAGAACGGCACGGTCAGCGTCGGATAGACCAGCACCATGCCCCAGTAGGAATTCAGGAGCCCGAGCGCCTTGACGATCTGGAAAAGCGGAATGAAAAGCAGGGTGTCGGGCACTAGATACGTCAGAAATATTCCGGTCGCCAGCACACCGGAACCCCAGAATTTCATGCGGCCGAGCGAAAATGCCGCCAGTACGCTGACCACCATGGTGATCGTCACCACGCAAACCGTCACAATAATGGTGTTGCGGAAAAAGGTGAGGAAATCGGTCTGCGTCAGGAGGATACGGAACTGATCGAGCGTGATGCCATCGGCGATGATCCACGGATTGGTGGCCATCCGGGCCATTTCGGCGTCACTCTTGAACGCGGTGACGATCATGTAATAGGGCGGGATCAGGAAGAAAATCGCAAACGCCACCAAGAACACGTAGGATGTGATCAGCGCCCAGCGGCGATTGCGGCTGAGGCTCGAGCGCAGCTGCAAACCCGCATTGACGCGTGGAGCGAGCGCCGCCGTGCTCATCCGATCTCCCTACCGCGCTTGCGTACGCCGCGCAGGATGAAGATGGCGGCGACCGCGAGGATCGGAAACATGAACAGCGAGGTGGCGGCCCCGAGCGGCAAGTCGCCGGAGCGGATACCGAGCATGAAGGCGTAGGTGGCGAAGACGTGGGTGGTGTTGCGCGGACCGCCCCCCGTCATGATCTGCACGATGTCGAAATTGGCGAAGGTCACGATCAGCGAAAACAGGACGGTAATGGCGATGATGTTGCGCATCATCGGCAAAGTGATGTGCACGAATTTCTGCCAGGCATTGGCGCCGTCGATGGCGGCCGCCTCATAAAGCTGCTCCGGCACCGATTTGAGCGCCGCCAAATACATGATCAAGAAAAACGGCGCACCGAACCAGACATTGACCAGAATGACCGAGAAGCGCGCCCAAGCCGGCTGGCTTAGCCACGGGATTTCTGTGAAACCGAGTTCCTCGAGCACATAGTTGAAGGCCGAGTGCGTGGGGTCGAACAGCCACCACCAGCCGAGCGACGACAAGGCAAGCGGGATGACCCAAGGCACCAGCAGCATGCCGCGCCATTTGCGCTGACCCTTCGCCGGCAGGTTGTTGATGAGATGCGCGGTAATGAGACCGATGAGCGCTTTGAAGAGCACAGCGGACAGCGCGAAGATGGCGGTCTGCTCCACTACCATCTGAAATACGTCGCGGGACAGCAGGAACTTGAAGTTGCCGAGACCGATGAAGTGGGTCTGTGCGCGATTGAGCATCGACAGATAGATCGAGAAGCAGGCCGGGTAGATCACGAGCCCGGCGATGATGATCATCAGCGGCAAACACATCAGGAAAGCGATGGTCGAGTGGCGGCCGAGGAAGCGGCGCAGCGGCTGCAAGGTCGACGGCGCTACGGCCACGCCGCGAAGGCCTGAGCCTGTCCATGTCTGAACCGTATCGGCCATCTCGCTATCCCATCGCTTATCCCAGGGCCGACCGCGGGCGAGGGGGCCCGCTATCCACGCTCCCGGTTCGTAAGGCGATGCCTTGCGGGCCCGCGGGCTTGCGCCCGCGTGCCGCAATGACCGTCGCCTTAAGCGCGCAACGTTCCTTCGAGCTCGTTCTCCGCCCACTTGATGACGTCGTCGAGCTTCTCGTTGCCTTGAGTAAATTTGGCGACCATCACGGTGTTGATCGCTTGATTGTAGATTTGCGCGCCGACTTCTGAGCGCGCCGGCGCGCCGGCGATCGACGTCTGCTCGTCGCCGCGTGGCGGATAGCCGTACACGGTGCCGACCGGCGGTTCGACCTTCTTCCAGGTATCGAGATCGTACATTGTCTTGAACGACGGCAGGTCGTAGCCGGACGAGGCCTCCACCAATTGCGCGACCGAGCTCTTCTGCGAAATGTAGAGCAGCAGATCCTTCGCCGCCTGTTTGTTCTTGGAGAACGACCACAGCCCGTAGAACTGCGGCAATTGCCCGACGAAGCGGCCCTTCGGGCCCTTCGGCATCGGGTGGGTCCAGCAGTCCGCTGCGACGCTCGGATTGTCGCGTTTCGCGACCGCCCAGGCGCTCGGCGGGTTCATGATGCTCGAACCCTTGCCGGAGATCAGCCAGCGGTTATTGCCGGCGTCGTCCCAGGCGTAAACCTCGGGCGGGTTCACCGCCATCAGCTTCTTGAGGTATTCCATCGCTTGGCGGGTTTCGTCGGAATTGATTTTGATGTTGTCCTTGCCGTCGACCATCACCACGCCGAACGAATTGAACAGCGCGCCGACCCAGTCCACGGCGTCACTGGTCTGGCCCATCGGCAGTCCGACCGGGTAGCCGGCCTTATAAAGTTTCTCGGCCGAGGTCAGATAGGTGTCCCAGGTCCAAGTATCGATTTTCGCCTTGTCCCACTTCGACTCGTCGGCCGGGAACAGGTCCTGCACGTCGATACCCGCATGCTCTTTATAGAGACTGATGCGCGAGCAGCACGGCTTGACCTGGCTGCCGACGGTCGTCGGAATTCCGCGCCATGTTCCTTTGATCTTGGCGAGATATTCGGCAACCGGACTGATTGGTCCGTATTGTTTGATCAGTCCGTCGGCGACGTCGTTGAGGGGTTCGAGCACCTCGGCGTGGATGCGGATGTTCCAGTCGCGGTGAGACATGATGTCGTGACCGGTGCCGGCTTGGGCTTCGGCCGCGGCGGTCAATTTGTCTTTTTCGCCCTGCGAGGTGATGTAGTCGATCTTTACTTCGCAATTGTTCTTGGCGCCCCATTCATCGCACAGCGCCGTGAGCGCTTTGTTGGCGCCCGGCACCCAATGGTCCCAGACGCCGAGCGACAACGAACCGGCGGCGTAGGCGCCCTTGACGTAAGGCGAGGCAAGGACGGCGGCAGAGCCGAGCGCCGCCGACTTAAGGACGCTGCGGCGGGAAACTTTACGCGATTGTGCAGGCAGAAGGGTGACGGTCATTGAATCCTCCCTATCGGCGCCACGACTATTTTTGATTTTGGCTGGCGTGATGCAAAACACTACTCTCATTGCGAGAGCACGGCTAGGGTCTCGATCGGCCGGGATCGCGCCGAGCGGGCCCCGGTGGGCAAATATCGGCCCACCGCCGCCGCTGTCCCTCGATTTTGCCAATGAAGTGGCGACCCCGGCAGGATTCGAACCTGCGACCTTCAGCTTAGAAGGCTGTTGCTCTATCCCCTGAGCTACGGGGCCGCGCGCGGCGATCATATAGTAAAATCGCCGGCCAAATTCCCGGTAAATCGTCCAGCGCCACAGCAGGTCATGGCGACGGCGCGAGATTTTCCCCGCGTTTTCTTCAGCCATGGCCGCGACACGATCGTTGCTCACTTCGGCGCGAGCTACGAGGGGGCCAAAAGGGCCCTAACCCATACCGGCGCTTTCGCGTTCTAGCGTAATTCACTATTGTCGGCTGGCATTTAGGAACCCCATGCCGAAGCCGTCAAACCGGGTTCGATCCTGGGCTCTGCGGCGGTATTCGGATAAATGACGCGCCAACGATAAGCGGCAGATGAGCACGACCAGCAGCTGGGGATCGCGGTCCGACTGGACTGCCAAGGGCTTTACCGGACTTTTCGACTATGCCGCGGGTTCGCACCGGCGGGCGGCGGCCTTGCTGGTGCTGGTCGCGCTCTTGGCCTTTCTGCCGGGCTTTTTCCAAATCCCGCCGGTCGATCGCGACGAAGCCTATTTTGCGCAAGCCACCAAGCAGATGATCGAAACCGGCGACTATGTCGACATCCGCTACCAGGATGACGTGCGCTACCGAAAGCCGGTCGGCATCTACTGGCTGCAGGCTGCCGTGGTGAACACCGCGAGCGCACTTGGGCTTTCTCATGCGGACACCACCATCTGGCTCTACCGCGTACCGTCGCTCTTCGGCGCCATCGGCGCGGTACTGGCGACCTATTGGTGCGCGCTCGCCTTTGTCAGCCGCCGCGGCGCGGTGCTGTCGGCGTTGATGATGGCGGCCTCGACCATCCTCGGCGTCGAGGCAAGACTCGCCAAAACCGACGCCGTGCTCCTCTTCACCGTCGTTCTCGCCATGAGCGTGTTGGCGCGCGTCTACCTGGCGCCGCGCCGCGACGAGGCGCCGCCGGGTCTTGGCCTGCTTGCGGTGTTTTGGACGGCAATTGCGATCAGTATTCTGGTCAAGGGACCGCTAATTTTAATGGTCGTCGGCTTGGCCGCGGCGACCTTGTCGATCCTCGACCGCTCCGCGCGCTGGCTGTTGGCGCTGCGCCCGTTGCCCGGCCTCGCCTGGATGCTTCTGCTCGTCCTGCCGTGGTTCATCGCCATCTATTGGCGCGTCGGTAGCCAGTTCCTTGTCGCCTCGGTCGGCGAGGACATGCTGGCCAAGGTCGCAAGCTCGCAGGAAGCGCACGGCGCGCCGCCGGGCCTTTACGTGATTTTGTTCTTTGCCACGTTCTTCCCGGCGTCGATGCTGGCGGGGTTGGCGGCGCCGGCAGTGTGGGCGGTGCGCCGCGAGCCCGCTGCGCGCTTTCTCCTCGCTTGGCTCGTGCCGTCGTGGATCGTGTTCGAGCTGGTGGTGACCAAGCTACCGCATTACGTGCTGCCGCTCTATCCGGCGATCGCCATTTTGATCGCCGGCGCCGTGGAAACGCGGGTGCTGTCGCAACGGGTGTGGCTGGTGCGCGGCATCATGTGGTGGTTCCTGGTGCCCGTGATCGTCAGCATGATCGCCGTGATCGCCGCGGTGGTGATCGATCGCGATCTGGCGCTCGCCGCCTGGCCGTTTTTCGCCGGCGCGATCGTGTGCGGGCTGTTTGCCTGGCAATTATACGACGACGACGGCGCCGAGCGCGCTTTCGTTCGCGCCACCGCGGCGGCGGTGCTGATGGCCTTCGGCATCTATGCGGTGATCGTGCCGTCGCTGACGCCGGCGTTTCCAAGCGTCGCGCTCGCGCAAGTGCTGCATGAGGCCGGTTGTCCACATCCGGTCGCCGCGAGCACCGGCTACCAGGAGCCAAGCCTCGTTTTCCTCGCCGGCACCAAGACCCGCTTCACCGACGCCGACGGTGCCGCCGATTTCCTGCGCGGCGGCAGTTGTCGCTTTGCCTTCGTCGACGCGCCGCAAGAGCGTGAATTCGCGTTGCGCGCCGAGGCCATCGGGCTGCGCTACGACCGCGGGCCGCGCATTGAGGGCTACAACATCAGCATCGGCAGGCCGATTTCTATCGCGGTGTTCCAATCGGCGGGCACGCCGTGAATGGACCCGGTCGGCCGTCGGACGAATTGGCGGTGATAAGCGGCGCCGATCCGGCTCGCGGGCAAAGCGCGCTCGAGCGGCTATGGCGCAATGCGCTGAGAAATCTCGAGCGCTGGAGTCTCGCCGTCGCCCCGGTGCCGCCAGTCAAAATGCTGCGGCCGTCGCTGCCGGCCACCGCCGCTACGGCAGCGACGCTTTACGTCGTCATTGCCTCGATGTTTGCGATCGACGCTGCTGCGAGCGATTGGGCGCGCCACGAGCCGGGCTGGATTCGCGGCGCGTTCGAGCACATTACCAATTTCGGGCTGTCGGGCTGGTTCCTCATTCCGTTCGCGGCGATTGTGCTGGGCTTGGCCGCCTTGGTGTCGCCGGCGTTGTCGCGGCGATCGCGAGGCGTGCTCACCGCACTCGCCGCTCGGTTCGGATTTTTGTTCCTGGCGATCGGTGTGCCGGGCCTGTTCGTCGCCATCGTCAAACGCCTGATCGGGCGGGCTCGGCCCTTTATCGGTGGCAATGGCCACGACGATCCGTTTCTCTATATGCCGTTCGTGTGGCGGCCCGACTATGCCAGTATGCCATCCGGCCATTCCACCACGGCGGTGTCGGCCGCAATTGCGATCGGCGCGATTTGGCCGCGCACCCGCGTCGTCATGTGGCTCTACGCGCTTGTCATCATGGTGAGCCGGGTCGCGGTGCTGGCGCATCACCCGAGCGATGTCATTGCCGGTGCGCTGACCGGAGCCGTTGGCGCCTGTCTGGTGCGGCGCTGGTTTGCCGCACGGCGCCTCGTCTTCTGCGCGCGCGATCTGCGCGCCTATCCGGGGCCGTCGTGGCGGCGGATCAGGGCGGCGCTCGCTGAGGCCGTCCACGCTACCTAGTCCGGGCCCGGAACAGCGTTGATTTTCATACGATTGAACCTGAGCGGGATGCGCCTTAGAAGCTTGCGCCATGTCGGAAGGCAATGCGGAACACAATTTGCCGGGCCGCGGGCGCGAGACCTCGCCCGCGCTTTCCGTGGTCGTGCCGGTGCGTAACGAAGCCGGCAATATCGCCCCGCTCGTTGCCGAGATTGCCGGCGCGTTGCAGGGTAGCGCCTTCGAGATCGTCTACGTCAATGACGGCTCGACCGATGCCAGCGATCAGGAATTGCGTCGCTTGATGGCCGAGCGTTCCTATTTGCGGCAAATCCGGCACGAAAATTCCTGCGGCCAGTCGGCCGCCGTGCGCACCGGCGTTGCCGCGGCGCGGGCGCCGATCGTGGTGACGCTCGACGGCGACGGCCAGAACGATCCGGCCTTCATTCCGGCGCTGGTTGCCGCGCTCGAGGCCGGCGCGCCGCGGATCGGGCTGATTGCCGGCCAACGTACCGGCCGCAAGGCGACGGGATTTAAGAAATTGCAGTCGCGCATCGCCAATGCCGTACGCAAAGCCGTGCTCATGGACGGCACTCGCGATACCGGATGCGGCCTAAAAGCGTTCCGCCGCGATCTGTTCTTAGCGCTGCCTTACTTCGACGGCCTGCATCGCTTCCTGCCGGCGCTCATTCGCCGCGAAGGCTTTGACATCGGCTATGTCGACGTCGTCGACCGGCCACGCGCCTACGGCACGTCGAATTACGGCTTCTGGGACCGCCTGTGGGTCGGCATTCTCGATCTCGCGGGCGTGTGGTGGCTCATCCGGCGCCGAAAACGCGTTCCGCAATCCGAGGAGATAACCCTTGCTCATTGATATGCAGCACGCAGTCGGCGCCTATCTGGTCGATGTCTTCTTTACCAGGTTGGATTGGTGGGTCGTGCTGGGCCTCGTCGCCCAAGCATTGTTCACCATGCGCTTCCTGGTGCAATGGATCGCCTCCGAGCGGGCGGGGCACAGCGTCATCCCAACAGCATTTTGGTTTCTTTCGATCGGCGGCGGTCTATTGCTGCTGGTTTATGCGCTTTACCGCAAGGACGCGGTGTTCATCGCCGGCCAGGCATTCGGCGTCTTCGTCTATCTGCGCAATCTCTATTTCGTCTTGCGCGACCACAGGGCGACGACGGTCGTCTGAGCGAAAGTCACGTTGCCGCGGCCAGCGCGGCAAAGCCGCGTTCGAGATCGGCGATCAGATCCTCGACCGCTTCGAGCCCGATATGGAAGCGCACTGTCGGGCCGCCGGGCTCCCAGCGCGTTGCGGTGCGCAGCGGCGTGCAGTCGAACGGTATCGCCAGGCTCTCATAGCCGCCCCACGATGCGCCGATGCCGAACAGTTCCAGCGTATCGACGAAGGCGTGGTAGGCCTGCTTCGGCACCGGCTTGAGCACCATGCTGAACAGCCCCGAGGCGCCGGTGAAATCGCGCTTCCACAGCGCGTGGCCGGGATGGCTCGGCAGCGCCGGATGCAGCATGCGCAAAACTTCGGGCCGGCCTTCGAGCCACCGCGCCACCGCGATGCTCGATTGGTAATGGCGGTCGAGCCGCACGCCGAGCGTGCGCAGACCGCGTAGGGCGAGATAGACATCGTCCGGCCCTTCGCATAGGCCGGTCAGGCGCACCGTGTTTTTTAGTTCCGCCACCGTCGCCGCATTGGCCGAAACGGTGCCGAGCATGATGTCGGAATGGCCGCCGATATACTTTGTGCCGGCCTGGATGACGAGATCGACGCCGTGATCGAGCGGCCGGAAAAAAAGCGGCGTCGCCCAGGTATTGTCCATCAGCACCAGCGCGCCCTTGGCATGCGCGGCCTTGGCAATCGCCGCCACGTCCTGCATTTCGAAGGACAGCGAGCCCGGCGATTCCAGATAGACGGCGCGCGTGTTCGGTTGCATCAGCTCGGCGATGCCGCCACCGATGCCGGGATCGTAAAAGCTCGAGGTGACACCAAGCCGCGACAGGATCTGGCCGCAGAAATTCCGCGTTGGTCCATAGGCGCTGTCGGTAATCAGCACGTGATCGCCGGCACGCACCACCGACAGCAAGGCCGCCGAAATGGCCGCCAATCCCGAGGGCAAGAGCGAGACGCCCGCGCATTGCGGTCCTTCGAGCTCGGCCAGCGCGAGTTCGAGCGCCTCGGTGGTCGGCGTGCCACGGCGACCATATTGATAGCGCGCGCGATGGGCGAGGAAATCTTCGGCGTTCGGATAGAGCACGGTCGAGGCGTGATAGACCGGCGGATTGACGAAGCCGTATTGGGAGCGGGGATCGCGTCCGGCGGTCACCAGCTTTGTCGCCGTGCGCCGCGACCGCGGCGGGCGGTCGTTTCCCTTGTCATTCATGGCTCTATCTCGACTCGATTGCCGTAACCGGCATGCTTTACGCATTACCCCGGGATTGGCCGCTCTCGTCAACCCCTTGACCTTAAAGCGCGATCGTTCTCAGATGCCGATGACTGCACCGGCAGGTCACCATCCTAGGCGCGCTTGATCGCGGGGCATTTGCGCGCAAGCTCATGCTGAAAGGCCAAATCATGATGAACATCATGAAACGTTTAGCCACGGCTTTCGCTGTTGCAATAGCGCTTTGCTTAGGCGCCCAAGCGGCCTTCGCGCAGTCGGCAACGCTCAAGGCCGTGCAGGACCGCGGCGTGCTCAATTGCGGCGCGAACGGCCAATTGGCCGGATTCGGCATGCCCGATCCCCAAGGCAATTGGACCGGATTTGACGTCGATTTCTGCCGAGCCATTGCCGCGGCCATTTTCAACGATCCGACCAAGGTCAAATTCGTGCCGCTGATTGCCGCGAACCGCTTCACGGCGCTGCAGTCCGGCGAGGTCGACGTTTTATCGCGCAATACCACCTGGACAATGGAGCGCGATACTACGCTCGGCATCGACTTCGCCGCGGTGAATTTCTACGACGGCCAAGGGTTTATGGTGCGCAAAGCGCTGAAGGTAAATTCCGCGCTCGAGCTCAACGACGCCTCGGTCTGCGTCCAGCAAGGCACCACGACAGAGCTTAATCTCGCCGATTATTTCCGGCAAAACCACATGTCGCTCAAGAGTGTGACGTTCGCGACTATCGATGAAGCGATCAAGGCCTATGACAGTAGCCGCTGCGATTCCTTCACCACCGATTCATCGGGGCTGTACGCCTCGCGGCTGCAGCTTGCCGACCCGAACGCCAATATCGTGTTGCCGGAGATCATCTCTAAGGAGCCGCTCAGTCCGGCGGTTCGCCAGGGCGACGATACCTGGGAAGACATCGTGCGCTGGACGCATTATGCGATGGTCGATGCCGAGGAGCTCGGCGTCAATCAGCACAATGTCGACGACATGCTCAAATCCGACGCGCCTGATATCCGCCGCCTGCTCGGCGTCGAGGGTCAATTCGGCGTATCGCTCGGCCTGACCAAAGACTGGGCCTATCGCATCATCAAGGAAGTCGGCAATTACGGCGAGAGCTTCGAGCGTAACGTCGGCCAAGGCTCGCCGTTGAAGATCGCCCGCGGCCTTAATGCGCTGTGGACCAAGGGCGGCCTGCAATACGGTCTGCCGATCCGCTGAGCCGGCGGTATCCGCCGGCCGTGACTGCTGCGGGCCCGCCGATGCCGCAGTCCATGCGATCGCCGCCTTCGTCGCAGGCCGCGCGCCGGACCGGAAATATCGCGCTGCAGGTCGCGCTGGTTGTCATTGTCGGCGGGATTGCTTATGCCGCTATCCATAATGCGGCGCAGAACCTCGCCGAAGCCCACATCGCCTCGGGCTTCGGCTTCTGGAACAACACCGCCGGTTTCGACATCAGCCAGACGCTGATCGATTATTCGGCGAGCACCTCGACCTTCGGTCGCGCCTTCTGGGTCGGTCTGCTCAACACGCTTCTGGTGTCCGGCATCGGCATCGTCATCGCGACCGTGCTTGGCTTTGCCGTTGGCATTGCACGGCTGTCGCGCAATTGGCTCGTTTCTCATCTTGCTGGCGGCTATGTCGAGCTGATCCGCAACGTGCCGCTCTTGTTGCAGCTCTTGTTCTGGTACAATTCCGTCCTGCGCGCGCTGCCGCTGGTGCGCGGCAGCGTCTCGCTTCCCGGCGGCGGCCTTCTTAACAATCGCGGGCTGTTTCTGCCGCGGCCGGAGTTTTCCCCCGGGTTTGAATACGTGCTCGTCGCGCTCCTGCTCGGGATCGCAGCGAGTATCGTCTTGCGCTTATGGGCGCGCCGCCGACAGGACCGCACCGGCGAGCCGATGCGGATTTTTTGGATCGCATTCGGCCTCATCGTCGTCATGCCGGCCGTCGCATTCGTGGCCACAGGCGCACCATTATCCTTCAGTTTTCCCACGACGGGCCGCTTCAATGTCATGGGCGGCGTCGAAATCCTCCCCGAATTCGCGGCGTTGCTACTGGCGTTGTCGATTTACACCGCGGCCTTCATCGCCGAAGTGGTGCGGGCCGGCATACTGGCCGTCCCGCACGGCCAGACCGAGGCGGCGCAGGCGCTCGGCTTGCGGCCGAGCACGGCGTTGCGCTACGTCATCGTGCCGCAGGCCATGCGTGTCATTGTACCGCCGCTGACCAGCCAATATCTCAACCTGATCAAAAACTCCTCGCTCGCCGTCGCCATCGGCTATCCCGATCTGGTCCAGGTCTTTGCCGGCAGCGTGCTCAATCTCACCGGTCAGGCCGTCGAAGTCGTCGCTATCACGATGGCGGTGTATCTGTTCATCAGTCTGGTCACGTCGCTCCTGATGAATCTCTATGGTTATGCGATTGCGGCAGAGGAGCGCTGACGGCGATGGCGGCAACGGCGGAGCGGAATTATTTACGCACTGCACCGGCGGAACGGTTGCCGTCGCCGGCCGAGCGGGCCGGAATGTTCGGCTGGCTGCGGGAAAATCTGTTTTCTTCGCGAGGCGATATCGCGTTGACGCTTATCTGCATTCTTTTCATCGTCTGGGCGGTGCCGCCCTTGCTGCGGTTCTTTTTGCTCGATGCGGCGTGGTCGGGGAACGACCGTGAAGCTTGTCTGGCGTCGCCGCAACTGCCCGAGCCCGGCGCTTGCTGGGCGTTCGTTCGCGTCTGGTTTTCTTATTTCGTCTATGGCTTCTATCCGCTGTTCGAGCGCTGGCGCGTGGACTTGTTCTTCGTGGCTTTGGCGGTCGGCATCGGCTGGCTCGCCTGGCTATCGGCACCGCGCCGCGACCTCGGCGCCGTCTATTTCTTCATCGTGCTGCCGGCTTTATCCTGTGCGCTTTTGAGCGGCGCCCCGCGGCTTGGCCTGATCGATATTCCGACCGCGCTCTGGGGCGGCGTCCTGGTCACGATCGTGGTCGCCACCGTCGGCATCGTGGCCTCCTTGCCGCTTGGCATTCTACTGGCGCTGGCGCGCCGTTCCGAGCTGCCGGTGGTGAAATTCATCGCGGTGACCTTCATCGAGTTCGTCCGCGGCGTGCCGTTGATCACGGTGCTGTTCATGGCCAGCGTGATGCTGCCGCTGTTCGTGCCGGAGCGCTTGTCGCCGGACAAGCTTCTGCGCGCGCTGATCGGTGTCGCGCTGTTCGCTTCAGCCTATATGGCGGAGGTCGTGCGCGGCGGGCTTGCGGCGATCCCGCGCGGCCAATATGAGGCGGCGCAGGCGCTCGGTCTGCCGTATTGGCGCATGATGGCGCTCGTCATCCTGCCGCAGGCCTTGCGCGTCACGCTGCCGAATATCGTCAACACCTTCATCGGCCTGTTCAAGGATACGACATTGGTCTTCATCGTCGGCATATTCGACTTCTTGCGCACCATCGAAGCGGCGCGCGCCGATCCGCGCTGGGCGACGCCGGTCACCAGCGTGACCGGCTATGCTTTCGCCGCTTTGTTCTACTTCATCTGCTGCTACGGCATGTCGCGCTACGCCCGCAACGTCGAGACACGGCTGGCGAGAGCGCATAGGCGCTGAAGGCTTTGCGATGGTGGAACCCAACGCGCCCCAAGATGGCGTCAGAGCGGAAACGGCGGTCGAGATCGTCGGCCTGCACAAATGGTACGGCGACTTTCACGTGCTGCGCGACATCAATCTCACCGTAATGCGCGGCGAGCGCATCGTTATCTGCGGTCCGTCGGGCGGCGGCAAGTCGACGCTGCTGCGCTGCATCAACCACTTGGAGGACTGGCAGCGCGGCCGCGTCGTCGTCGACGGCATTGAGTTGACCGACGATCCCAAGCATATCGTCGCGGTGCGCCGCGACGTCGGCATGGTGTTTCAGCAATTCAACCTGTTTCCGCATCTGACGGTTTTGGAAAATTGCACGCTGGCGCCGATCTGGGTGCGGCGCATGCCGAAGAAGGATGCCGAAGAGCTGGCGATGCGCTATTTGGCGCGCGTCAAGATCCCCGAGCAGGCGCAGAAATATCCGGCGCGGCTGTCCGGCGGCCAGCAACAGCGCGTCGCCATCGCGCGCGCGTTATGCATGTCTCCGAGCATCATGCTGTTCGACGAGCCGACCTCGGCGCTCGATCCGGAAATGGTCAAGGAAGTGCTCGACACGATGGTTGAGCTGGCAAACGACGGCATCACCATGCTCGTCGTGTCCCACGAAATGGGTTTTGCGCGGCAGGTTGCCGACCGCGTCATTTTTATGGACGAGGGACAGATCGTCGAAATCAACGAGCCGAAAGCGTTCTTTGCGCAGCCGCAACACGAGCGAACCCGGTTGTTTCTGCAACAAGTATTGCGGTGAACGCGATCTCCGCGGCGCAAAAATACCGCGAGCAATACTGCACGTTTGTTCATGAACATTGCAGTGGAAAAGAATTACGAAGCTGTAATTCATGCAAAAGCCTACATGGCGAAACTTTAACTTGAGTTCCAATCCTCGCGGCCCATTATTTTGCTCAACCTTGAATCCGAGGAGGATCACATGCTCAAACCAGTTATCGCCGCGATGGCGCTAGTTGCTCTCGCCGGCACTTCGTTGGTTTACGCGCAGCAAGGTTTCGGCGGACGCGACAATGCGGGCGGCGACGGTCCGCGGTTCGAGCGCCGCCACCTGCCGAGCCCCGCCGACATCACCGCGTTCACCGACGCCCGGATCGCCGCGCTCAAAGCGGGCCTCGAGCTCACCCCGGATCAGGCCAAAAACTGGCCGCCGTTCGAGCAGGCGCTGCGCGACATGGCCCAGCTGCGCATCCAGCAAATCCAGACCCGCTTGTCCGGCGCGCCGCAAGCGCCGACTACCCCGTTCGACCGGCTGGAGCGCCGCGCCGATAACATGGCCAAGCGCAGCGCCGCGCTGAAGAAGGTCGCCGACACCGGCGCGCCGCTCTATCAGAGCCTCAACGACGATCAGAAAGCCCGCTTCATGAAGCTCGCGCGCATGTTGCGGCCGCACCCGCGTATGCATGCTTTCATGGAGCGCGGCTGGCGGCATGGCGAAGGCTCCGGCGGCGGCGAACCCGGCTGGCAGCACGGCCACCATTTCGGCCAGACGAACGAAGGTAACGACGGCGACCAGGGCTCGCAGCTCTAAAGCCAGTTCGTTATTACCGGCGCCCGCTGAATTTCCCTCCCTGCAGCGAGCGCCAAGACGGAAGCCGCAAGACTCGTGTCTTGCGGCTTTCGCGCGTTTGCCGCCTTCGGCGCGCCGAGGCTTGGGCTTGCCGTGTCTTTGTGCCCGGACTATGTGAAGATTGCGGGCGGGCGCAGGAAGAGGTTCGCGATGAAACGACTGGCTTTTGCTGTTGCCGTGCTGGCGCTTGGCTTCGCCGCTTCGACTTCGGCGCGCGCCGACTATGCCGTGGTTCGCTTGGATGACGGCTGGTGCAAGATCTGGTGGGACAGCGCCGACAACCCGTGGGGCGTCGGCTGGAGCAAAATTGCCTTTGGCCTCCCGGATTGGTCGGCGGCTTCGGCGGCGCTCTATACCGCGCGCTCGCAAGGGTTCTGCCGGTAGCAAGAAGCGCGGCGAGGTGTCAGCGCGCCAGCGGCCCGTTGGCTTTCTTCCAGGCATCGATGCCGCCGGCGATATGGCAGGCGGTTTTCAGCCCGGCGTCCTGCGCCGCCTGAACCGCCATCGCCGAGCGCTCGCCGAAGGCGCACAGAAATACGATGCGCTTACCGGCGGCGGTCGCCAGTTCGTGCAGCACGCCGCCGGCGGCAATTTCTTCCTGCAGGCTCGCATAGGGCGCATGCAGGGCGCCGGGGACGACGCCGTGTTTTTCACGCTCGCTTTTCTCGCGCAAATCCACAATGGCGAGGTCGGGCCGGCCGCGCAGCGCGATGGCTTGCGCCGCGGTCAGCGCCCAGCCTTTGCGCTCCACCTCCTCTTGATGCAGGCCGACGCGCATATTGGCCGGGACCGCGACGTCCATCATTTTCGGGTTGGGCAACTTTAGGCTGTTCATCAGCTCGGTATATTGGTCCATCGATTTCACTTGCAGGCGCGGATTGTAGAGCTTCTCCTCGCCGATGGTGGAGACTGTATCGCCCTTATAGTCGTGCGCCGGATAGACGTACGTGGCGTCCGACAGTTTCAAAAGCTTGTTGAAGATCGAATCGTATTGCGCGCGCGGATCGCCGTTCTGAAAATCGGTGCGGCCGGTGCCGCGGATGAGCAGCGTGTCGCCGGTGAAGACCCGGTCCGCCAGCAGATAAGAATAGGAATCGTCGGTATGGCCGGGCGTGTAGAGGACGTCGAGACGCAAGCCTTCGATCTCGATGCGGTCGCCTTCGGCAACCCGCATCGACACGACATCGGCCTTGGTATTTTCGCCCATCACCGTGACGCAGCGGGTGCGGTCGCGCAGCGCCCCGAGCCCGGTGATGTGATCGGCGTGCAGATGGGTGTCGACCGCCTTGACCAGTTTCAGGTCGAGCTCGCGGATGAGCTGCAGATAGCGGTCGACCTTTTCCAATACCGGATCGATGATCAGCGCCTCGCCGCCCGGCCTGCTGGCGAGGAGATAGGTGTAGGTTCCCGATGTGGCATCGAACAGCTGGCGGAAGATCATGCACTCCTCCCTCAGCATAGCTTACATCCTAAATATACGCCGCATCATGGAATGAAAATGGGGCCCGATGCAGGATATGAACAATATTGTTCTAAATCGAAAAAATGAGACAGGTTGTCGTGCCGTGTGCGAGCAATCGGCCCTTGGCGTCGGTAAGGCGGCCTTCCGCGGTGCCGACACGACGGCCGCAGTTGAGGACTTTGCCCTCGGCCCTGATCTGGCCCGTCTCCGGTGTGATCGCTCGAACCAGTGAAATCTTGAATTCCAGCGTCGTGCTGCCGATGCCTTTTTCGAGCATCGACTGGATGGCGAGACCCATGCAGCTATCGAGAAGGGTTGCCGTGAGGCCGCCGTGCACCGTGCCCCATGGATTGAGGTGAGCGTCTGTCGGATCGAGCGTTATGGCGACGCGACCGCTTTCGGCCTCCATCACGTCATAGCCCAATGTCCGTGCGATCGTGTTCAGCGGCAGCGCTCCGCTGACAAGGCCTTTGACGAACTCCAGCCCGCTCATCGCCTTCTGTCGCTCGGGACTGACCGTGCCGTAAGTCTTGGTGACCATGTTTCGCCGTCGGTTCGCTCGGCTTTGACAATGCCGAGGACGCCTAACGGCAAGCCGGCAGTGAACGCCACCCGAAACCTGCTCGCGGTCACTCGACGTAAATCATCCTCCGCGTCATGCCGCCGTCGACAATGAAATTGGCGCCGGTGACGAAGCCCGACCGCTCGCGGTCAAGGAGCCAAGCGACGATCTCGGCGATGTCTTGCGGTTTGCCGACGCGGCCTGCCGGATGCTGCGTATGATCCTTGCGGCGGAGCGCTCCGTAATCCTTGGTCTCGATCCAGCCGGGGCTGACGCCATTGACCCGCACGTCCGGACCAAGACTGATTGCGAGCGCGTGCGTCAACGCGAGGAGGCCGCCTTTGCTGGCGGAATAGGATTCGGTATTGGGCTCCGACATCAGCGCTCGCGTCGAAGCGATGGCGACAAACGAGCCTTTCGCCTTGCGTAGCGGCTTTTCCGCCGCGCGCGCCAGCAGGAACGCCGCTGTCAGATTGGTGTCGATGACGCGATGCCACTCGTTGAGTGTCAGCCGGCGCAGCGGCTTCCTGATCATAATGCCGGCATTGGAGACGACGGCGTCGAGCCGGCTGAAGCGATGAAGGATCGCGTCAACCGCGTCCGACACCGTATCTTCATTGCGCACATCGCCTTCGATGGCCAGGGCGTTGCGGCGCCGCGGCGGGAAGGCGCGGTGCAATCCGCTATCGGGAAGATCAATGACGCCGATGTTCCAGCCGGTATCGAGCAGATGCCGCGCGATGGCATGGCCGATTCCCTTCGCCCCGCCAGTCACCAGGGCGACGGGTCTGGCGTTTGGCATTATTTATCGCGCTCGAACGGCAGGTCGGGCCGCGCGCCCCATTCCGCCCAGGAGCCGTCGTAAAGGCCCTTTGGTTCCTTACCCAGCGATTCCAGCGCGAAGGTCAAAATCGCCGCGGTGACGCCGGAGCCGCAGCTGGTGATGATAGGCTTATCGAGATCGACGCCGGCAGAGACGAAAGCCTTGGTAATCTTGTCGCGCGAAGCGAGGCGGCCGTTTTCAAGAAGCCGGTCGTAAGGAACATTGAAGGCGCCCGGCATGTGGCCGGAATGCAGGCCAGGACGCGGCTCGGGCGCCTTGCCGGCAAAGCGTTCGGCCGAGCGCGCGTCGACGATTTGTACGCTGTCGTCGGTGAGTGCCATGCGCACGTCGTCGAGCATGGCGACGGCGCCGACATTCATCTCCGCGGTGAATGTTTTCGGCACAGGCTTGGCCTCGCCCTTTTCGAGCGGGCGGCCCTCGGCCTTCCACTTCGGCAAGCCGCCGTCGAGGATGTAAACGGACTGCGCGCCGAACACGCGGAACGTCCACCACACCCGCGGCGCCGAGAACAAGCCGGTGGAGTCATAGACCACGACCGTATCGCCATCGCCGATGCCAAGGCCGCCGACCACTTCGCCGAACTGCTTCGGCCCGGGCAGCATGTGCGGCAGCTCGGTGGAATGGTCGCTCACCGCTTCGATGTCGAAGAACACCGCGCCCGGAATATGGCCGTCGCGATATTCGGCGTAGCCATCGCGCTTCTGCGTCGGCAGAAAATAAGAGCCGTCGACGGCGACCACGTGCGGATCTTGTAAGCGCTCGGCAAGCCAGTCGGTCGATACCAGAAAGCGGCTCGTCGGCGGGGGGGAGGGCGTATTTACAGCTTGCAACATGATTGCTCTCAATCGGTCAACGCGGGGGAATTGACGAAGTTCATTCGTAAGGAACTTTGATGCTCGACTTGCGCTCGAGCCAAGCCGGCACCGGCAGGTTCTTCTCGCGCAGGAACTGCGGATTGAACAGCTTTGATTGATAACGCGTGCCGTAGTCGGCCAGTATGGTCACGATCGTGTGGCCGGGGCCGAGTTCCTTGGCGAGGCGAACGGCGCCGGCGATGTTAATGCCAGACGAGCCGCCGAGGCACAGCCCTTCATGCTCCAGCAGATCGAAGATGATCTGCAGTGCTTCGGCATCGGGAATCTGATAGGCGACGTCGATCGGCGCGTCTTCGAGATTTTTGGTGATGCGGCCCTGGCCGATGCCCTCGGTGATCGAGGAGCCTTGCGATTTCAACGTGCCGGTCGTGTAGTAGCTGTAGAGCGCCGCGCCCATCGGATCGGCAAGCGCGATGCGAACGTCCCGTTTGCGTTCTTTGAGCGCTATCGCCACGCCGGCGAGCGTGCCGCCGGTGCCGACCGCGCAGGAAAAACCGTCGATCTTGCCGTCGGTCTGCCGCCAGATTTCCGGGCCTGTCGTTTCGATGTGGCCTTGCCGATTGGCGACGTTGTCGAACTGATTGGCCCAGATCGCGCCGGCCTTCTCGGTCTTGGCCAATTGCGCGGCGAGCCGTCCCGATATTTTCACGTAATTGTTGGGGTTGGAGTAGGGCACCGCGGGCACTTCGATCAATTCCGCGCCGCACAGCCGCAGCGTATCCTTCTTCTCCTGGCTCTGGGTTTCCGGAATGACGATGACGCTGCGGAAGCCCATGGCATTGCCGACGAGTGCGAGACCGATGCCGGTGTTGCCGGCCGTTCCTTCGACGATGACGCCGCCGGGCCGCAGCTCGCCCTTTTTCACTGCGTCCTCGATGATGAACAAAGCCGCGCGGTCCTTGACCGACTGGCCGGGATTCATGAACTCGGCCTTGCCGAGGATGGCGCAGCCGGTCGCTGCCGAAACGCGCTTGAGTTTGATCAGCGGAGTGTTGCCGATCGCTTCGGTGATTCCGTTGGCAAATTGCATGGTTAGGCGCTTTCCGGCCGGGGGAAAATAGGTGACGGGCGGCTTAGAAACAAGGCTGATGAAGATGCCGCCGATTTGCGCAACGTCCTCGAAACCATAGCGATGCATCGCTGGTCGCCGGTTACGGCTATTCACCGATTGTTTCCCGCAATCGCGCTAAGCCGGCGCGACGGGGTTTTACAGCACACGTCGCCCGCGTCCGGTCAATCTGGTTCTGCGCGATGAATCTCGACGTCAACACCTTGTTTCTGGTGACGATCTACGTGGAAGCGATCCTCGGATTGCTGCTGCTGTTCGCTTGGGTCCAGAACACGGCGATCTATGCCGTGGCATGGTGGGGCTTCGCCGATCTCTTGCGAGCGGCTTCGATCATGCTGTTCGGCATGTACGGCACGGTTTCGGATCTGATCTCGATCGATCTCGCCAATGCCGTGTTATTTACCGCCTTCGCGCTGACCTGGACCGGCGCGCGCGTGTTCGACCACCGCCGCCCGCTGCCGATCCTGTTGTTCGGCGGCGCTGCGCTGTGGCTGGTGCTGTGCCACGTTCCGAGCATCGCGGCGTCGTGGGATATCCGCGTGCTTCTAAGCTCCGGGATCATCACCGCCTATACCTGGGCGACGGCATATGAATTCTGGCGCGGCCGCAGCGAGCCTTTGGTGTCGCGCTGGCCGGCGATCTTCATGCTGTTCGCCCACGGTTCGCTCTATCTGTTGCGAACCCCGCTCGGCGCCATGCTGCCGTGGACGCCGGACGGCAACAAGGTGTTCCAGAGCGTCTGGCTCACCGTGCTTAGCTTCGAGGCGCTGTTGTTCACGATCTCGATCGCCTTCATCCTGCTGGCGATGGCCAAGGAACGCACCGAATATCGCCATCGGACCGCAGCGCTGATCGATCCGCTCACCGGCATCGCCAATCGCCGCGCCTTTTTGCAGGACGGCGAAGTACAGCTGCGCCGGCAAACGACCGATCCGCGTCCGATCGCGGTCATGCTGCTCGATCTCGACAACTTCAAATCGATCAATGATCGCTTCGGCCATGCCATCGGCGATCGCGTGTTGCAGCTCTTTGCCAATGTCGCCGGCAATTGCATTCGCCGCGCCGATCTGTTCGGCCGGCTCGGCGGCGAGGAATTCGCGGCAATGCTCGTCGATGCGACGCGCGAACGGGCGATGGCGATCGCCGAGGACATCCGCCATTCGTTCGCCGAGGCGACCCACGAGGTCGAGGGGCGGCCCGTCGTCGCTACGGTGAGCATCGGCATCGTCATCAGCTACGACGCGGTTCTCGATATCTCTGCGCTGTTGGCGCAGGCCGATCATGCGCTTTATCGCGCCAAGGACAACGGCCGGAACCGTATCGAGATCGCGTCCATCGAGCTCATTCTCGATCGCGCCAAGCGCGGCGTTCCCGAGGCGCTTGGCATGCCCAAAACCGCGGCCCGCTCCGCCGCGTAGCGGCGTTGGCCGCGTCAGCGACCGTCCAAACAAGCGACATGGGATACCGCCCATTGCGGCAGCGCCCGAGTTTTCGCGTGCTGCTTGCCTAACTGCGCGCAATGGTGCTGAAACCGTTGCCGACGGCAAGCTCTCCCCGCAGTGAGGGCGTTTGGGAGAGAGTCGAATGAAGCGCAGCAACGATCGCATCCTGACAACGCATGTCGGCAGCCTGATCCGGCCGCCGGCATTGCAGGATTTCCTGCGCGCCAGACAGGCCGGCAAGCCGTACGACAAGTCCGCCTATGAAACCTGCCTGCAGCAATCCGTCGCCGACGTCGTGCACAAGCAGGCCGAAGTCGGCATCGACGTCGTCAGCGACGGCGAATTCGGCAAATCGATCAGCTGGTCGCAATACGTGCTGGAACGGCTCTCCGGCTTCGAGCGGCGGCCGATCAAGCCGGGCCGCAATCCGTTTACGCGCGGCGTCGACCGCGAGCAATTCGCCGAATTCTATGCCGAGCTTGACGCGCGCGAGGGCGTCGCGACCACGGTCGAAGCGGTCTGCGTCGGTCCAATCCGCTATACCGGGCAGGCCGAGCTGGCGCGCGATATCGCAAATTTCAAGGCAGCGCTCAAAGACGCCAACGTCGAAGAAGCGTTCATGCCGGTGGCGGCGCCGGCGAGCGTCATTCCGGATCGCAAGAACGAATATTACAAGAGCGAGGAGGAGTTGATCCGCGCCATCGGGGCGGCAATGCGCACCGAATATCGCATGATCATCGATGCCGGATTTGTGCTGCAGCTCGACGATGCGCGCGCCGCCGTCACCTATGACCGCATGGTGCCGCCGGCAAGTTTCGCCGATTACCGCAATTGGCTCGCGATGCAGGTCGACGTGCTCAACGAAGCCATTGCCGGGCTGCCGGCCGACCGCATCCGCTATCACGTCTGCTGGGGCAGCTGGCCGGGGCCGCACACCACCGATGTGCCGCTCAAGGACATTGTCGACCTCATCCTCGGTATGAAGGTCGGCGCTTATGTCATTGAAGGCGCTAATCCGCGCCATGAGCACGAGTGGCGGGTCTGGGACAGCGCCAAGCTGCCGCCGGACCGTCTGCTCGTTCCCGGCGTGATCAGCCATGCCACCAATGTCGTCGAGCATCCCGAACTGGTCGCCGAGCGCATTGTGCGGCTTGCCCGCCTGGTCGGACGCGAAAACATCCTGGCTGGGACCGATTGCGGCTTTGCTCAAGGGCCGTTCCATCGCCGGGTGCACCCGAGCATCATGTGGGCAAAGCTCGACGCGCTGGTCCAAGGGGCTAAGCTCGCCAGTGCCGAATTGTGGTCTTAGCCGAGGCGCACCGAGGCTTGCCGCAAGAGAGGGGCAGGGCCTCCACCGGCTGGGTTCATGAACCCGGCGCAATTTGATAAGTTGAGCTTTCAACGAGCCTTTGAGGGAGATCGATCATGCTCGACGTCACCAAGCGAACGGCCCCGTTCGACACCGCTCGCCTTGACCGGCTCATGGACGACGCCGAGATGGATGTGCTGATCGCGACGTCGAAGCACAACATCCAATATCTGCTCGGCGGCCATCGTTCGTTCTTTTTCGAATCCATGGATGCGATGGGCTTGAGCCGCTATTTGCCGGTTTTCGTCTATGCCAAGGGCGAGCCGCAGAAGGCGGGCTTTTTCGGCCACCGCATGGATCGCTTCCAAAACGAGGTAACGCCATTCTGGGTCTTCGAGATCAACACCAAAAGCTCGGGCTCGATCGACGCTATGGAAAAGGCCGCAGAATATGCGCGCAAGCTCAATGCCAAGCCGAAGCGGATCGGCATCGAGACCGCATTCGTGCCGGTCGATGCCGTGGCGGCGTTGCGCAAGGTTTTCCCGAACAGCGACTATGTCGATGCGCTGTTCGTGCTTGAGCGGCTGCGCGCGGTGAAATCGCCGCAAGAGCTCGAGATGCTGCGCATCGCCTCGGACAAGGTGATCGATTCCATGCAAGCGGTGTTTCAGAATTTCGGCGCCGGCGTGACCAAGGCCGAGCTGGCCGAGGCGTTGCGCCGCGAAGAGACGTCGCGCGGCTTGACCTTCGACTATTGCCTCATCGCGGCGGGCTCGAGTCTGAACCGCGCGCCGTCCGATCAGCGCTGGGAAAGAGGCGACGTGCTGTCGCTCGATTCCGGCGGCAACTATCACGGCTATATCGGCGACGTGGCGCGCATGGGCATCATCGGCGAGCCGGATGCCGAGCTCGTCGACCTTCTGGCCGAAGTCGAGGCCGTCGAGCAGGCTTCGATGAAGCCGATCCGGCCCGGCGCGCTGGGCAAGGACATTTACACCGCGGCCAACGACGTGCTGCACAAATCCAAGGTGCACAATCACACCGAATTCCTTGCCCACGGCATGGGGCTCGTCAGCCACGAGGCGCCGCGGCTGACCAATTCGGGTCCGGTGCCTTATGATGCCTACGACGCCGACCGGCCGCTGGAGACCGGCATGGTGATCTCGGTGGAAACCACGCTGCAGCATCCGCAGCGCGGCTTTATCAAGCTTGAAGATACTGTGGTGGTGACGGCAATCGGCTTCGAGGTCTACGGCGACCGCATCCGCGGCTGGAACCGCGCCGGCGGCTAAACCCGGGCTCTGCGAAAGAAAAACGGGCGAGGTGTCGCGTGTCAGCTCGCCTTATGGCGAGTGGTGACCGGGCGTTCTTGCGTTAACCCCGCCTCGTGGCGGAGCCGGTAGAGATAACCGAAGCAGACGACGCCGGCGAACACCCAGGATATGCCGGTGAAATAGACAATCGCCGGGGCCAGGCGCGGCGACAGCGCGGTGAGGACGAAGTATATCGCGCCCCATCCCAGAAGCACGATGACGGCACGCGGCACAACGTAAGCCAGATTTTGCGCCATGGTCGCGCCTCCTCCGAATCAACGGAGAATCCTGGGGACGCGTGGTTAACGCTTCATGAACGGCGACCGTAATCCGGCCGCCGTTCCTCAACTGGCGAGATCGAGAACTTTGGCAAATGCTTGATTTGGCTCCCCGGGCC
>JASHOX010000203.1 GCA_030038415.1 Xanthobacteraceae bacterium
GGCGTCACAATGAAAGCCGTCGTCAAGACGGTCGAGCCCGCCGATCGTGAGGCGCGCTTCGACCATATCCGGCCGCACTATCTCGAGGCGCTGACCTTGGTCGAGCGCCTGCATCGGCGTCTGCTCGATGTCATCAAGGACGAGTTCGACCGCCGCGGCCGCGCCGACATCAATTCGGTGCAGGCGCTCTTGCTCTATAATATCGGCGACAAGGAGCTGACCGCGGGCGAGTTGCGCACCCGCGGCTATTATCTCGGCTCCAACGTCTCCTACAATCTGAAGAAGCTCGTCGAGATGGGCTTCCTCGACCACCAGCGTTCCCGCGTCGACCGCCGCTCGGTGCGCATCAAGCTCACCGACAAGGGCCGCGACGTGCGCGACACCGTCGATGCGCTCTATCAAAAGCATGTGCGCACGGTGGAGCAGGTCGGCGGCATCAATGCCGACGAGTTCTCGGTGCTCAACAAGGCGCTGCACCGGCTCGAGCGCTTCTGGACCGATCAGATTCTCTACCGGCTTTAAGAGTCGTAGCGACCCGGGAGCACGATCCCCTCCGGGATCGTGTCCCGATGCCTTTCGCCAGCTTCTTGGGGAGCTTTCTGGGTTGTACCGGCGTACCTGGCCCCGGCGGCAATGCCGCGGCTTTTTTTCGCGCTGCGTTTTATGCTAGTGCGGTCGGCGGTGGGCGGCTTATGCATTCGGGCGGTTTTGGCCGAATTCAGCCGTAATGCTCCCGCAAAGACGAAAACTCCATGAGTGAGCCGCACGATCGAAGGCCCGCGCGGGTCAACCGCCGCGCTCTCCTGCGCCGTTTTGCCGGCGCGGCGACATTGGCCGCCGGCGGCGTGCTGGCGGGGCGGGCCTTGGCCGACGACCAGGCGCTCAATGCGCTTCTCGACGACACCGACCATGGCGACTTCGGCCAGGCCTTCGACCAGGCCTCGCGCACCATCCATATGCCGAAAGCGACCGCGCCGACGCTGTCGCCGGCAACCGCGCAATTCACCGAAATCGCCATCAAGACCTATGACGACATCGTCACGCGCGGCGGCTGGCCGGTCGTGCCCAAAGTCGACGAATTGCGGCTCGGCAACCGGCACCCGAGCGTGGTGGATCTGCGGGCGCGGCTTAAGGTCTCCGGCGACCTCGATCCGAACGCGGTCGGCAACGACATCTACGATTCCTATGTCGAGGAGGGGGTGCGGCGCTTTCAGGCGCGCCATGGGCTCACTGTCGACGGCATTTTGCGCGAGGTGACGCTCGCTGAGATGAACGTGCCGGCGGCGACGCGGCGCGACCAGCTCAAGGTCAATATCGAGCGGCTCAACACGCTGTCGACCAATCTCGGACCGCGTTACGTGGTCGTCAACATTCCGGCGGCGCGCGTCGAGGCCATAGAGAATGGCGTCGCCGTCCAGCGGCACATTGCCGTCGTCGGGCGGCCGGACCGGCCTTCGCCGGACATCAACTCAAAGATCGTCCAGATCAATTTCAATCCGTATTGGACGGTGCCGGTCTCGATCGTGCGCAAGGACTTGATTCCGCTGATGCAGGACAAGCCGGATTATCTGACGCAAAACCACATTCGCGTTTACGATGTGAACCACAAGGAAGTGCCGCCGTCGCAGATCGACTGGTATTCGGACGACGCCGTGCATTACACGTTCCGGGAGGATCCCGGCGACTCAAATTCGCTCGGCCGCATCCGCATCAATTTTCCGAGCCAATACGGCGTCTATATGCACGACACACCGCTGAAGAATTTGTTCGGCGGCGATTTTCGCTACGATTCGTCCGGCTGCTGCCGGGTGCAAAACGTGCAGGATCTGGTCGTGTGGTTGCTCCGCGGCACGAAGGGCTGGGGGCCCGACCACATCGAGCAAGCGATCAAATCCGGCGATCAGGTCAATGCCAATCTGTTAAAGCCCGTGCCGTTGCACTGGGTTTATGTCACCGCCTGGTCGGCGTCCGATGGCATCGTCCAGTTCCGCGAGGATATTTACGGCCGCGACGGATTGGGCGCGCCGGCGATTCCGGCAACAGTGAAGCTTTAGGACGCGACGCGAAAACCGCGCAAGTCGGCTTCGGCAATCAGCCGCGCGATCATCCCCGAAGCCTTGGCCTCGTCGACGAACTTCGTCAGATCGGAGAGCAAGCCCTGGCGGTGCTTCGCCACTGCCAGGCCGACGCGATTGACGCCGTAGCCTTCGTCGAGCACGCGCGCGCCGGGCAGCTTTTGCGCATATTCGACCAGGATTTGACGCGGCGCGGCGAAGGCTGCGGCGTCGCCGCTTTGCAGCGCTGCGAACGCGTCGTCCGGCAGATCGAAGCCGATCAGTTCGGCGTGCTTAATCATGCGGCTCAGCGCCATGGTGGAAGCGTGATTGCGCACGACAGTGACACGAATTCCCGCGCGGTCGACATCGGCGAAGTGGTGCAAGGATGAGCCGGAAGGCACCAGGAAGCTGTAATCGAATTGGAACACCGGCGGCGTGAAGTCCACCTCGGCGGCCGGGACGGCTCGATTCCGAGGAATGCGAATTCGCAAGCACCCGCCTTGATGCAGTCAAGAGCCGCCCGCGGCGTGGGCTGCTCGACAATCAAGAGCTTGACGCCGAGGCGAGCCGCGAGCGCACGCGCGATTTCCGGCATGACCACACCCGGGCCGAGCCCGCGCAGCGCACTGGTTGTCGTGTCCTTGGCGTATTGTGGCAAAAACATTGCCAGCCGGATGGTGCCGGCTGCGGCGATGTCGGTAAGGCGCGGATCGGCGGTCATGGCTTCTCTGAAGGCATCAACGAGGGAGCCGCTTTTCACACGAATGGCATTGGCGTTCAATCGCGCGGATTGAGTTCACTGAGCGCTTCATCGATTTCCGGGAGGGACGGATGGAAGGCAACGACTGCTACAAATTCTCGACGATGCGAAATTTCATTGTCGGATCGAAGGCAAAGGACATCGAGACCATCGTCGAGATCGGCGCCAATATCGGCGACGTCACGCTTTCGATGCACGACTATTTTCCGTCCGCCAGGATCATCGCCTTCGAGGCGGTGACGGAGTATTGCGAGATTGCGGCGGCGCGCGCCGCT
>JASHOX010000204.1 GCA_030038415.1 Xanthobacteraceae bacterium
GAGTTTGAACGTTTGGTCGCCAAGGCGCGCATTCGTCTGCTGCAGAGCCGCTGTGGCCGTCGACAATTGCAGCTCTCGCTTCAAACCAATCGTCATCGCAATGAGCACAATGGCGGCAAGTGCGATCCCGGCCTGATGGTATTTTTGTATCGTCAATTCCGCTTGCTGGAAAACGTCGCTTTCAGCCAATCCGACCACAGCGAACAGAGGAAGTCCCTGGACCGCTCGATAGGATATGAGACGATCGACACCTTCAAATCGATGTGTTGTGCTTGACGAGTTCCAATAACTTCCCGCAGGCGATTGACGAGAAAGATCGAACATTCTGGTTTGAGACACCGACGTGCCGATGAATTCTCTCGCCGTGGGTGCGCGGCCGCTGCGCGCGCGAATGATTCCGTCAGACCCAACGAGCGTAATTACCCCCGCCCGGCCGATATCGATCGAATCGTAGAACTTCTCAAGTTGCAGCACATCGAGCGAAGCGCCGATGACGCCGGCGAACGATCCATCTGGCGCCGTAAGCCGCCGCGTCAACTGAATCGATAGCTTGCCAGAAAGGCGGCCGATCGAGGGCGTGCTGATATAAAGTTGATCTACGGTGGAATTGACGTGAAATTTGAAGGACTCAAACTTGTCGATATCGACTCTGGAATTGACGGGTCCTAAACTTGAAAGTGTGATAATGCCGTCGGCTCCAGCAATTGAAAAATGCACGGTCAGGTCACTGAGAATCCTGCCGCCGTCGGTCCAGCTTGCAAAGTCGAAATGGACCGGGTCGTGTTCATAGACTTTCCGCAGTAGCAGGAGCTGGCTATCGGTCCCTTCGATGACCCGGGAAATGTATTCTTCAAAAACCCGCGTCAAGTTGCTGCCCTGCCGCAGGCCCTCTTCATTGGCACGCTCGCGCTCCGCGTGGGCCAGCACGAAGACGCCGCCCCAGATGGCGACGATGACGACGACGCCCAGATAGGTCGTTGTTTGATTGAGTGCGCGAAGCCATTGGAACATGCGAAGGCCTAATCCCCGCAGACTGTTTCAGGATGAGGCCGCAGTAGTTGTTTTGGAGTTAAAGTAAAACTTCTCCACGGCGAGTATACTTACACAACGTCTCTTGCATAACTTTTATAATCTAAATACATTATTGCTCTACATCATCGATCTCTATTACGATAATATGCGTCGCGGACGGCATGCCCGCGGCATCCAGGTCCGCTTTGTCCCCAAAATCGACCAAACCCGTAGTGGATGCGTAGAGATTTTCGCCAGACGGAACCAAGCAAGTGTTTAGTGTTTCGATATTTGGAGGGATGCCGAAGGCTCAGATTCTCGATGCATTGGCCAATGTCCGAGATCGGTCAGGATCGGAAGTCGCGGCCCGCTTGCCTCATGTCCGCTTTACCCCGAAAGCGGACATCACTTGCACATCGCGCCCCACCTCGGCGTCACCATAGACTCAAAGTTGGCGTAGCAGTCCCATCGCTGCAAGCCGAGCCTATCGTGCGCCAATGCCCTTGCGGTAGATCACCCAGTAAACAAAACCGACGAGTACAGCACCGCCAACGATGTTGCCTAACGTGACCGGGACGAGATTATGGATGATTCCGGGGATCGTAATGAGCGAGGCATCGAAGCCGGCCGGCACATTACCGCTTACGACCAACAGCCACGCCATTGGCAAGAAATACATGTTAGCGACGGAGTGCTCGAAGCCGGCTGCTACGAAGGCAGAGATTGGCAGGATCAGAGCGACAATCTTGTCGGTGACCGACCGGCCCGCCGCCGCGAGCCAAACTGCCAGGCAAACGAGCAAGTTGCACAAGATGCCCTTGAAGAACAGCGTCACCATGTCGGGGGAGATCTTTCCAACAGCTATAGTCAACATCGTCAGTGCGATGCGACCGCCGTTCATATCGAGATGGTGTGAGTATAGGACCAGGATGGCGAGGCCGGCACCGCCGACAAAGTTGCCGCAATAAGCGATGACCCAGTTGCGCAGAACCCCCATCGTGGAAATTTTTCCGCTCGCCCAGGCCATCACGATCAGGTTATTGCCAGTGAACAATTCGGCGCCACCGACCAAAACAATCGCCAGTCCCAGAGAGAACATAAATCCGCCGAGCACGCGGATAGCAGCGAAGCTCAAGTTCGAGTCGCTGGCGACGATAGAGAAATAAAGCGCCCCGAGGCCGATAGCAGCGCCGGCGATTATTCCCAGCATGAAACAGGGCAGAAACGGCAGGTTCGCCTTCGCGACCCCGACCTTTTCGATTGCCTCCTCGATTTCGGCCGGATTGTAGGCGTTGAAGTTGAAAATGGCCGGTTGCGGCGCGGTTGGATCAGTCATGTTTCGTCTCCTCTTCATTTCCAGTTCGATTTGGCAAAAGCACTTCCAGCAACGGCCAGGCTTCGATGGAAGCCCCACTCTGCAACCGCGCGTGGATATTCATGACCGCCTGCTCGACCGCGGCCGAAATAGGATATCCGAAGGCGACAAGGGAGGGCTGGATGCCAAGAAACTGCACCTCGGGCACGCTCTCGCGCAGCGCCGCGATGAGGAAGGACATAGGTAAGTCATGCGTCGTGATGATGAACCGCTCAGCGATAAAGCGGTCATCGACAAGACGGACCTCGCCCGGCTCCAGCTCCATTTCGGCGGCGTCGACGATGAGGACCCGGTCGGGTGCGATGGCGCGCACGCGATGCACGACATTTTCCGGCGTTGACCCGCCATCCACCACTTGCCAGCCAGATGCCGGCGAGCGCTGCAGCAACGACGCGAGCAGTGGGCCGGCTGCATCATCACCCATCATGCTGTTGCCGACAGTTAGTATGATTTGGTCGTTTTGATCGCTCATGGCTGACGACGGACCATCAAGTTGAGAGCCGGCTCCTGATCGATCGCCTGCAGGGCCTGATCCAGCCGATCAGACCACTGCTCTGTTTCTGCATCGAAGTTCGCACGAGCCGCGCTCAATGCATTTCGTAACAGTCCGGTGTGGGTCGAATCGATCGAAATCTCACCAAAGCGTCGGACACCGTCGAGCTTGCGCCGCGCCTCGCCCTCCGGCAGCGCCGCGACGACAGCCATGTAACTATCGTAGGCGCAGGTTAGGATCGGTTTAAATGTATCGATGACTCCGACATGGTGTCCGACACCCAGTGAGTAATAGAGCACTTGCTGAGCATCCGGCGGCGGCGTCTGCCCCTTATGCAAAAAGCGGCTGCTGAGCTGATAGAAGACGACGCGGCGGCTCATTGGTCGGTTCCGCCGTTCCCGCGAGCACAGATTTCCTCGAGGCGGTGGACGATCTCGGCTAGCCGGGGATCATTCTCGCGCGCGAGAAAGTCTGCGATCCGTTCTCTGATCGGCGCCCCATCGTCCTGCTCCATCAGAATGAAGAAATTCTCGACGATCTCGCGTCCCTGGCGGTAGCCGGCCATCCGGCGGGCCTCGCGTTCCAGTGCGATACGCAAGCCGTACGGGATACGCGGGTGCGTCACCGTAACTTGTTCACCCTCCGCTTCAACGTGATGCGTGGCTTTCAGTTTCTGATCGAGCAGGCCTAGACCGAGTGCAAAGCCGTAAATGGTGGCCGCCGGAGTCGGCGGACAGCCAGGAATGTAAACGTCGACCGGAATGATCTTATCGATGCCGCCCCAGACGCAGTAGAGATCATGAAAAATGCCGCCGGTGCAGCCGCAGGCGCCATAGGCGATCACAATCTTTGGATCCGGCGCGGCGTCGAAGGCGCGGAGTGCCGGCAGCCGCATCGCCCGCGTCATCGCTCCAGTGCAGAGGATCACATCGGCATGGCGCGGCGACGGAACGACCTTGATGCCAAAGCGCTCAACGTCGAACACCGGGGTAAGCGCTGCGAAGATCTCGATATCGCAAGCATTACAGCCGCCGGAATCAATCCGGAACACATAGACGGAGCGGCGTATGTCGTGAAGCAGCGTTCTTTTCAATCGCGTTGCTTGTTCCCGCTCGCTTTCCGGTGATGCCGTAGCCGTAACCGGCTGAGCCGCGTTCATGGGATCATCCCCATTTGATGCAACGGACCTAGGCTGCCTACTCTCGGAACGTCGTTCTTTCTTTTGCAGGCCGGGCATGTCTCCACCACAGCGCGACGACGCTCGGCCTCCGCCTCGGGAAGTCCCGCGTGCACCAGTAGCGCGATCACATAATCGACCTCTTTTTTCGGGACGAACGGCGTGTCGCAGACACGGCAGGAAGCAAGCCGGAATTCCGCAGTCTGGTAGAGGTCCGCACGGTCCATGACCGCGAGCTCGTATTCGGGCGACAGCGCAATCGCTCCAGTCGGACAGACCTCCTCGCAGCGGCCGCAGAAGACGCAGCGGCCGAAACAAAGCTGCCATGTCCGTTTGCCTGCGGCCGTGTCCGTCTCCATCGACAGCGCATTCGCTGGACAGGCGATGGTGCAGGCTGCGCATGCGATGCAGCGCTCGGGATCGTATTGCGGCTTGCCGCGAAAGTTCGGACTTGCTGGCAGCGGCGCGAACGGGTAACGAACAGTGACGTTGCCGGTGCGAAAGACCTCTTTCAGAAGCTTGAACATGGTCCATTCTCTTATTTCAAGGGTGAGTTTGTTCGCTCGCGGCAGTAGCGTTCCATCTCTTTGTAAGGAATCACGGTTGCATCACGCTTGCGCACATCGACGACGGTCACGCGGTCGGTGCAGGAATAGCAAGGGTCTATGCTGGCGACGATGATCGGCGCGTCGGAGACGGTGTTACCGCGCAGCATGTAGCGCAATGAGGGCCAATTGTTGTAACTGGCCGCCCGGCAGCGCCAGCGATAGAGCTTTTGGTTGTCGCCAAGCATGCTCCAATGGATGTCTTCGCCGCGCGGCGCTTCGGTGTAGCCCAGCGCAAAGCGATGCGGCGTGTATGTGAAACCCTCCACCAGCACGGGGCCGGGCGGCGCGTTATCCAGGCAATGCTCGATGATCGTTATGGAATCGAAGAATTCTTGACTGCGGATCAGCGTGCGCGAAAGCACATCGCAGCCGTCCATTACGTGCTGCCCAACCGGTATGCTGCCATAGCCGGCGTAGGGATGGTCGATACGAACATCACGGTGGTGGCCGCTACCGCGGACGGTCGGGCCCACGGGGCTGTAGTCGCGCGCCACTTGCTTCTCCAGCCGTCCGATGCCCTCGAGCCGCTGGCGCATGTTCGGCGTACTTAGCAGGATGTCGAGGAGGCGCGTTACCTCTCCGCGCAGTTCGCCAATGAGTTGGCGCGTGCGCAGATTCTGTTCGGCGAGAATGTCACGGCGTACGCCTCCAATGAGGTTCAAGGCATAGGTTTTGCGCGAACCCGTGAGCAGTTCCGCCAGTTCCATCGACTTCTCGCGGACCCGAAAGAAGTGCATGAAGCCGGTGTCAAAGCCGACGAAGTGGCAGGCCAGGCCGAGATTGAGCAGATGACTGTGCAGCCGCTCCACCTCCAAAAGGATCGTGCGGATGGTGGCGGCACGTGGCGGGACGTTTATGCCAAGCGCATTCTCAACCGAGCTCGCATAGGCGACGCTATGGGTAAAGCCGCAGATGCCGCAGATGCGGTCGGCAAGAAAGGTCACGTCATTGTAGCCCATCCGGGTTTCGGCCAGTTTTTCCATGCCGCGGTGGACATAGAACAGACGGTAATCGGCATCGATGATGTCCTCGCCGTCCACGAACAGCCGGAAATGTCCCGGTTCGTCCGAAGTGATGTGCAGCGGGCCCAGCGGCACGACGGTCGTTTCCGACTTGGCCGCATTGATGAATTTGTAGGTCTCGGTTTCGGTCGTGACCTCCGGCCTAAGCCGGTAGTCCATGGCGTCTTTGCGCAACGGATACAAATCGTCGGGCCAATCGTCCGGCAGTACGAGCCGGCGTTCGTCCGGCAGGCCGACCGGGCGCAGGCCGAACATATCGCGGACCTCTCGCTCGCCCCAGACGGCAGCAGGAACTTTTGGCGTGACCGAGGGAAACTCCATCGTGTCGGGCGGCACCAGCGCTCGAACCACGACATAGCTCTTTTCCGATCCCTCCATCGAAAGCACGTAATAGACGGCGAAATGTCCGTTCAGGAGCCGCTCATCGCTGCCGACGACCACCGACATCCAACCGTTGTGGCCGTAATAGAGCGTCTCAACCGCCTCGGGCAGCGCCTCGCGCGTGACAGTGATGGTTGCCTGTTCGGCGGTCTGCCAGGATTCATCCAGTACAGAACTCGGCAGCTTCTGGCGCAGCGCAGCGACATAACCAGTGCCGCGTCTGGATTCGGTGGATACGGACATTTGTTTCGATCTCCCACGTCCCCGCTATGAGGGACGTCAACTCAACCGCCGTCCGCGGCGCGTATGACATTGTGCCCGCCTAACGCAGGCCGTGCCGGGCTTTGCCAAGGCGCGTACACGACCGCAGACGTCCGGTCCGTTTCAAGAACGACGCTCGTCGCACTCTCGACAAGGCGCGCGACCGGCCGCGGCACAGCGATCCCAAACACCAGCACCAGAGCCAACAGCGCCATCATGGGTACGACTTCGAGCCCGCCGACCTCGCCAGGGGGAACGCCTTCCGGCCGTGAGCCCAACAGTGAGCCGCCGATAAAGCGCAGCAGTGCGGCGAGCGTGACCGTGAGCAATAATAGGCAGATCACCATGAGCCATCCATAGCCGGCGCGCAGGCCGGCGGTGACCAACATGAACTCGCTGACGAAAATGCTGAAAGGCGGGATGCCGCACAGCGCCAGCGCACCTGCAATCAGCATCAAGCCAGTCGCCGGTGCAATCGCCGTCAGCCCCTTAATAGTCCGCAGATCGCGAGTCCCGTACTTCATCAGGACATTGCCCGACCCGCAGAAGAGAAGAGTCTTGGTAAAACTGTGGTTTATCATTTGCAGGATCGCCGCAGCGATGCCGAGTTGCCCTCCAATCCCGAAACCAACAAGCATCAGGCCGACATTCTCGGTGGTACTGTAAGCGAGCAAGCGCTTGAAATCGTTCTGCACAAATATGAGCAACGAACCGGCAGCAACTGACAACACACCTAGAACGAGGAACAGCGTATGCGGCAAGCCCGGCCCGGTTGCCGCGGTCGTTATCGCGCTGTAGCGAAGCAGCACAAATAGTGCGCAATTGACAAGCACGCCGGAGAGCAACGCGCTTACCGGGCTCGGCGCCTCGCTATGCGCGTCCGGAAGCCATGCGTGCATAGGAAAAATGCCGGCCTTGGTACCAAAACCAATAAGGACAAACACGAAAGAAAGGCGCATCACGCCCGGATCGAATGAAGCTGCGTGCCGTATGAGCGAAGTCCAGAGCGAGGCATCACCCGGATTCGGCAGCACGGCCGACGCCTCGGCATAGACGAGCATGGTGCCGTAGAGGCCGAAAGCCACACCCACCGTGCAGATGATCACGTATTTCCAGGCAGCTTCCAGCGACGCGCGCTGCCCATAGAAGCCGACCAAGAAGACCGAGCCTAGCGTCGTCGCTTCGATTCCCACCCACATCATAACGATGTCATTTGCCGTAACGGTGCACAGCATGGTGAAAAGGAAAAGATTGAAGAAGCCGTAGTAACGGCACAGCTTGCCCGCACTGATCACGCCGGAGGCAAGGTCGTGCCGAATATAGCCAAGCGAGTAGACGCCAGTCAGCAGCCCGACAACGCCGATCAGAGCCACGGGAATCGCTGCCAGCGGATCGAGATAGAGCCAACTGCCAAACGCGAAGACGGGACCATCTGCAAGCACGGTGGCAGCCAAAGTGAGAGCAAGAAGCGCAAGTAGCGAAATGGATAAGATATGCGCGCTCTCTGCAAAGAGTGGACCTTGCTTGGCACCCAACAGCGGCGCGGCAAAGGCGATCGCCATGCCGATGAGCGGCACAAGAAGAAGCAGAATGAGCAATACGGAGCTGGTCATGTGCGATCATCCCCGCAGCGAGGTTAACTGCCGCACATCGAGCGTCTGCAGCCTTGAACGGATCATTGTTCCGATGATCGCCATGATGACGACCGCGAAAATGGCATCCGTCACCACACCGATTTCGACCAGTTCGGGCGCACGATTCGCCATCAGCGCCAGCGTCAGGTGCGAGCCGTTCTCCATCAGGCAATAGCCGAACACTTGCTTGAGCAGGTTTCGCTGCATGACGATGCAGGCTAGTCCGAGGAAAAAATGGGCGAGCGACACTGCAAGCGCGGGCTTCAATGCAGAAGAGCCCGGCAGATGGATTGTCGAGACGACGCCAAAACACACCGCAACCACGGCGGCTGCGAGAATAATAGTCCAAGCCAGGCCCAGCCGTCGCGGAGTTAGCGCAGGATCGCTTATGCCCCCGAGCGTCCGATACATTATCAGCGGCACCAGGACGACTTTGGTGACGAGCGCGATCCCCGCCCAAATAAAAAGCTGCGGTGCATCCACCGTCGCAGCAAGCGCAAGAAATACAAGCACCAGTACGAAGGATTGCAGCGCGTAGTAAATTGCAGAGAGGGTTGTCCCCCTTGCTTCGATGACAAGCAAGGATGTCACGATCAGCAGACTGGCAAGACCATTGACGAGCTGGAGTCCGGTCATGGCGATCTCCATCCCAACCAGGACGCAGCGATCTCACCCGAACAAAGCGTCATCGCCACGAGGACAAGGAGCACTCCCTGCATCGCCACCGGAACGCGGGCCGCAGCCGCGACCTCGGGGGATGGCTTGCCGAACACCGAGTAGCCAACCCAATGAAGAAACCAGGCGAAACTGCCCACGGATTCTAACAGCGCGACGGCTAAAAGTGGCCACAGCAGCAGGTGGCTCTGCGCCACCTCGAAACCGCCGGCGAAGATGGCAAACTTGCTGAAGAAACCGTTGAACGGCGGCACGCCAGTGACGCCCATTGCCGCCGCGCAAAAGCCCACGCCGAGCAGTGGCGCGCGCGTAAGAATACCGCGCAGGTCCGGCAGCGTGCGTGTCCCCGTTGTGTAGGCCAGCGCACCTGCCACCAGGAAGAATAGGCTTTTCGCGAATGCATGATTGAAGACGTGAGCGATCGCGCCATTGAAGGCGAGTTGCGACCCGAACACCGACAGCGACAGCGCCAGGAAGATGTAGGAGAGCTGCGTGATCGTCGAATAGGCCAAGAGCCGCTTCAGATCCTTCTGCGGCAAGTACATGAAGAAGCCATAGACCATGGTTGCGACCGCCATCACCGCGCCAACCCAGCCGACGATTTCCGGGACTGTTCCGGCAGCGAATAGCCCGCGCGCGAAAATGTAGACCCCGACTTTGACCATTGCTGCCGCATGCAAATACGCGCTGATTGGCGTGGGCGCCGTCATGGCGTCCGGCAACCACATCTGCAGGGGCAGTTGCGCGGACTTGCCCCAGGCCGCGAACAGGATCGCCAGCAGCACGAAAGTCTTCATCGTGCCGTCGAGGCCGTTAATCGCGGAGAGAGCGAAAGTGCCGGTGGCGGCAAAGAGCGCGGCTGCCGCGACGTAAAGTCCGAGCGAGCCGATGTGCGTCACTAGCATCGCCTTCGCGGCGGCCTGCAGAGAATTACGGTCTTCGTAATAGCCGATGAGCGCCCACGAGCACATCCCTGTCATCTCAAAGAACAGTAACTGCCCGACGAGCGTAGACGCGAAGACAAGTCCCGCCATGGATCCAATGAACGCCAAGAGCCATGCGAAGTAACTGCGGCGACCGGAATCCGGATGCTCTCTGTTGTCAGGGCTCAGATAGGCCACAGAATAGATGCACACCAAAAGTCCGACGCCGACAACGGCGAGGATGATGAGCACGCTGATTCGATCGATGACGATGCCGAGCACTGCAGCGTTGCCCAGCGTGACAAGATCGACAGCGAACTCCGGCTTCCCGGCATTGGCAAAGACATAAGCGAGCACGCACGCGGCCGCGAATGCGGCAAACGCAAAAACTTGCGCAATCCATTTCGCCCATGCAGGCGATGACAGCCCGGCGATTGCGGCGCCGATGAAGGGGATCAGGATGATCGCGAATGCGAGGTTTGGCATTGGCTCCAATCCATGCGCCCATTACAAGCCGACGAGATAGAACACGAGAGCCAGTGTTGCGATGCCGAAGCCGGCCCAGGTCGAGCGCGATGTCAGGAAGAAGCGGTTGCGTGCGACACTGTTCTCGATTACGCCGACTATGAGAAAGACACATACGAGCTTGGCCACAAAGGCCAATGCTGCCCACAGCAATGTCTCAAAACTCGCGGACGCCGCGGCGCCATACGGTAAAAATACGCCGATTAAGATCGTGGCCATCACCACCTGCCTGAGGCCGACGCACCACTTCAGCAGCGCCAAGCCGGGGCCCGAGTATTCGGTCAAGGGGCCATCCTGCAGCTCTTGCTCCGCTTCGGCCATATCGTAAGGCACCTTGCCCATCTCAACGAACACAGCGAAGGCAACAGCGAACAGCACGGCGATTTCAGCTGCGATAGAACCGCCTGACAGCGACCTGAACGATGTACTGATCTGGCCGAGACTGGTGGAGCCGGCAAGCAACGCCGCCACGAACAACGCCAATAGAATCACCGGCTCCATCAGCGCGCCCATCGTCGCTTCCCGACTCGCGCCGATGCCGGCGAAGGTGTTGCCGGAATCGATTCCGGACAGCGAAAAGAAAAAGCGGACAAGGCCCAACAGGCAGATGAAGGTAAACACGTTCCCGATTGCATCGAGCGGCGATGCTAAGGTCAGGACCGGCAGCGCCATGGCAATGAGCAGCAGTGTTGCCATCAAAATAAAGGGCATCGCGCGGAAGATTATGCCTGCTCCTTTCGGCACCACTTCCTGCCGCTTCAATAGCTTCAGAATATCGCGATAATCCTGGAGAAAGCCCGGACCGGTGCGAGTATGAATCTTGGCGCGCAGCACTCGGCAAAAGCCTGAAGCAAGAGGCGCCAGAAGCAGAAGTGCCGCTGCCTGTCCGATCGCAAGTGCTAATTGCCCGAAGCCTGGCATCGCTTGCCCCCTATCCGATGGCCACGGCCAGCAGCACGATCAGCGCCGCGACGATATAGAGGCAATAGATGCGGAAGTCTCCGCCCTGCAGGAACTGCATCTGTTCGCCGAGCGCCTGGACGCCGCGGCCGAGCGGCGCGAGCAGCCAACGATCCCAATACTGTTCTGTTCGACCAGCGCTCGCCGGGATGGTGGCAAACCATGGACGTGTCGCCGCGAAGCACCCATCGGCCCAACTGCGCACACCGTAGAGCGGACGGAAGAGCACTTTAATCGGCTCAGCAAAACCACCTGCTGAAACGCTCATGCGAGCGTCAGGCGCGTAGCCGCAAGCCCATACTTCAGCGCCGATACGCGGCTTCGGCCGCCGCCCCGCGAACAGGCCGGTTATCACCAGCGGCACGCCAGCGAGGCCGATCAGCAGCACTGCCATCAGAGGCGTCGATAGTTCGCCGATCCCTGTATCGCCTGGGAACACGACGAAATTGTTTGCGACTTCGATACCGTGGCCGCCAAGGGACGCCGCCACGTCTCGTATGACCGGAGCGACGATGGGAGCGCCAATGCCGAACATTACGCAGCAGGCGGCAAGCCAACCCATTCCTATCAGCATCGGCCAGCCCACCTCGGTCGCGGCCGCTGCGGGTTCGCTTCGCGGCTCACCTGAGAATGTCACGCCGAATGCCTTCACGAAACACATTACGGCCAATGCACTCGCGATCCCGAGCATGACCGCCGACAGCGGAGCGACCAGCCGCAACAGAGAAGATCCGTGCAAGGCCGCGATGAACAAGGATTGGTAGGTGAACCACTCGCTGACGAAGCCGTTGAGTGGCGGTACCGCACAAATCGCGAGCGCGCCGATCAAGAAGGCCAATGCCGTCCATGGCATGAGATGAAGAAGACCCCCCATGCGCCCCATGTCTTTAGAATGCGTGCGCGAAATAACCGCGCCGGCGCCAAGGAAAAGCAAGGACTTGAATACGGCATGGTTGAGCAGATGGTAGAGCCCCGCGAACAGCCCAAGCGTGGCAAGGGCGGGCTGACCGGCGGCGATGCCAATCATGCCAATCCCGACGCCGATCAGGATGATGCCAATGTTTTCGACGCTGTGATAGGCAAGCAGACGCTTGATATCGTGCTCGGCAAGCGCGTAGATCACGCCCAGCACCGAGGAGATCGCTCCGAACCCCAGCACCGCAACGCCCCACCAAACGGTGGCCGCGCCAAGTAGATCCACCCCGACCTTCACGATGCCGAAGACGCCGATCTTGATCATTACGCCGGACAGCAAGGCGGAGGCATGTGACGGCGCGGCTGGGTGGGCACGCGGCAACCAGATATGTAATGGGATCATGCCAGCCTTGGCGCCGAAGCCCACAAAGGCGAGCACGAATATAACCGACGCCACCGGCGCGGGCAGCGTAGCGCTGCGGAAGGTCGCGAAATCGAAGCTGCCGGTCCTTGCAAACAACAACAGAAAGGCAATTAGAACCAACATCGTTCCGGCATGTGCGATAAGGAAATAGATCCAGCCGGCGCTGATCGCCTCGTCATCCTGCTCGAATACGACTAAGAAATACGAAGTGAGGCTCATCATTTCGAAGAATACGATGAACCACATCGCGTCGTCGGACACGACGACCAACATCATCGACGCGATGAACAGGTTCATGAAGAAACCCATCGCGCCGATGCCGCGGCCGGCATACTCCTCTTCAACGTAGGCGGCGCCAAACACGGCGATCGCGGCGGCCAGCAGCGAAATGGTCAAGACCATGAATGCCGCCAGCGCGTCGAGACGCACGCTGAAGTGCGCGAATGGAAACGGGCCGGCAATCGCCGCCGTTACAGCGTGACCGTCAATCAGCACAGGCACAGAGGCGGCGATTCCTAAGAGCGCTCCGAAGCCGCCAGTAATGGCCACCGTCCATGACGCACCGCGTTCGGGTAGCACGACCGACGCCACGGCGCCGCCGACATAGAGCGCTACAGAGAGAGCAAGCAGGCTGAGCGGCATGTCACTCGTTCTCTGCTGCCGAAGCACCTGACAGAACCTGCGATGTTTTCGCGACGGTTTGCCGCCGTTTGGCGCTGATCGATGCCGAAAGCGATTCGCTGTCTACGATACGCAGCGCTTTCGTTGGACACACTTGAATGCATTTCGGGCCATCTTCGCGGAAGTAGCAGAGGTCGCATTTGACGGCGACGGTGCGCACGCCGGCTGACCAGTCGAGAAGCGAGCTCAGCGGTGCCGAGATTGCGCTTGGCGCCAGCGGTTCGCCGATGATTGCGCCTGCGGACTCTACATAAGGTTCGTATGGCATTTGCTGGCTCAGCGGCGAACTGCCGTGGGGTTCGATCGCACCGAATGGACAGGCAAGCGCGCACATCTTGCAACCAATGCAGGTGCTCTCGTTGAGTTGAATCATGCCGTCCGCTTCGGTAATGGCGCCGACCGGACATACCTTCGCGCAGGGCGCATCTTCGCAATGCCGACACTGGACCGGCATCGTCCCTTGTGCAGTCTGCGTGACGACCAAACGCGGATGAGCTTGCAACCCAACTTCCTGGTGCACGTCCACGCAAGCCGCCTCGCACGTGTAACAGCCGATGCAGAGTTTCGGCTCTGCAATGACGAAGCGGTTCACTTTTGGACCCTCCCCGCAAGAACAGCATTGGTGGCGCGCTCGACCGCGACCCGATATTCGCCCTGGATCCAGTCACGCCACGACTTCGCTTCAGCGGCGGAGCTCTTCTCAACCTTCGCGGCCGAGACCTTGTATTCGGGAATGCCGCAGATCGGATCGAGCGATTGGGCATTGGTCAGCTCATTGCAATTCGCCTCCCAATAATGGAAGGTGCTGAAGACGTTCTTGGGTGCGACCCGCTCCGTCACCCAGGCACGGGCGATCGACTTGCCGCGGCGCGTCGACAATTTGATGAAATCCCCGTCGGCAACACCGAGCTCTTTTGCATCGGCCGGATTGAGTTCTATGCGCTCTTCCGGCGCCAACTGCTCTAGCAGCGGGGATTTCCGTGTCATCGTGCCGGTATGGTAATTGTAGACGCGACGTCCAGTGGTCAGGATGAACGGATAGGCCGTGTCGGCATGCTCCACCACGTGAGCCGTGATGGCGTGCGTGAAGCCCTTCGTCTTCGCGTCCGGCAAGACATTGGGGTCGAATAGAACAGGCGTGAGCTGCGCTTTACCCGAGGCCATGGTGAAATGGCCGTCTTTATGAAGGATCGGAGTGCCTGGATGGTCTTCGGACGGGCATGGCCAGCTTAGACCCGGTAATTTGTCGAGACGCGCATAACTGATGCCACCGAAGGTCTTTGGCACGACGCGGCGGACCTCGTCCCAGATCTCCTGAGCGCCGCCGTAGTTCATGCCAGCATATCCCATGCGAGCGGCCAGCGCCGAGAACACGGCCCAGTCCAGTCGCGCCTCGCCTGGCGCCGGCACGACGGCACGGCCACGCTGCACCCGACGTTCCGTGTTCGTGTAAGTGCCGTCTTTCTCCGCCCAACAAGCCGCAGGAAGTACGATGTTCGCAAAGCGCGCCGTTTCGGTCATGAACAGGTCCATGACAACAAGGAAATCGAGCTTCTGAATCTCCTTGCGGAGTGCGCCCAGATCTGGGTCGCTCATTAGCGGATTCTCGCCAAAGATCATGAGCGTGCGTACCTCGCCGCGATCGATCGCCGCCGGCACCTCGGTGATCTTGAGCCCCACCTTGGCGGGCAGTGTCACGCCCCAAGCGCTTTCGTAATGCGCACGCAATGCTGGATCGGTCACGGACTGGTAGGCGGGGTAAACGTTTGGTAGTGCGCCCAAATCGCACGCACCCTGCACATTGCCCTGTCCACGCAGCGGGCATACCCCAGCTCCGGGCCGGCCAATCTGTCCAGTAACGACTGCAAGATTCGCCAGTGACGCGACATTGCCGACACCGTGACTGAATTGGGTAATCCCCATTGCAAACAAAATCACCGAGGCGCGCGCACCGGCATACATGCGCGCCGCATGGACGATCTGGCCGGCCGGTATACCGCTCATCCGCTCGACCGCTTCCGGGGAGAACGATTCGACTGCATGCACCACGTCGTCGAAGCCGACGCTGTGCGCATCGATGAACTCTTTATCGTGGAGGCCTTCCTTGATGACGACGTGCAGCATGCCGTTGACCAATGGAATGTTGTGTCCGGGCGGTACACGGATCCACAGATCGGCCTTCTCCGCCATTTCCGTTTGCCGCGGGTCAGCGACGACGAGCTTGGCGCCACGCTGCTGCGCCCGGATGACGTGCCGCGCGATCAGGGGATGTTGCTCGGCGGTGTTGGACCCGATGATAAAGATCAGATCGGAGACCTCGCCGATCTCGGGAATCGAATTGGTCATGGCTCCGCTGCCGAACGCCTGTGCCAGGCCAGAAACAGTCGAGGAGTGACAAAGCCGCGCGCAATGATCGACGTTATTGGTGCCCATTACGGCGCGGGCAAATTTCTGCGCAACGTAGTTGTCCTCGTTGGTACAACGAGCCGACGCAAAAAGGGCAAAGGCGTCTGGTCCATGGTCGCGGCGGACCGCGCTGAACTTGCCGGCCACCTCGTCAAGCGCCGAATCCCAGGAAATCGGAATGAAATCGTTCCCTTGGCGGCGGAGCGGAGTCGTCAATCGTCGGCGATCCGCTACGTGATTGAAACCGTAATAGCCCTTAAGGCACAACTCGCCCTGACTAACCGGATGCTCCAGGTCGGGCGTCACTTTGGCGATATGCGCGCTGCCGGTGTGCACGTACATATTGCAACCGGTCCCACAGTAGGGACACACCGTCTTCACCGTCGTCATCCTGCATCCTCCTCGCGCATTCACTTTCGGCAATTTTCACGTGGGCGGCCGGCGAAGCCGCAGGCTGGCACCACGGAGCGAATAGCTGGAGGGTTCGATAACCGATTGCGGCGAGACCGCAACAGAGCGCTTGAAATGCAAGCCCACGGAAACTGGCATCGCGTCACCCGAACTGCGGTAAAAAACGCACGCTACGGCTCAACAAGCCATCCCCTTTTGATCCACATCAAAGCGCCAGAGATGGAATGCGAAGCGGAATTGCGGTTGGCAATCTTGCGAGCGTCGCGTTTGGACGTGTGCGCTTTGCAGGGCAAACCTTTAGGTAAGCGAGCATGACCTATTCGCCGGCTCCCTCCTGAGTTTGCGATGCTCTAGTTAAGCCGAGAGTCTGTCAATGGGAAAAGCTATTCGGAAAATCCAGAGTTACTACGAGGACTGACTGTTCTCACGCGAGATAGTATAGTGTGCCCTCGGAGCTTCTATAGGAACTGATCGAAAGCGGTTCGCAATGCACGAGGTGTCGATTTGCGAGCACCTGCTCGGGATCTTGGATCACGAGGCCAGACAGCATGGCGTCACTAGGATCACCCGTCTTAAACTGGAGATCGGTCGCCTGTCTTGCCTTGACCCGGACGCGCTGCGCTTCGCGTTTGACGCAATGGCGCTTGGTACCATTGCCGAAGCGGCCAAACTGCAAATAGATCAGCCGCCGATCCGCGCGACGTGTAAGGACTGTGGCGCAGCGACCGAACTTGACTCACGTTTAGAGACATGTGGATCGTGTGGCGGCACCCGGCTAGATATCCTCGGTGGTGACGAGATGCGGCTGCTCGAAATGGAGGCGGCTTAATGTGCACGGTATGTGGTTGCGGCGGCGGAAAAGAGACAGCGACTGCAGGCGAAGCCGTGAAGCGAATTGATGACGACAAACCGCAAAATCATGAGCATGACCATATTTCCGGTCGCGATCACCATCATCACGATGCCCAGGTCTCAAACGCTAGGCACGATTACGGCAGCGGCGTTGCCGGCCTGCATGTACCGGGGCTGAGTCAGCAGCGCATCATCCAGATCGAGCGCAACATTCTTTCGAAGAATGCCGAGTACGCCGCTGCAAATCGCGCACGGCTCGCCGCAGCCGGGGTATTTGCGCTCAATATCATGTCGAGCCCGGGCTCGGGCAAGACGACCTTGCTCGTGCGGGTGATTACAGATCTGCACAATCGTTATCCTATCGCGGTCATCGAGGGCGATCAGCAGACGTCGAACGACGCCGAGCGCATTCGCGCAACCGGGGCGCCGGCGATCCAGGTCAACACCGGCAAAGGATGTCATCTCGATGCGCACATGATCGGTCACGCGCTCGATGCGCTTCCACTTGTAACCGGCGGATTGCTGTTCATCGAGAACGTCGGCAACCTGGTCTGCCCCGCAGCTTTCGATCTTGGCGAGGCGCGCAAGGTCGTCGTCTTCTCGGTAACCGAGGGGGAGGACAAGCCGATTAAATATCCCGACATATTCGCGACCGCGGAGCTCATGCTCGTCAACAAAGCCGATCTCATTCCGCATCTCGAGTTCGACCTCGCCCGCACAATTGAATACGCGCGCCGGGTCAACCCCCGCATCGAGGTGTTTGTGGTTTCGGCGCGCACCGGCGAAGGCATGCCGGGCTTCTATGCGTGGATCGATAGGCACGCCGAGGCGGCGCGCGCAACGATGAAGGCCGCGGAATAGAAATGCAGTCGTCTGTTGCCGAAACTCGCCCGACGACGCGCCGCGTGCGTGTGCACGTGCGCGGTTCGGTACAAGGCGTTGGATTCCGTCCTTTCGTCTATCGGCTCGCCCGGCGTTATGAGCTTGCCGGCTTCGTCGCTAACGATGCTGGCGGCGTTGTCATCGAGGTCGAAGGTTCAAGCCTGAACCAATTCCTGACGGCGCTGAACACCGAGGCTCCGCCCTTGGCGCGGGTCGACACCATCGAAACCGAACCCGCACTCGTCACAGGCGAACAAACCTTCGCGATTGCGCGCAGCGTTCGAGGCCCGGTCACGACGCGTATAGCGCCGGATGCGGCGACCTGCGAAGCGTGTCTCGATGAGCTGTTCGATGCGGCAAGCCGTTTCTATCGTTATCCGTTCGTCAACTGCACCCATTGCGGGCCGAGATTTACTATCACGCGGGATCTTCCCTACGATCGGTCACAAACATCGATGGCGCGCTTCGCCATGTGCGCGATCTGCGCGCGAGACTACGCCGATCCCGCACATCGCCGCTTTCATGCCGAGCCGATTGGCTGCCCGCAATGCGGCCCGCAGCTCAGTCATTCGATTGAAGAGATCGTAGCGCGCGTCCGGCGCGGTCAGATCGTCGCGCTCAAAAGCCTCGGCGGATTCCACCTCATCTGCGATGCACGTAATGAGTCCGTGGTCGCCGAATTGCGGCGACGCAAGCAACGCGACGCCAAGCCATTTGCGGTGATGGTCGCCTCAACCGCTTCACTGCCCTGTATAGCAGACGCGTCAGACGCAGAACGGGCGCTGCTCACCTCGTTCGAACGGCCGATCGTGCTGATGAGCAGCCGTCGCGTGCTCGCTCTTTCGGTTGCGCCGGGTCTCGCGCATCTCGGCGTCATGCTGCCCTATACTCCGCTGCATCACCTTCTGTTCCATGCCGCCGCGGGCGCTCCCGCGGGCCGTGCTTGGCAGTCCGAACCGGTCGACCTCGTCCTGGTGGCGACCAGCGCCAATCCCGGCGGCGAGCCACTCGTCATCGACAATGCGGAAGCACGCCGTCGGCTTGCCGGCATCGCGGATTTTGTCGTCACGCACGATCGCCCGATCGTGGCGCGCGCGGACGACTCAGTCATGGCAATCGCTGACGCGGCGCCGGCCTTCGTTCGGCGTGCGCGTGGCCACGTCCCTCGCCCCGTCATGCTGGCACGGGAGGTTCCGCCGCTGCTTGCAGTCGGCGGCCAGCTCAAGACGACAGTGACAGTTACGCGCGGGCGCGAGGCCTTTGTCTCGCAGCATATCGGCGATCTCGATACGGCCGAGAGTATTTGTTTCTTCGAAGAAACGATCGCGCATCTCCTGAAGCTTCTCGATGTTGATCCGATCGCCGTGGCGCACGATCTGCATCCGGACTTTACATCGACACGTTTCGCGCAAGACTTCGGCCGTCCGACGATTGGGGTGCAGCACCATCATGCCCATATCGCCGCGGTCGCCGCCGAACATGGTATCGAGACGCCGATTATCGGCATCGTCCTTGACGGTTTTGGCCTTGGCAGCGATGGCGGCAACTGGGGCGGCGAACTGCTGCTGGTCGATGGTGCGCGGGCTTCACGCCTCGGTCATCTGACGCCGCTGGCGATGCCGGGGGGCGACCAGGCGGCACGCGAGCCGTGGCGCATGGCGGCGGCCGTGCTGCACCGGCTTGGGCGCAGCAACGAGATCGCCGCGCGATTTCCCAACCGCTTGATCGCACATCGGCTCGCGGATCTACTCGCAGGCGGACAGGCGCCCATGACGACCAGCGCCGGCCGGTTATTCGATGCGGCTGCCGGGTTGCTCGGCGTCTGCCAAGTGCAGCAGTACGAAGGTCAGGCGGCGATGGAGCTCGAAGCGCTGGTCGCGGTGCCGCGAGTGCAACCGCATGGCTGGTCCATCGCCTCCGGCGTGCTCGATCTGACGCCGCTGTTGCGATGTCTTGCCGAGCGCGATCTGCATCCCATCGCCGGGGCGGAACTATTTCATGGCACGCTGGCTGCGGCGCTTGCCGATTGGGCGGCGGATGCCGCGCGCGGGACCGGAACCTCGTCGGTCGCGCTCGGCGGCGGCTGTTTCCTTAATCGTGTGTTGATCGATATGCTGGTGCCAGCGTTGCGCGCGCGCGGACTTCTGCCGCTCGTCGCGCGTGCAGTACCGCCGAATGACGGCGGGTTAAGCCTGGGCCAGGCCTGGGTCGCTGCGAAGTCGCCCGCCATTGCCGACAACGGAGGCTGACGATGTGCTTGGCCATCCCCGCCGAAGTAACCGCGCTTTTGCCCGATGAGATGGCACGAGTGACGCTCGACGGCGTCAGCAAAGAAGTATCGATCGCGCTCGTCGAAGACGTTGCCGTCGGTGACTATGTCGTTGTCCATGTTGGCTACGCGCTGAGCAAGATTGATCCGGAGGAGGCACGGCAAACGCTGGCGTTGCTGGCAGAAGCCGCAGCGCTCGTGGATGTCTCTCCATGAAATATATCGATGAGTACCGCGACAGTAGATTGGCCCGCTCTTTGGCGGCGGCCATCGCGCGTACTGCCGATCTGTCGGCGAGCTATTATTTCATGGAGTTCTGCGGCGGTCACACCCATACAATTTCACGCTACGGAATCGAGGACCTGCTGCCGCGCAACATCCATCTGGTCCACGGTCCCGGATGTCCGGTCTGCGTTTTGCCGGTCGGCCGCATCGACGCTGCGTTTCGTCTTGCGCAGCGGCCCGAGGTGACGTTGTGCACCTATGGTGACCTGATGCGAGTGCCGGGCACGAAAGGCACGTCGTTGATGAATGCAAGAGCAACCGGCGCCGACGTCCGTATGGTCTATTCGACTCGGGACGCGGTCCGCATCGCCGAGGCCGAGCCGGCGCGGCAAGTCGTGTTCTTCGCCATCGGCTTCGAGACTACGACGCCGCCGACGGCGCTTGCGATCCGGCTGGCCGCGCGCAAGGGCCTCACCAACTTTACGGTGTTTTGCAATCACGTGCTCACACCGTCGGCGATTCAAAATATCCTCGAGAGTCCCGACGTGCGCGAATTCGGGCGTGTCCGTATCGATGGTTTTATTGGTCCTGCACATGTCAGCACGGTCATCGGCACCGAGCCCTACGCCTTTTTCGCCGAGGAATTCGAGAAACCGGTCGTGGTCGCGGGTTTCGAGCCGCTCGACGTGCTGCAAGCCGTTCTGATGCTGATCCGGCAGGTCAACGAGGGACGCCACGAAGTGGAGAACGAATATGGCCGCGCAGTCCGGCGCGAGGGCAACCAGCGGGCCAAGGCCGAGGTCGCGGAGTTCTTCGAACTGCGCAAGAGGTTCGAGTGGCGCGGCCTGGGATTCGTGCCCTATAGCGGCCTACGTTTAAAAGAAAAGTATGCTGCATTCGATGCGGAGCGCCGCTTCGACGTTGAGGAGATCTCTGCCGCCGACAATCCAGCCTGCGAGTGCGGCGCCATCCTGCGCGGTGTCAAGAAACCCGCTGACTGCAAGCTATTCGGAACGGTTTGTACGCCCGACACGCCGATGGGCTCCTGCATGGTTTCTGCGGAGGGCGCCTGCGCGGCGCACTGGACCTATGGCCGCTTCCGAGATCAGTCCCGCAAGGCATCATGAGTATCAAAACCTATCGGCGCAAACTCGACATCAAGAGTGGCCGCGTTGACCTCTCCCATGGCGCCGGCGGCAGAGCGATGGCGCAACTCATCGCCGACCTCTTCCACGAGGCTTTGGATAACGAGTGGCTCAGGCGGGGCAACGATCAGGCGGCTTTCGATGTTGCCGGCGGCCGCATGGTCATGACCACTGATAGTTACGTCATCTCGCCGCTGTTTTTTCCGGGCGGTGACATTGGCTCGCTCGCCGTCCATGGCACGATCAATGATGTAGCAATGGGCGGGGCGCAGCCGCTCTATCTCTCGGCGAGCTTCATCCTTGAGGAAGGATTTGCGCTCATTGATTTAAAGCGCATCGCCGACAGCATGGGCGCCGCAGCGCGAGCGGCTCGCGTTCCTGTCATTACCGGCGATACGAAGGTGGTTGAGCGCGGCAAAGGCGACGGCGTGTTTATTTCGACGACCGGCATCGGCGTGGCGCCGCCGAGCCTCGATCTCTCGGCCGACAAGGCGAAGCCAGGCGATCGCGTGATCGTGTCAGGCAGTATCGGCGACCACGGGGTCGCGGTTATGTCGAGGCGCCAGAATTTGAGCTTTGACACCGAGATTGTGTCGGATTCGGCGCCGCTCCATGATCTCGTCGCCGTGATGGTCGAGGCCGCGGGTCCCGATCTTCGCGTCATGCGTGATCCCACCCGCGGTGGCCTTGCGGCGACGCTTAATGAGCTGGCGCAGCGGTCCGACGTTGGCTTCCGCATCGAGGAGGCCGCATTGCCGGTAAAGCCCGGGGTCGCAGCCGCTTGCGAATTGCTTGGGCTCGACCCGCTTTATGTCGCCAACGAGGGCAAGCTTGTAGCTGTCGTTGCGCCGAGTTCAGCCGACATCGTGCTCGCGGCGATGCACGGTCACCCGCTCGGGCGCGAGGCGGCGGTCATTGGCGAGGTCGTAGCCGATGACCATCGCTTTGTGCAGATGACGACAGGATTCGGCGGCGGACGCATCGTGGATTGGCTTTCAGGTGAGCAGTTGCCGCGGATCTGCTGAAATGCCCATGCGTATCCTGCTTCTCGTCCACAGCTTCAACAGCCTATCGCAGAGGCTTTATATCGAGCTTACCGAGCGTGGCTATGACGTCTCGGTCGAGTTCGATATCAATGACGCGGTGACGCGCGAGGCAATCGAACTATTCGATCCCGACGTTGTCCTTGCCCCGTTTCTCAAGCGCGCCATTCCTCAGGATGTCTGGCAGACGCGGCGCTGCTTGATCATTCATCCCGGCATTGTCGGTGACCGCGGTCCTTCGGCTCTCGACTGGGCCATTCTCGACGGCACGACCGAATGGGGCGTAACCGTGCTTGAGGCTGAAGCGGAGTTGGACGCCGGGCCGGTATGGGCCTCGGCCACGTTTCCAATGCGCGCAGCAACGAAATCCAGTCTCTACCGGCGCGAAGTGAGCGATGCCGCAGTCGAAGCGCTTGCAACGACACTGTCACGAATCGACTCTGGCACGTACCAGCCGCGCCGCGTTGATCCGGCTGATTTGACGGTGCGCGGCCGTGTCCGTCCGATCTGCCGCCAGAGTGATCGCGCCATCGATTGGGAGGCGGATCCGACGGATGTGGTCCTGCGTAAGATCCGCAGCGCCGACGGGACACCAGGCGTGCGCGACGTGCTGTTTGATCGCCCGGTGCGCCTCTATGACAGCCACCGTGCCGAAGGGTTTAGCGGAGTGCCGGGGGCGATTCTCGCTCGTAGCGACGCCGCGCTTGCTCGCGCAACCCGCGACGGCGCTATCTGGATTGGCCACGTGCGCGAAGAGCACGACAATGCTTTGAAATTGCCAGCAGCGCATGTGTTTGCCCCGGAAAGCGCGAATTTGCCGTTGGCGCGCGGCTATACGCCAATCCGATACGAAGAGGATGGTCCCACCGGATACCTGCACTTTGCCTTCTACAATGGCGCAATGAGCGCGGCGCAGTGCCAGTCGTTGCGCGCGGCCTATTCTCAAGCGCTCGAACGCCCAACACGGATCCTGGTCCTGATGGGCGGTCCTGATTATTGGTCAAACGGCATTCATCTCGGCCTGATCGAAGCGGCCGACAGTCCGGCCGATGAGTCCTGGCGAAACATCAACGCAATCGACGACCTCGCTCACGACATCATTATGACAACGGACAGGCTCGTCGTTTCGGCGCTACGCGGCAACGCCGGCGCGGGCGGAGTCTTCCTCGCGCTAGCAGCGGATGAAGTTTGGGCCTGCGAAAACATCGTACTCAATCCTCACTACAAGGACATGGGAAATCTCTACGGCTCGGAATATTGGACCTATCTGCTGCCGCGCCGCGTGGGTGCCGAGAACGCGAAGCATCTCACTCAAGCGCGGCTGCCGATAGGCGTTGCCGAGGCGCATCGGCTCGGCCTTGTCGATCGAATTCTGCCGTCGACTTCGCGCGGAAGCCTGGCGCCGATCGCCCTCATCGCCCGCACGCTTGCGATGGACGGCGACGATCTCGACGCGCGGCTCGCAGATAAGCGCCGCTGCCGCGAGCAAGACGAGGCCGACAAGCCGCTCGATGCTTACCGCATGGAGGAACTCGCTCGGATGCGCCTCAACTTCTACGGCTTCGATCCAAGCTACCACGTGGCGCGCTACAATTTCGTCCGTAAAGTTCCGAAATCACGCACGCCATTGACGTTAGCCCGTCATCGATCTCTACGGCGCGGAGCACCGATCGGCGCAAGCCGACCATGACCCGTCGTTACGCCTCGATACCCGGAGAGCGCTTGCTCCTGTGGGACGAACCGGCAGCCTCAACGCCTGGGCCGATGGGCTAAAAAA
>JASHOX010000205.1 GCA_030038415.1 Xanthobacteraceae bacterium
GGCATCGTGTCCGACATTGCCGCGGCGAGCGCCGAACAGGCCACCGGCCTTGAGCAGGTCAACAAGGCGCTGGCGCAGATGGACGAGGTCACGCAACAGAACTCGGCGCTGGTCGAGGAAAATGCGGCGACCGCCAAGACCTTGGAAACCCAGGCCAAGGCCATGGATGACCGCGTCGGCGTGTTCATCATCGACGCGGACGCCGCTCATGGAGCGAGCAACAGGCAAACAACAACCCGCAAGGCCGCTTGAGGCGGCCAGGCGGAGACCAATCAGGCGGCGCAGCTACTCAGCGCGCTCCCCGCACAAGGTCGATTAATTTAGCCGCCTCTGTCGGAACGGCGTCGCCGCGCCAAGCGACATGGCCGTCGGGCCGCACCAGCACCAAGCGGCATTCGTAGAGCGCCGCGGCTTCCGGCGCATCGAGGTCGGTCACCGTCAACGGCACGCCACGCGTCTGCGCCGCTCGCTCAAGTGCGGCCGTCGGAACGTCGCCGAAACGTAACAGCATAAAGCCGCGGCCGAACAGGTCGAGCGTGGAGCGGCCGTCGGCGAGCGGCGCGTGCGGCGCGCGGCTTCCCGGCCGCGCCGAGGGGATGAATCTTTCGGGATCGTCGGGCGGCGGCGGCGTGCCGTCAGCGATGCAGATCGGCGAATTCTCGTAGCGGTAGCCGAGCTGCAGCCCCGCGGTGCGAAACATGCGGCCGACGTCGCGCATGAGGCTTTCGCCGAGACGCTGCCGCAATTGCCGGCCCACATCGCTATCGTCTTCGATCGCGGCGATGCCGCCAGAGAATTCGCCGTGCGCCAGATAAAACTCCGCCGCCATGCCGACATTGCGCAACCCGATCGGCCGGCGCTCGGCGTCATACGACGCCAGCAGCTCCGGACCGGCCCAGCCGGAAAGCGTCGCGGCGAGCTTCCAGCCGAGATCGACCGCATCGCCGATGCCAGTATTCATGCCGAGCGCGCCGGTTGGCGACAGTTGATGCACGGCGTCGCCGGCGAGAAAGACGCGGCCGTGCGCATAACGATCGGCGACGACGCTGCGCCGCGTCCAGACGCTGACGCCCTTCCATTCCACCTCGATCGGGCGGCCCACCGCGCGATGCAGCAGCGCGGCGCGATCGACCGTGTCCGGCCGCTGCTTGCCGTCGCTGTCGAGCGCCATCAGCCGCCACAAGCCGTTCGCCGGATCGATGACGCGGATATTGGCCCACAGCCCGTTGCGGTCGATGGCGAGAAAGAAGACGCCCGGCGCCTTGCCGCATTGGCCCAACAGATCGGGCGCGTGAAAGAACAAATGCACCGGATGGCCGAGAATGCCCTGCCCGCTAAGCCCGATGCCGAGCGCCTCGCGGATCGCGCTCATCGCGCCGTCGCAGCCGACGAGATAGTCCGCGCAGACCGTTTCGCGCTTTCCGGTCTCTAGATCACGCAATTCGACGCTCACGCCGCCGGCCGAAGCCTCGAACGATTCCAGCCGCGTGCGATAGCGCAGCGCGACCGACGGCTGCGATTGCGCAAAGGCGCGCAAGATCGGATCGAACCAGAGCTGCGAGCAGATTTGCAGGCGCTCCGGGCTAAAGCTTTCCGCCTTTTGTTGCGCACGGGTCGGGCGGCGCATGCGCGCCAGTTCGTAGCCGGAGAGACTCGTAACGAAGACCACGTCGAGCGAGTAATCGCCGGGGAACGGGCAATTGCGCACCGCGTCGGCGATCCCCCAGCGCCGGCAGAACTCCATGGTCCGCGTATTGACCTCGTTCATCTTCGGCGTGGAGATCGCGCCGTCCGACTGCTCGACCAGCTCGCAGCGGATGCCGCGCCAGCCAAGCTCGGCGGCAAGCGCCAAGCCGACCGGGCCGCCGCCGACGATCAGCACCGGAACGTTTCGCCTGGGTGTTTTCACGGTAGCGTCATTGTCAGCGCGGCGCCTAATCGTAATTTGACATGCGCAGCGGGGCGCTTTGGCCGCCGTCCATGTCGATCGCCGTCCCGTGCAGCCAGCGGCCGCGCGGCGAGACGACAAAACGCACCATGCCCGCAATATCTTCCGGCGTGCCGAAGCGCGTGATGTCGAGGTCCCGACGATGCCGCTCGGTGGCGGCGGCCTCGTCGAGCCCGGTCTTTTTCATGACCCGTTCGAGCCGGCCGCGGAAGCGATCGGTCTTCACCGAGCCTGGATTGACCGCGTTGACCTGGACACCGTCGTGCTTGCCGAGATCGGCGAGAGCCTTCATGAAAGCGAGCATCGCCGCGACCACCGATGCGCCGACCATGGCATCGGCCACCGGAGCGCGCGCACTGGTGCCGGCAATGAATAGCACCGAACCCTTGCCGGCCTTGAGCAGCGGCCAGGCCAGCCGGCTCAGCCCTACATGCGCGAAAAATTTCAGATTAAACGCGTCGTGCCATTCCTGTTCGCTTTGCACAAGAAAGCCACCGCGCTTCGTTGCACCGGCATTGTTGACCAGAATATCGAGGCGGCCGAAATCACGTGTCAGCGCCTCGATCAGCCCGGCGGGCTCGGTATCTGCCGTCAGGTCAGCGGCGTAGACCGTCGCCTTGCGGCCGAGCGCGCGGATCTCCTGCGCCACGCCTCCCAGCGCGTTGCCGTTGCGCGCCGTTACCATGACGTCGCAGCCGGCCGATGCTAGTTCGAGCGCAATGCCGCGGCCGATGCCGCGGCTTGCGCCGGTGATCAGGGCGACCTTGCCGGCAAGCTCATTTAATCCGCCGCTCATTGCTTGATCAATCGACCTTGATGTGGGCGGTCTCGGCGACATCGACCCATTTCTGATAGTTGGCGGCAATGAATTTGGCGAATTCGGCCGGCGTGTTTGGCTTGTTCAGGCTGCTGATATTCGCGACCAGGTGCTGCATCTCCGGCGACCGCATGCCCGCGTTCATCGCCGCGTTGATGCGAGCGATGGTCGGCGCCGGCGTGCCAACGGGCGCAACGAGCCCGAAGAAGGTCTGCACCTCGCAGTCCGGCACCCCGGCCTCGGCCATGGTTGGAACGTCGGGCAACAGCGGCGAGCGGGTGTCATTCTGCACCGCCAGCGCCCGCAATTTTCCGGCGCGGATCAGCGGCAAGAGCGACGCACCGGTCTCGAATGTCAGGTCGATGACGTGGCTCAATATGGCGGTCGCCGACTGATTGCCGCCACGGAACGCGACGCCGGTCATCTTGGTGCCGGTGCGGATCATGAAAAGCTCAGCCGCCAAGTCGGGAAGACCGCCGGTGCCGGTGTCGCCGTAGTTGAGCGCACCCGGATTGGCTTTGGCGTAGGCGACGAGGTCCGCGACCGTCTTCCACGGCGAGAACGGATCGACGACCAGAATCTGAAAACTTCGCATGATCTCGACGATCGGCGTGAAATCCTTCACCGGATCGTAGCCGGCATGCGTCGAAACGGCGGGAATGGCGGCAAGCGTCGAGGAATTGCCGATGAACAGCGTATAGCCGTCGGGCGCCGCCGCCGCAGCCGCCCGCGCGCCGATCGCGCCAGCGGCGCCGGGCCGATATTCGATTACGACGGGCTGGCCTAAACGGGGCGGCAGCACCTGTGACGCGAGCCGCGCCGGGAAATCGCTCGGACTACCCGCGGCGGCCGGGACAATAATCGTGATCGGCCTAGTCGGATAATCCTGCGCAGACGCGTTTGCCGACGGGTCCAAGCCTGATGCAAAGGCGGTCGCCGCCAACAGGATGTGGCGTCTGCTGAGCACGTGTGCTTCCCGAGCTTTTGCACGCCGCATTGCGGAGGCGCGCTATTTGGCAGACCCTACCAATTCCTCGCTCGTGCGGATATCGATTTCCGATTGCAGCGTGCGGTGCACCGGGCATTTGTCGGCAATTTCCAAGAGCCGTGCGCGCTGGGCGGCATCAAGATCGCCTTCAAGCATAATCACGTACTCGATGCGGTCGAGCATGCCGACTTTGGTTTCGCATTCGGCGCAATCCTTGGCGTAGATCTTGCCGTGGCGAAGCCGGACCGAGGTCCGCTTGAGCGGAATGTTTTTGCGATCGGCATAAAGCCGCAGCGTCATCGCCGTGCAGGCGCCGAGCGCGGCCAGCAGGAGATCGTAGGGGCCCGGACCACTGCCGAGTCCGCCGACGTCCCTCGGCTCGTCAGCGATCAGATGATGCCGGCCGGAGACAATCTCCTGCTGAAACGGGCCATGCCCTGTTTCGCGCACCAGTACGGTGTTGAGTGGCGTATCGTCGGGAAATGCCGGTTGGGCTGCCATGAATTTCTCCTGCGCTTCATTGTCTACGTACCTTAATCCCGTTTTCAGATGGCGGCGCGTCGCATAAGCCGAAGAACAAAGAAGGGCCGCCCTTGCGGACGACCCTTCCATTGTCAGGCCGTGGCCCGGTTGCGTCGGCAATCTGCCTTACGCGCGTGAGCCCGGTGGCCGATTAGGCCAGCTAGGCGAGGACCTCGGCAGAGGCGAGGATCCAGTTCACGGATGCCGGCGACCGCGGCGATAGACAATGAGACACTGGATCACCTCCTTTCGGTTGTTGACGAAGGCGCCCAATATAAGACTTTTGCGGCGATTCGAAAGTCCGGCTCACTGAACGGCGACGCAGAGATTCAGTCAGTTACCGTCCCAACTCCCTCATTGCGGCGTCCAGGGCCTCGATCGTCAGTGGATACATGCGTCCACCAAGAATCTGGCGCATCAGGCGGATCGAGGCAGTGGTGTCCCATTCGCGCTCCGGCACCGGATTGAGCCAGACGCAGGACGGATAGGTCGCGGCGAGGCGCGCCATCCATACCTGGCCCGCCTCCTCGTTGAAGTGCTCGACGGAACCGCCTGGCGCGACGATCTCGTATGGTGACATCGAGGCGTCGCCGACGAAGATCACTTTGTAGTCGTGCGGATAGGTGTGCAGCACGTCCCAAGTCGGCGTCGTCTCGGTCCAGCGCCGCGCGTTTTGTTTCCACACCTTCTCGTAAAGACAGTTGTGAAAATACAGATGCACCAGATGCTTGAACTCGCTTCTTGCGGCGGAGAACAATTCTTCGGTCGCCTTAACGTGCCAATCCATCGAGCCGCCGACATCAAGGAACAAGAGCACCTTAATGGTGTTGTGCCGCTCCGGCCGCATCAGAATGTCGAGATAACCTTTGTGCGCGGTGCCTTTGATGGTGCCGTCGAGGTCGAGCTCGTCGGGCGCGCCGGTGCGCGCAAATTTGCGCAAGCGACGCAGCGCGACTTTTATATTGCGGGTACCGAGTTCGACGTCGCCGGCGAGATCCTTGAACTCGCGCTTGTCCCAGACTTTCAAGGCGCGGAAATTGCGGTTCTTATCCTGACCGATGCGCACGCCTTCCGGATTATAGCCGTAAGCGCCAAAGGGAGACGTGCCGGCGGTGCCGATCCATTTCTTGCCGCCTTGATGACGGCCTTTCTGCTCGGCAAGGCGCTGGCGCAGCGTCTCCAGAAGCTTGTCGAGGCCGCCGAGCGCCTCAATCTGCTTCCTCTCTTCCTCGGTGAGATATTTTTCCGCGAGCTTTTTGAGCCACTCGACCGGAATTTCGGCGGTCAACGCGTCTTGAACGAGATCGAGGCCCTTGAACACGTGGCCGAAAACGCGGTCGAACTTATCGAGGTTGCGCTCGTCCTTGATGAGCGCAGCGCGCGACAGATAGTAGAAATTTTCGACGCGGCGAGAAGCGACGTCCTTTTCCATCGCCTCCATCAGCGTGAGGTATTCGCGCAGCGTCACCGGCACGCCGGCGGCCTTAAGCTCGTGAAAGAAGGTCGCGAACATCGGCGCCATCCTAATCGCGGTCCGGCGCCGTCGCTACGGCCCATGTGCAACGCCTCCAGTCCGTAAACTCCTGTAGCTAAAGGGCATTCTTTCCCTCAAAGATATATCTTGCGTTATAGCGCATTATGATCTATCTAAAGATATATCTTAACTAGGAGAACCAAGAAAATGCACGAACATGGACACTGTGGACGCCACGGCGAATCCCGCCACGAACAGTGGGGCGCCGGCCGTCACCGCCGCCACGGCCGCTTCGGCGGCTTCGGTTTTGGCGGACGGCACGGCGGCGGACGGGGCGATATGAACCCCGACGATATGCGCGCCGGACGCATGTTGGCGCAGGGCGACCTCCGCCTCGTCGCGCTGGCGCTGATCGCGGAAGCGCCGCGGCACGGCTACGAGATCATCAAGCTGGTCGAGGAGAAAACCGCGGACTGGTATTCACCGAGCCCCGGCATCGTTTATCCGACGCTGACCTATCTGGAAGAAGCCGGCTACGTCACCGCGGCGAGCGAAGGCTCG
>JASHOX010000206.1 GCA_030038415.1 Xanthobacteraceae bacterium
CGATCTGGGGCTACATGCTGGCGCTCGTCATCGGCACCGTCATCGTCGCCGCAGTGCCGTGGCTGTCAGTCGGATTTTTGCGGTGAGGGGGCCGCGGCTAAAAGCGGATCAAGCCCTTCGCGATACGTGCGGCGAACGCGGCATCGAGCGGCATAAAAGCCTGCTTACCCGGATCGTCGACATAGAGCGGGTCGCGCACGATCGTGGGATCGAATCCCTCGCGCGCGAACTGGTTGTTCCTCGGCTTAAACGTCTCGGTCGCGTCGATGCGATCTGCCAGTCGCAGGAACAAAGGCCGCGCATAAGCCGGCAGCCGGTGCGCAAGATGCGCGCGCAGGCCCACCAAATCGAGTTTCGCATGAGCTGCAATGGCGGCCATGCCTGCCTTGCCTTCGGTGCCGGGAACCGCAACGCCATAAACGGTCGCCTCGCTGATGCCGGGGAATTCGATGAGCGCGGCCGCGACTTCAGACGTCGCCACATTTTCACCCTTCCAGCGAAACGTGTCGCCGATCCGGTCGACGAAATAGTAGAAGCCGTGCTCGTCCATGCGCAGCAGATCGCCGGTGCGGTACCAGGCGTCACCGGCTTTGAAGACGTTGCGCAGAATCTTCCGTTCCGTATCTGCGGCGCAGCTGTAGCCCTCGAATGCGCCGCTGCCGGCAACCGCCATGCCGATCCGGCCGATCGCTTCGCCGATTTCATTGGTCGTGCAGCGCATGGCGCGGCCTTGCGCATCGCGCGCCGGCTCGCCCGACACGGTATCGAATTTCACCAAGGCCAGCGGGAAGCGGTGCGAGAGAAACGGCGGCACGCGACCGACGGCGCCGATTTTGCCTTCGACGTTGTAGAGCGAGACGTTACCCTCGGTCGCCGCGTAAAATTCCAGGATTTTCGGAATGGCGGAGCGCGACTGGAATTTCCGCCAGACGTCGGCGCGCAGCCCGTTGCCGCAAGCCAGCCGCAAGCGATGCTGCCGCTCGCGCGGATGTTTCGGCGCGTTGACGAGATAGCGGCAGAGTTCGCCGATATACTGGAACAGCGTGCAATCCCAGTCGACGATATCGTCCCAGAATTGGCTTGCCGAGAATTTCTCGCGCAGTACTACTGAACCGCCGCGTACCAACAATGCGCCGGTCGCGACCACGCCGCCGACCGAGTGATACATCGGCAGGCAGTCGTACATGCGGTCGTCCGGCCCGGCATTCATCAGGCCGGCGAACCAGAGGCTCCATTGCATGATGCGCCGGTGGCTGACATTGGCGGCCTTCGGCAGTCCCGTGGTGCCGGACGTGTAGATCGTCAGCGCGCGGTCGGCGATCGTGGCGCCGCGGCGTTCCGCTTCGCTCAGCGGCGCCGGCGAAAATTGCTCGAGTTCGCGCTCAATCGGCGAATAGTCGCCATCGCCGAACGACCAGATTTTCGGTCGACTGGAAAGCGGCGCGGCGCGGTACTGTTCAACGCATTCGGCGGCGACGATGGCGTGAGCCGGCGCGACGATGTCGATGCAATGCGCAAGCGACGGACCGCGCAATTGGGTGTTGATAAGCGACACCACTCCGCCGACCGCAGTGATGCCGAGCCACACTGCCATATAGTCCGGCCGGTTCGGCATCATCAGGCAAACCGTCTGGCCCTTGCCGAGCTTTTGCGCGAGCGCCCAGCGCGCATAGCGTCGGCTGCGCTCGACTAGCGCGCGATAATTCAGCGTGCCGTGCGCGGAGATCAGGGCCGGAGCGTCGCCTTTGCTCTGCGCCATGTCCGCGATGGCGTCGAGCAGCAGGCGCCGCGGCTGGCCGGCAATCGGCGCGGTGGCCTCGAGCGCGCGCACCCAATCGCGCAGTGCGCCGTCCTTGCCGCGGCCATCGCGCGTCGGCCGATCCATCTCGACGAGGGTCATGGTTTCAGCATCGCCCAACAAAGTGAATCTTTCGCTTCAACAACGCCTAAAATTTGAATGAAACTCGAACCCGCATGGCAAACAATTAACGTTATTCCTTCGAATTCGCCGCGGTCACGTTGTTCGCCTTTTCCAGCACCGATAAGAAACCCAATTGAGCTAGGGTCGCGGCAGGGTGGCGTGTTTCTGACGGCGGGAAGCATGAAAAACGAGACTTTGGCCGTTCACGGCGGTTACGAATCCGATCCGACCACCAAGGCGGTCGCGGTTCCGATCTATCAGACCGTCGCCTACGAATTCGACAGCGCCGATCACGGCGCCGCTTTGTTCAATCTTGAAGTCGAGGGCCATCGCTACAGCCGCATCAGCAATCCGACGGTGGCCGTGCTGGAACGCCGCATCGCGCTCCTTGAAGGCGGTGTCGATGCGCTGTGCGCGAGCACCGGCCAGGCGGCATTGAATTATGCGGTGATCAATCTCACCGCGATGGGCACCAATATCGTCTCGGTGCCGCAGCTCTACGGTACGACCTATACGCTGTTCGGGCACATCCTGCCGAGCCAGGGCGTCACTGTGCGCTTCGCCGAATCCGACCGGCCGGAGACAATCGAAAAGCTTATCGACGAAAACACGCGCGGAATCTTCTGCGAAAGCGTCGGCAACCCGGCCGGCAACATCTGCGACATCGAAGCGCTGGCCAAGGTCGCTGCCCGCCACGGCGTTCCGCTCATTGTCGACAACACCGTCGCCACGCCGATCCTGCTCCGCCCGATCGACTACGGCGCCGATATCGTCGTGCATTCGCTGACGAAATTTCTCGGTGGTCACGGCACCACGCTCGGCGGCGCCATCGTCGACGGCGGCAAATTTCCCTGGAAGAAACACGCCAAGCGGTTTCCGCAATTCAACGAGCCCGATGCGTCCTATCACGGCCTGATCTATGCGGATCACTTCGGCGACGCCGCCTATATCGCGCGCTGCCGCAGCGTCTATCAGCGCGCCACCGGCGCCGTGCTCTCCCCGCTCTCCGCCTTTCTGTTGCTGCAAGGCATTGAAACGGTCGCGCTGCGGGTCGACCGCCACGTCGAGAATGCGCGCCGCGCCGCCGAATATCTGCGCCAGCATCCGCAGGTCGCCTGGGTCAATTACACAGGCTTTACCGACAATCCCTACCACGCGCTGGCCGACAAATATCTCGGCGGGCGCGCCTGCTCGCTGCTGACCTTCGGCATCGTCGGCGGGCTCGAAGCCGGCAAGGCGTTTTACGACGCGCTGCGGCTGTTCAAGCGGCTGGTGAACATGGGCGATGCCAAATCGCTCGCCTGCCATCCGGCCTCGACGACGCACCGCCAGATGTCCGCGGAGGAGCAGCGGCTCGCCGGCGTGCGGCCGGAGATGATCCGGCTTTCCATCGGCATCGAGCACATCGACGACATCATCGCCGACCTCGATCAGGCGCTCGCGGCGTCGCAGTCGCCCCGCTCGGCTTTGATTGCAGCCGAGTAGGAAGCCGCGGAGAAGGCCGCCCATGCCGCTTTTCCTGGACTCCGGCCGGTCGGGATCGCAAGCCGAGCTTCATGCGGCGAACTGCATCACCATCGGCCTCGTCAACAATATGCCGGATGCGGCGCTTGAAACAACCGAGCGGCAGTTCACCGATCTGATCCGGGCGGCGACGCCGAATGTCGTCGTGCTGCTGAAGTTGTTCGCGTTGCCGGAACTGCCGCGCGGCGAAATCGCGCGCGCCGCGCTGGCCGGACGTTATCGCGACATTGCCGAGCTTTGGCAGACGCCGCTCGACGGGTTGATCGTGACCGGCACCGAGCCGCGTGCCAAAAACCTGGCGGGCGAGCCGTACTGGGACACCTTGAGCAACATCGTCGACTGGGCGAAAGATCATACCGCCTCGACGATCTGGTCGTGTCTCGCCGCGCACGCGGCGGTGCTGCACAGCGACGGCGTCGAACGGCGCGCGCTTCCGCAGAAGCAATTCGGCGTCTTCGATTGCCGGCTCGCCGCCGATCATCCAATGACCGAGCATTTTCCGCAGCCGCTTTGGGTGCCGCATTCCCGCTACAACGACCTGCCGGAAGCGGCGCTGGTGGCTTGCGGCTACAAGATTCTCACCCGTTCAAATACCGCCGGCGTCGACGCATTCGCCAGGCAGGACGGCAGCTTCTTTTTGTTCTTCCAGGGCCATCCGGAATATGAGGCCGATACGCTGTTGCGCGAATATCGCCGCGACGTCGCGCGCTTTCTCACCGGCGAGCGCGAGCATTATCCGCCGCCGGCGTTCGGTTACTTCAGCGACGACGCGGCTGCTGCGGCCGAGGCATTTCGGGCGCGCGCGCTGCGCGACCGGCGCAGCGAGTTGATCGCCGAGTTTCCTAAATCCATGCTTGAAGCCGGACTGCAATGTCCCTGGCGCGCCGCGGCGCTCGGCACTTACGAGAAGTGGTGCGCCTATCTGAGCGCCCGGAAGGCGGAGCGGCGGACGGTCGCCGCGCCATCGCCGGGAGTGCGGCTGCGCCGGACCTGGCGCGATTGGCCGCTCGGCACCCGGACGCCGGCCGGCAGTCCGGCGCGGTAAGCGGCCATCAAAGCCGCAGAATTTACGCTTTCTTCGCCAGTGCCGCCGTCTAATGGTGCGCGAAAATACTCCGGAGACTGCCGTGCCCCATCCCGTCGTATTTGCCGTTCCCGCCGACGTCGAGCTTCATCCCGCGCCCATTCCGGCGCATTGGATCACCGAAGGCAATCCGCAGGCGCGATCGAAGCGTTTGGGCACCAGTGCCGACGGCACCGCCTCGATCATGGCGTGGTCGTGCACGCCCGGCCGCTTCACCTGGCGCTACAGTGTCGACGAGGTCATTCACATCATCTCGGGCGAGATTTTCGTTACCGACGACAAAGGCCAGCGCCGCCGCCTCGGTCCGGGCGACATGGTGTTCTTTCCCGCCGGCAGCGTCAGCGACTGGCACGTGACCCAAGAGGTGCGGAAATTCGCGGTGTGTCGGCACAGCATGCCGCGTCCGCTCGGTTTTGCGCTGCGCGCCTGGAACAAGCTCGCTGCCATGCTCGGCGGGACGGGCGAAGCCTCCGATCCGCTGCAAAGCCGGCCCGGCGTCGTCGTCGATCGCGTCACCGCCGCCTAGACCGCAGGCGCGACCATGGCCCGCACGCCGATCCGCCGTGTCATCACCGGTCACGACGCAAAGACCAACATTGCGAAAGTCATCCTCGACGGCCCGGCGCGCAATACCAAGACACCGCGCGACGGCGTCGCCTCGACGCTGATGTGGTGCACCGACCAGATGCCCGCCGATATTGCAGTCGGCGAGGGCGTCGAGGACATGGGCGCGCGCATCCTCGGCACCGCGCCGCCGGAAAACGGCTCGCGCTTCATCGTCATGGAATTCGCCCCCGGCGTCGTTTCCGAAATGCATCGCACCGAGACCGTCGACTACATCGTGGTGCTGTCCGGCGAGATCGACATGGACATGGATCAGTCGAGCGTGAAACTTCGCGCCGGCGACGTCATGGTTCAGCGCGGCACCAATCACGCCTGGGTCAATCGTAGCGATGCGGTAGCGCGTCTTGCCATCGTGCTGCTTGACGCCAAACCGCTCGGCATCGGCCATCCGCGCCTGCGCGGCCAGCAGGCGCGTTGATCATAACGGCACCGTCTCATCCATCGTCACGCCCGTCGGCGCGAGCGCGGCGGCGAGCGCAGGAAGCTTGGCGCGGTCGCAGAAGGCCGGGATCACCGTTTTTGCCTCTATCGCGCGCACCAGCGCCACGGTATCGGACAGTAACGGATGGACGTTCCAGCGCACGGTTTGCGCGCGGCCGCTTTTGGTCAGCCGCTCCGCCGGCGTGGTTGGATTGACATAGCCGGTAAACAGGATCGTCACCTCGGGCGAGTTTTCGAATTGCGGAAGCAGCCGCGCGGTCGCCCCTGAGGTGCCGTCGGCGGAGGCGGCGAGCATCACGCCGCGCGCGCCGTCGATCGGCTTGACGATAGCGGCGAGCCGCCGGATGTCGTCGCCGACGCTTGGGCGCAGCGAAATGGCGTCGCCGTCACCGAGTCGGTGCAGCGCTTTTTGCATGGCGTCATCGACATAAACGTCCTCGAGACCGTGGCGCATCAGTTCGAGCGCAATCTCCGGACCGCGGCCGTTGGCGGGCACCGGCAGCAACAGCGGGCCGCGTTCCACAAATTGGGCAAGGTTCCGCCAGCACTCCGCCAGCGGCTTCTGGTAGTCGGCATAGGAGCAATCGATCAGCGCGGTCGCCGCCGGCTTTGCCGGCGGGTCGTAGGCATAGAGCGCCGATTCCGTCGAATAGTCCCCGGTGTAGAGCAAGCCGCCCGCGATCCCGAAGTGCAGCCAGACGCCGCCCGGCGCATGGCCGTTGCGGCCGGTCGCGACCGCAATGCCGAGCACGTCGGCCGTGCCGCCGACCGGCAACGGCTGCGCAGCGATGGTTTTCGGCAAATCGCGGGCGACAATGTTCGTGGCGTAGACCGGCGGATCGCCGATTTCGGGCAATAGCGACAGGCCGCCGACATGGTCTCTGTGCCCATGGCTCAAGATCAGCGCATCGACGCGGCCGATTCCGGAGACGGGCGGCAGAAGTCCCGGCGGCGGCCCCTCGCCGAGGTCGAGCACAATTCGCCGTCCGCCAGCCTCAAGCAGAAAGCACGCCGGCCCTTTTTTGCCGACGCCCGACAGAAGCCGCAGAGTGGCCGACCCTTTATTCATTATGTTTCAATCCCATATTCGGGGGCGGCCGGGCGCGGCAAGATTGACAACCGCCTGGGCCAACTTTAAGCAACGGCCAGCATCCAGGCATGATCCCGAAAAGGCCTGCCCCGGACGTGATCCGGGGTGGATACCGGTTTTCGGATAAGATCATGCGGAAAAGAGTATAGCTGCCATGAAAGTCCGTAATTCATTGAAATCCTTGCGCGGCCGCCACCGTGACAATCGTCTGGTCCGCCGCAAGGGCCGCGTCTACGTCATCAACAAGACGCAGCGCCGCTTCAAGGCGCGGCAAGGGTAGCTGGCTAAAACTCGCCTCTGCCCATTTCCGCCGCATTCATCCCGCCTGATTGAGCAGTTTTACGGCTTGCCGCGTCGCGGCGGGCGAATAGACTCTTGTTTATGAAGCTGCGATTCCCGATCCTTCTCGCCGCCGCGATGCTTACGGCGCCGGCCGCTGTGCCCGCGTTAGCCCAAAGCCCGGAGGACATGTTGTCGCCGCCGAGCGACTTGGCGCGCCCCGAGCACGGCGAACCTGACTACAGTCTCGATACCCTGTTCAGCGCGTTGAAGATCGCGCCGGATACGGATAGCGCCAAGGCCATCGAGAATCGCATTTGGGAAGCCTGGATCGAATCCGGCAGCGACACCTGCGATCTGTTAATGACCCGGGTGAAGGACGCGATCGAGGAGAAGGATTACGATCTCGCCATCCGGCTGCTCAATTCCATCATCGCTATTCGGCCGGGTTATGTCGAAGCCTGGAACCAGCGCGCCACGGTCTATTATCTCAAGGACGATTACGCCCGCGCCATTGCCGACATCGCCGAGGTGCTGGCGCGCGAGCCGCGCCAATTCGGCGCGCTGGCCGGGCTCGGAATGATGCTGCAGGACATCGGCGACGACAAGGATGCGCTCGACGCCTACCGCAGGGCGCTCGCCATCGATCCTCACCTGGAAAACATCCCCGACGCCGTCAAGACGCTGACCGAGAAGGTCGAGGGCCGCGATATCTGAGCTCTTTCGTCATTGCCGGGCTTGACCCGGCAATCCAACTATTAAACGCATAAGATGGATTCCCGGGTCTCGGCGCTTCGCGCCGGCCCGGTGATGGCGCGGCGGGGGGGGATTTGGATGACCATCGACGACGACAAACGTACCATCCGCGAACTGGTGGAAAACTGGGCGGTGTGGCGCGACGCGCGGCTGTGGGACCGCTTCCGCACCGTGTGGCACCCGGAAGGCCGCATGTGGGCGACCTGGTTTCAGGGCACGTTCGAGGAATTCATCAAAGGCAATGACGAAGGCTGGAAGCGCGGCGTGCGCATCCTGCATTTTCTCGGCGGCAGCGCGATCGACGTCGCGGACCATCGCGCCATCGCCCAGACCAAGATGACGATTTCGCAGCGCGCGCCGGTCGACGGCGTGGTCTGCGACGTGGTCTGCACCGGGCGATTTTACGATTTCTTCGAGAAGCGCAACGGGCATTGGGGGCTGGTCTTGAAACGGCTTGTCTACGAGAAGGATCGGCTCGATCCCGTCGATCCGGCGGCGAAACTCGTCCTCGACCAAGATCTGCTCAAGCAATTTCCGGAAGGCTATCGCCACCTCGCTTATCTGCAGAGCAAAATCGGCTACAAGGTGAAAATGGACATGCCGGGCCTCGAAGGTCCCGACCTCGACGCGCTCTACGCTCAGGGCGCGCGCTGGCTGAATGGCGAGACGATCCAAACCTAAATGCACACTCTGGTCGTCGTCGCGGAAATCCTTGCCGCCGGCGCGGTCATCACATTTATCGGCGCGCGGCTGATCGAGCGGGCCCATCCGCCACGCGGCCAGTTCGTGGATGTCGGAGGCCTGCGCCAGCACGTGGTCGAGCTCGGCACCGATGCTGGGCAAAACCCATCGCCGCCGCTCGTGCTTCTGCACGGCGCCGGCTGCAATCTCGAAGACATGCGGCTGGCGCTCGGCGAGCGACTTGCCGCGCATCATCGCGTGATTTTGATCGACCGCGCCGGACTTGGCTGGAGCGAACGCAAGGGGAGAGGCGGCAGTTCGCCGGCCTACCAGGCGGCGGTGCTACGCGACGTCCTCGACCGGCTCGGCGTCGAACCCGCCGTCGTCGTCGGCCATTCCTGGGGCGGTGCGCTGGCAATCACTTTCGCGCTCGATTATCCCGAGCGCGTCGCCGGCCTGGTGCTGCTGGCGCCACCGCTTTATCCGTTCCCGCGCAGCATGACCTGGCTCTACACCTTGTTGGCAACGCCGATATTGGGATGGCTTTACGCGCACACGCTGGCGCTGCCGCTGGGCTTGCCTTTCATCGGCGTGGCCTTAAGCTCGGCCTTCTTGCCGCAACTGCCGCCACGCCGCTACATCAAGCAAGCTGCCGCATTGCTGTTGCTGCGGCCGGCGGCATTTCTAGCCAATGCGCGCGACGTCGCTGATCTGCGATCTTTCCACGGCAGGGAGAGCGGCCGCTACGCCACCCTCACTGCGCCGACCGTCGTCATGACCGGCGACCGCGACATGGTGGTTGCGCCGCGGCGGCACGCCTTTGCCTTTGCCGCCGCGGTGCCCGACGCGAAGCTCGTCGTGCTGCCCGGCATCGGCCACATGCTGCATCACGCGGCGGCGGAGCGGGTCGTCGCGGAGATCGAGGCGCTTGCGGGCCGTGGCCCGGATTGACACTGGCACCAAAATGGAATGCCTCATAAGCGCAACATGTGCATCTGGAATTTCGAAGCTGATTATGCCATTTTGCAGCTTATGGCCGAACTCGATCTAAAACCTCGTTTGCCGGACACCCGGGCCGATTGGTATTCGTTCGAACTTGGCCGGATTGGTCTTATCGTGGCTTGCGCGGTCATAGCCTGGATCGCCGGTTATGTCGGGGGCGGCGTTCGAGATGCGGATTCCTGGGTGGCGCTTGCGAGCAAGTTTTCGATTGTGACAGTCGCGCTGATCGTGGCAGTAGCCCTTCTGCGCATCGTCGATATGATCAATTTGCGGCTTCGAGTTTCCCAGCAGGCGGAAAGATCGCGAGCGATTTCGAAGCAGTTCCGGAAGCTTCTAGAGACGCAATCGCCGGGCGTTGCTGAGCGAGCCGGTAAAATTGATGCAGAGGCGCTGATTGACCGAGCGCTTCAAAAAGAAGAGCACGCGGCGGCATCGAGCAGGTCTGAATCGAAACTCGGCATTTGACCGATGGCCCGGCTGGGCGCGGACGATTCCGATCGTCTAGATGAAGGGTTAGTGCCGTCACCCGCCAATCTGAAAAGATTGACAGACGCATTGGTGCGAGATCCTCAAGCCATTCGCGGCTGGATTGTCACCAATTCTCCGGAAGAACTTCACCGGTGGTTCGAGATTCTCGATGCGGCGAGAGAGTTGGAGCTCGAAACCGCTCCTTCGCTTCGCAAATATGTCGAAGCGGGCGTCGCCAGCGCCTTCGCTGTCGCCGGTTTTGGTCTGGCATTCACCGGACCGGTGCTTGGACCTGTAGTCGCCACAACGTCTCTCGTCGTCGGCGGCATAAGCGGAGCGATCACATTTTGGCAGGCTGGGGACCTCATTCGCGAGGATTTTCAATGTGCGGCCCGGCTGAATGCAATCGAGCGCGCGCAGGAGATCCTATACAGGGCCGCGGGCGGTTGATCTTCGATTATTATTCCGGGCCGGGCTATCCTATTCCCCGCCCGTACCATCGCCGACATAAGCGATGCGCATGAAATTGGTGGCGCCGGGCGTGCCGAGCGGCACGCCGGCGACGATGATGACGCGCTGGCCGGCTTTGGCGAAGCGCTCCTTGAATGCGAGGCGGCAGGCGCGTTCCACCATGTCGTCCTGGTCCTTGGCGTCCTCGTCGATGACGCAATGGATGCCCCAGGCCACCGACAGTTTCCGGCCGGTCGCATCGATTGGCGAGATGGCGACGATCGGGCAGTTCGGCCGCTCGCGCGACATCCGCAATCCGGTCGAACCGGATACCGTCCAGCAGACGATGGCCGAGAGGTCGAGCGTTTCCGCCACCTGCCGTGCCGCCGCGGCGATGGCATCGGCGCCGGTCCGTTCCGGCGGCGTCTGCAGCATGTGGACCGACGGCAGATACATGGAATCGTCTTCGACTTCTTCGGCGATGCGGTTCATGGTCGCGACTGCCTCGACCGGGTATTGGCCTGATGCCGATTCCGCCGACAGCATGACGGCGTCGGCGCCGTCGAAAATGGCGGTGGCCACGTCGGAGACTTCGGCGCGCGTCGGCACCGGGCTCGCGATCATCGATTCCAGCATCTGGGTGGCGACCACGACCGGCTTGCCGGCGCGGCGGCAGGCGCGCGTCATCTGCTTTTGCACGCCAGGGACTTTTTCCAACGGCATTTCGACGCCGAGGTCGCCGCGCGCGACCATCAGCGCGTCCGCGAGCTCAAGAATGTCGGAGAGCCGCGCCACGGCTTGCGGCTTCTCGATCTTGGCCATCACCGCGGCGCGCCCGCGGGTGATCTTCTTTGCCTCGGCAATGTCCTCGGGTCGCTGAATGAACGACAGCGCTATCCAATCGACGCCGGCATCGAGCGCGGCTTCAAGATCGGCGATATCCTTCGGCGCCAGGGCCGCGAGCGGGATGACGGTATCCGGCAGGCTGACGCCCTTCCTGTTTGACACTTTGCCGCCGACCTCGACTTGCGTCACGATGCGCTGCGCGGCGACCTCGGTCGCGACCAGGCGCAGCTTGCCGTCGTCGATCAACAGCGAGTCGCCCGGCTTGATGGCGGCGAAGATCTCCGGATGCGGCAGCTGCACGCGCGTGGCATCGCCCGGCGCCGGGTCGGCGTCGAGCACGAAATCCTGGCCCTTGTTGATCTCGGCGGCGCCGTCCTTAAAGGTGCCGAGGCGCAGTTTCGGCCCTTGCAGGTCGACCAGGATGCCGATCGGCCGGTTATGCTCGGCTTCGACCTCGCGGATGCTGGCCACGAGTTCGCGCATGCGCTCGTGATTGGTGTGGCTCATATTGATGCGAAATACGTCGGCGCCGGCCTGGAACAGCCGGCCGATGACGGCGCGATCGCCCGACGCCGGACCCAGCGTCGCAACGACTTTGGTACGCCGCTGCCGTCTCATCGCCGTCTCACGGAGTCTTGTTGCCGCTCGGCACCGCAGCCGATGGGACCGCGGGCGGAATCTGCGGCGCCACCGGCGTGCCGCTGCTTGCCGAGGCCGGTGCGGGGGTGGGCGGCGAGGCGCCGCTGACGGCGGGTACCTTCTGCTGCTCGCCCGATTCGGTCAGCTGCACGGTCCAGGCCCGCTGTTCGCCGGTATCGACCTCGAAAAAGCCGGTGCGGTCGTAACCGCGCGCCAGGCAGTCGCCGATGCCGCGGATCGTAAACTCCTTGTCGCGGGTGCACATATAGGCTTGGCCCATCCATTCGCCGCCGCGATCGTAGTCGATGGCGTAGACATAATAATAACGGGCGACAAGATTGCCTTTGAGCACCGTCTCGCAGCTGCGCGCCGGCAGGTTCCACCAGCCTTCCGTGGTCCAGCCTTGCCCGTCCTTGTAGCCGATGGCGATACCGATCCGGCTCGAGGTGTTGTTGCAGAGCCGGAAATCCGCGGCGGCGGGCCCCGCCGAAGCCACAAGTGCCGATGCCGCAAGTGCGAACAGCACAAACGCACCAGCCGCTGTCTTGGTAAAACCCGCTGTCATTTCCGCTTAATCCCGCATCACGAGGCCAGATTCGGTGTCAAAACGCCGGTCTGTCAACGATGATGGCGCGGAAGTCGGTGACGTTGGTGAACGTCGGACCGGGTATGAATAAATCGCCGATGCCGTTGAAAAACCCCGTGGAATCGTTGTCGGCGAGAAACGCGGCGGGATCGAGGCCGGCGGCCGCCGCCCGCGCCAAAGTGGTGTCGTCGATGAATGCGCCGGCCGGATCGTCCGGCCGCCCACGGCCGCCGTCGGTGCCGTCGGTATCCGCCGCCAGCGCCGCGATTCCACCAGTACCGGCAAGATGGATGGCGAGCGCCAGCGCATATTCCTGGTTCGGCCCGCCCCGGCCGCCGCCCTTGAGTGTGACCGTGAGCTCGCCGCCGGACAGGATTGCCATGCGGCGCTGCGTCGCGGCGAAGTCGCGGGCGAGCCGTGCATGCGCAGCGGCGACGTCGCGGGCCTCGCCCTGCAGGCGGTCGCCCAGCACCACGCAGTCGTAGCCCGCCTCCCGGACACGGGCCTCTGCCGCCGCCAGTGCATCGGCCGGCCGGGCGACGATCCGGTAGCTGGTCCCGGCAAAAATCTGCTCGCCGGGTTTCGGCGTTTCGTTGCCGGGATCGTTCAGCGCGCGAATGACCGCCTCCGGCAAGTCGAGGCGGTATTTGGCCACGATGGCGCGGGCGTCGGCGAGCGTCGTCGGGTCCGGCACCGTCGGTCCCGAGCCGATTACCGCGGGATCGTCCCCCGGCACGTCGGAAATGGCGAGCGTCACGATGCGGGCGGGAAAAGCGTGGCGGGCAAGCCGGCCGCCTTTGATGCGGGAGAGGTGTTTGCGGACGCAATTGATCTCGCCAATATTTGCGCCGCTGCGCAGCAGCGCCCGGGTGGTGGCCTGCTTGTCGGCGAAATTGATGCCGCGGGCCGGCGCGATCCAATTTGCCGAGGCCCCGCCGGACAGGAGTACCAATAAAAGATCGTCCGCCCCCGCCGCATCGGCAAAGGCCAGTGCGCGTTCGGTGCCTTTGAGGCCTGCTTCGTCGGGGACCGGATGTCCGGCCTCGACCATGGCGATGCGGCGGGTCGGCCGGCCATAGCCGTGGCGCGTTACGGCAATGCCGTCGAGCCGCTCTTGGGGGATACGCGCGAGAAAGTGCTGTTCGGCTACTTCGGTGAGCGATCCCGCGCCTTTGCCGGCGGCCAAGACGATAAGTCGCCCGTGCGGCGGGGGTTCGGGCAGATTCGGCGGCAGGCAGTGTGACGGGTGCGCGGCGCCGACCGCGGCGCGAAACAGGCTTTCGAGCAATTCACGCGATTGCGTCGCCAAATCGAACCTTCACCGCCGTACCGGCTTTGCACCAGGGAACTATGGAAAGCGCCGGGCCGCAGCTTTATCTTTTCCATAGCTAACCCGCGGAGAAGATCATGGCTACCGACCCGAAGACACGCACGGAACTCGAGGCCGCCGTCTACCGCCGCCTGGTCGAGCACCTGCGCTCGCGCACCGACGTGCAGAACATCGACATGATGAATCTGGCCGGCTTCTGCCGCAACTGCTTGTCCAACTGGATGAAAGACGCCGCCGACGCCAAAGGCGTGCCGATGACCAAAGAGGAAAGCCGCGAACTGGTCTATGGCATGCCGTACGACCAATGGCGCGCCCAGCACCAGAAAGAGGCCTCGCCCGAGCAAAAGGCGGCATTCGAAAAAGCAAGCCAAAAGCACTGACGCGACGCCGTCCGGCTCACGGTCCTGTGCAGAGCGTGGATGAATGCGGCAGCGCCTTGACCGGAGGCGCTGCACCTTCGAATTGTGCGGGCTCATCGTAAGGAGTCTTCGCAATGGCCACCGCCGCCGCCGCCAAAGACGACCAGCCCGCTCACCGCTTCGCCAAGGATCAGCTCAAGGCCTTCGTCGAGCGCGTCGAGCGGCTCGAGGAAGAGAAGAAGGCGATCGCCGACGACATTCGCGACGTCTATGCCGAAGCCAAGGGCAACGGCTTTGACGTCAAAACGCTGCGCGTCGTGGTGCGCCTGCGCAAGCAGGACGCCAACGAGCGCAAGGAGCAGGAGGCCATTCTGGAGACCTACCTGCATGCGCTGGGGATGCTGTAATGATCGCAAACCACTTCGCTCGTCCCCGCGAAAGCGGGAACTCATTTTCAAATGCGATATAGGCTGGATTCCCGCTTTCACGGGAATGAGCGGCACGGAGAGATTACTGCAGCGACGCCGTATGTGTCGCCGTCGCGTAATTGACCGTCGGCACGAAGGCGATCGCGGCGCCTGAGAAACGATCCGCGGTCAGGCCGGGATTGGGATCGGCCGCGAACGTCATCTTCACCGCATTCTTCGGCTTGCTCATCAACGCCGCCAGCGAGCGGAAATCGCGGTCGCCTAGCGCCGCTGTGGTGAGGAAGCGCTTGACGCTCGGCGACAGCACGATGGCGCGTAGCCACGGGTCGGCGACATGCGCGCTGCTTTTGATCACCATCATCGACGAGGCGCTGGCTGTCACGATCGCGGACGCGACCTGATCGGCGGCGCGCTTGACCGCGATCGTGGTTTTGGCGGGGATTTCCTGCCGTGCCGCAAGCGCCGCGGCGCGCAGCGCGGCGATGCCCATGGTGGCAGTATCCATGGCGGCAGTGCCCGCGGCGTCGCGGGAATCGGCGTAAGCGAGCGCGAGCCCGCCGCCATGATCGATCGCGCCGGTGCTGTCTTGATCGGTCTCGGCTGCCTCGCTGCGGCGATAGGCGATCTCGGCCAGCGGATTGGCGACCGCCATGCCGTCAGGCGGGCCTTCCCAGTAGCCGCGCGCGAGGATGATCTGGTTCGGCGTCAGCGCGGTTACAGTTGGGATCGGACCGATCGGCGGGGCGGGGGACTGCTGTGTTGCGGCGGCGGGGGCGGGGGGAGCAGGCAGGAGTTTCGCGATGTGGACGAGCTTGAGCTTGGCGATCGCGCTCGCCACTTTGGCCTTCACGGCGCTGGCGATTGCAGGCTTCTTCTCAGTCTTCGGTTCGAGTCCGGCCAGCGGCACGGCGTTCGGGTGCCAGGCCACCGGGGTCAGCGCCGCGTCGGCCTCTTCCTCTTCGCCGTCCCTAGCAAGGCCCAATAGCTTGGCGAAGGGATTCGTCCCGACCGGGCGCTCATTGCTCGCCAGCAATGTGTCGACATCGATACCGGCATCGCGCGCGGCCTGCAGCGAATTCGCCGACGGCATGGCGCCGCGCTTGGTGACTTCGGCCAGCGCCAGCGCATAGCCGGGGAGCGGCTTGCCGTCGGTCGGGATTTGCACCGTGCGGCCGTCCGGGAACACGCGAATGAGCTGCTCGTGGGTCATGCGCGGCCACATCCGGATGCCGCCGACGTCCATGTGCACGAACGGCGAGCCGGACTCGGGATAGAAGCCGACCCCGCCGCGCGCCAAGCGCAAACCGATTTCACGGACTTGTTCGAGTGACGCGCCGGGAATGTAGAAATCCATGGCGCGGCCGAGAATGTGCTGGCTGTAACGAGCCACACCCTCGCTGCGGCGACGCAGCATGGCGTTGGTCGCCGGCGAGCGATAGCCGCACACCACCTGGATCGGCTCCTTCGATCCGGATTCGCGTTGCACCTCCCAGACCAGATCGATCAGGCGCGGATCCATGTCGGTGGCTTCGCCGCGCCGCCAGTCGCGCAGGAACCAGTCGAGCTTCTTCAGCGCGGCCTCGTCGTAGCGACCGTCGCGCTTATAGGTGATGGTGATGTCCTCGCCGGTATGGATGTGGTGCATGGTGATCGTGCGTGTTTCGCCCTCGGCGACCGCGTTTTGCAGCGCGCGCGAACCGAACAGAAACAAGAGAAGGGCAAGACCGCACGAATAGCCGGCGCGCGCCGCGAACGATCGACCAGCCTTCAGGCGCGCCTTGGCAACGTGCACTGGCAATCTCGCGTTGACGCGTTGATAGCGCTTCCGTTGCGGCCTTAACCGCCCGGTAACGCTAACACATTGTTAATTTGGGAAGGGTTAACGCGAACCCACCGTCACCCCATCCCCGACACCGGGAATAGGGCTAACGGCCCAGTGTGGCAAAATATGGCCATTGCGCGACAACCGGGGCCAGCCGCCGCCCGATGTGGGTAAAGGTGGTTAATGGCGTAACCCGGCCGGCCACCGAGCGATCACAGCATGATCCCGAAAAACCCCGCCCCGGACCTAGGTCCTGGGCGGATGCCGGTATTCGGAAAGATCATGCTCAATCAAAAAGCTGGAGCCCGCTTTTGATTCAGTCAAATTCGATTGGACTTTAGCGCTCTACGGTCTGCTTGGTGTCTTTGGCCCGGCTCAGTTTCTTGGCATGGGGCGCGGGGCGATGGACCGGCACCGGCTGCGGCGGCGGGCTAAAGCCGCCGAACAATCGCGAGAAGAAGCTGTCGCCGCTACCGCCGGCGGCGGCGTACCTGCCGTTCGGATAGTAGTTGGCGCCGCCAAACAGGCCGCCGCGACCAAACAGCGACGGCTGGTCCGGCATGGCCAGGACTTCGCGGTGAGTGATGTCCTCTTTGTGCTCGACGGGGATATCGGCATCCTTGCGGTCGCCCTTGAGGATGGCGATGAGCGTCTTGTCGCGGCCGTAAATGTCGTCGCGGAATTCGAGCTTGCCCGCGCCGTCAGCGAAGGCGGTCTGATAGGTCAGATTGACCGGCACGAAGGTCGGGAAGTCGATATTGACCTCGTTCGGGCCGAACATTTTCTTGATGCGCTCTTCGGTATAGCCGTCATTCGGGCGCACCAGCGACAGCAGCACTTCGGCGTAGTGCTCCGGATCCTGCACCCGCATGCAGCCGTGGCTATAGGCGCGCTTGGCGTAGGCGAACAGATATTTGTCCGGCGTGTCGTGCTGGTAGACCAGGAATTTGTTGGGGAAATTGAAGCGGATGCGGCCAAGCGCATTGCCGTCGCCCGGCGGCTGCCAGATGTGCACGGTGCCGTCCGGATTCTGTGCGACCTTCAAGCCCATCCGCTCAAGCACCGTCGGGTCCTGCTGCAGCGCCGGTAGGTATTCGTGATTGACGATCGACGGCGGCACGTTCCAGGTCGGGTTGACCGTGATGAACTTCATGTCCGCGGTCATGATCGGCGTCGGCATGTCCGGCTTGCCGATCACTATATTGGTCTTCCAGACCTGCTTGCCGTCGTGCATGACGCGCAGCGTATAGTCGGGCAGGTTGACGACGACGTAGGTGTCGGGGAATTGGTGCGGCGCCCAGCGCCAGCGTTCCATATTGGCGATGATGACGTCTTCGACATGATCGGGCCGCGGGCCGTCGATGGCATCGACGGTGGCGGCGGTGAGCGTGCCGGTCTCGGCGATCTGGTGCTCTTTCTGGAATTTCTTCATCGCTTCGGCGAGCGCCTTGTCATAGGTGGTGCCGCCATCGCCGAGCACGCCGAGTCGCTCGCGCAATTCGGGCACGCGATTGTCCTGCATGCCGATCTTGAGCACCGGTCCGTTGGCGATCGCCGGCTCGCCTTTGTCGAGCTTGCCGGCGCGGATTTCTGCAAGCTTGGCCTTGAGCGCCAGATAGCCCGGCGTGTGCGGCTCGTAAGCATCGAGCGCCGAGGCGATGTCTTTGGCATCGGCGACGCTGGCAAGCACGTCGGCCGGCTCCGGCGCTGGCCTGTCGTATTCGATGTCGGCGGACACGCGCGAGAAGGCGACGCGGCCGATGCTGGCATGATGCGCATAGGTGATGATCGACATGGTCAGCTCGACCTCGGCGTCGGCGAGATCAGCCGGCGTCGAAAGCGCAGCGAAATTCGGCACCGGGTAGTCGGACGGAAACAGGCCGTCGGCACCGACATGGCCGAGGTAGGAGATCGCCGCCTCGGCACTGGCATTGGCCCTGCCGTCGGTGATCCACAGCGGCTTATAGTTGCGGCCCGAATAGAACGCGTCGATCTGCATCCGGTCTTTCTTGTTGCTGATCATGTGGTCGAACTTGCCGTTGGCGAGTTCGCGCAATTGATCGGAAACGGCGGCGTCTGGGCCGGCAGGTGCGGCGGGCGCTGCCGCGGCGGTCTCCGGGCTGGAGGCCGCCGGAGTACTGACCGTGGCCGCAGGGGAGGTGGCCGGCGTCGGATTTGCCTGGGCGGCGGGCGGCGTCGCTGCCGGAGCGGGACTCGTCGCTACGTTGCCGGGAGCATCCGATTTTGGCGTCGCCGTTGCCGGCGCGGCGCCTTGCGCTGCTTCGGGCTTCGCCTCGGTTGCGGCCGGGGCGACGGCCGCCGGAGCGGCGCCAACCGGAGCGGCGTTCGCTGGCGCGGCGCTGACCGGCTTGTCGCCGGTGACGTTTGACGGATCGGCCGAGGCGGCGCCGGCGGAGGCAGCGAGCAGGAGGGCGACGGCGGTCGAGGCCAGCAACCGATCGACACGAATCCCGGGCATTACGTATTCTCCCTCACGGCCAATATGGCCGGAAAACGCATACACATTGGGATAAGCGCCCCCAATCATGGCATCCACCGCTTTGGATCTGCATCGCGGCCGCCGCACCTTACGTGAGCCGTCTTCTCTTGTCCTGTGATCTGCGGGAATAAATCAGGCGAATTTCGGAGGCTGTCGCTCTGCGGCCACGGCTTCGCTATCCCCTTCGGCCCGCTCGCTGTTTAGGCCAAGCGCTTCGAGCTTGCGGTAGAGCGTGGAGCGGCCGATTTGCAACCGCCGCGCCACTTCCGACATTTGCCCCCGATAATGGGTAATGGCGTACCTGATGAGTTCGGCTTCGACCTCCTCTAGCGGCCGCACCTCGCCCTCGGCATCGAGCAAGGGCAGGGTGTCGCCGGGCATCGGCAGCGAGGCGACCGCCGCCGCAGCGGGCGCCGCCTCGCTATCGGGCATCGTGGCGAGGACGGGTGAATCGTCACTTGGCGCCACGGAAGGCGCTTGCGCTGTCGCCGCTAGCGCTCCCTCATGGGGTGCCGCGGTCTTTATACCGACTTGCGCTGCGATTTGCGGAAACTCATCAAGCCCGACGGCGTCGGTTTCGGCGAGCACCACGGCGCGGAACACGGCATTTTCCAGCTGTCGGATATTGCCCGGCCAATGATAGGCGGCCAGCACCCGCAGCGCCTCGGGCGTCACGGCGCGGACGCGCTTGCCTTCCTCCGCGGCAAAGCGCGCCAGAAAGTGCCGGACCAGCGCCGGGATATCCGCAGGCCGTTCGCGCAGCGGCGGCACCGTGATCGGAAAGACGTGCAGCCGATAGAACAGGTCCTCGCGGAAGCGGCCGGCTTTGACGTCGGCGATCAGATCGCGATTGGTGGCGGAGACGAGCCGCATGTCGACCTTCACCGGCTTGCGCGCGCCGACCGGCTCGACCTCGCCCTCCTGGATGGCGCGCAGCAGCTTGACCTGCGCCGGCGCCGGCAATTCCCCGACCTCGTCGAGGAACAAGGTGCCGCCGGACGCTTCGACGAATTTGCCGACATGGCGTTCGGTGGCGCCGGTGAACGATCCTTTCTCATGGCCGAACAGAATCGACTCGACAAGATGTTCCGGCATCGCGCCACAGTTGACCGCGATGAACGGCTTGGCCCGCCGCTCGGACGAGCCGTGGATGGCGCGCGCGATCAATTCCTTGCCGACGCCGGATTCGCCGGAGATCAGGACCGGGATGGTCGATGCCGCCGCCTTCTCCGCGACGCGGATGACGGCGTGCATCGTGGCGCTCTTGGTGATGATGTCGGCGAAGCCGAGCGTGCCGGACTGGCTCTTCTTCATCCGCGCCAGTTCGCCTTCCAGCGCGCTGGCGTTGAGCGCATTGCGCACGCTGACATGCAGCCGCTCGGCGCCGACCGGCTTGACCACGAAATCGACGGCGCCGGCGCGCATCGCGGCGACCACATTGTCGATGCCGCCATGGGCGGTCTGCACGATCACCGGCACGTTGATCGCCGACTGCCGCATTTTCGCCAGCACGCCCATGCCGTCGAGATTCGGCATCACCAAGTCGAGGATCACGCAATCGATCCGCGCGCCGTCGGGGCCGGCAAGCAGTGACAGCGCGGCCTCGCCAGAGTCGCGCACGATCGTCTCGTATTCGAATTTATGCAGCATGGCTTCAAGGAGCCGGCACTGCACCGGATCGTCATCGACAATAAGAATGGCCATGCGTTCCCCGGTCCGCGGACAGCGTCATGCTGTCCCGTTTCGGGGCACTTTGCGGCAGGAGGCTTAAGGGGGTGTTAAGTCAGGCACGCATCCGCCCCCGCGAAAGCGGGGGAGCGGGACCATGCGAAGCATGAAGAGCCGCGGTCTAGCGATAGAGGGAAGCCGTGGATGGCCGGAACAAGTCCGGCCATGACGCGTCGATATCAGCGCACGCCGCGCAGCGTCAGCCCCGCAACGCCGAGCGCGAGATTGACGCCGACATTGCCCGATACCGAGAGTGGCTGCAGCGCAAAGGAGCGATGCGAGCCGCCGACGAGTGCATTGGCGCCGACGCCGACGCCGAGCGAAGCGCTGCCGGAGCCGCCGACATAGGTGCCGGCGAGCGCGCCGTGATGCCAGCCGTTCACCGGAGCAACGACTCCCCAGGTCATGATGCCGCCGGTGGCGACGCCGAGATCGAGCCCGACCCGCGTGATATGGCCCGCGTAATTGTCAGGCGGGCCGCCGGCGTCGGGCGCGAAGCTGCAGGAAATTCGCTGATGCGAACCGACGATCAGCCCAATGCTCACCGAGCTGCGGCAGGTGAGCACGCCGATTTTGGTGCCGCCCGACTGTTGCGCCGCGGCGGGAGTGATGAGCGCCGCGGCAAGCGCGAGGCCTAAAAGGATGCGAGCATGTTTACGCATGAAGGGTCCCCTCATGTTCGGATGGCGCGCCCCGCCCAGTCGCTGGTCTTTATTGCGCGGTAACAAGCATAGGCGGCGGCGGCGGGCAAGCGCGGGGCCGCTGGCCATTCGCAGCTTGATTGTCGGTCACCGGCACCGTTGAATGCCGCATTGAATGCCACCGTCTCGCACTTCGAGCCCGTAAAATGCCTTCTCCCGATGCCAAGACCGTGCTTGCCGGCCTGTGGCGCAGCGCCGGTCACGACGACGCGGCGCTCCGTCAATTGCAATTCTCTGGCGCCGAGCCGGTGCTGCCGTCGTCATTCGCGGTGGGAACGGCGGCGCAAGCGACCATCGGCGCGGCGGCGCTGGCGGCCGCGGAGCTGTGGCGGCTGCGCAGCGGACGCCGCCAAAATATCAGCATTGACATGCGCCATGCCGCAATCGAATTCCGCAGCGAGCGGTATCTGCGCGTCGACGGCAAAGTGCCCGACGAGTATCACGACGATCTCGCCGGGCTTTATCGCTGCGGCGACGGCCGCTGGGCGCGGCTGCACACCAATCTGCCGCACCATTGCAACGGTCTCCTCAAACTGCTTGGCGTGCCGCACGACAGAGCCGCGGTGCAACGGGCGCTCGACGGCATGACCGCCGAGGCGCTCGAGACCGCCGCCGCCGCAGCCGGCCTTGTCGTCACCGCCTGCCGCTCGTTTTCCGAATGGGATCGGCATCCGCAAGGCCAGGCGGTGGCGAAGCTTCCGCTGTTTTCCATCGAGAAGATCGGCGACGCGCCGCCAAAGAAACTTGCGGCGGCGGAGCGGCCGTTGTCGGGAGTGAAAGTGCTCGACCTCACGCGCATCATCGCCGGCCCGGTCTGCGGGCGCACGCTCGCGGCGCACGGCGCCGATGTGCTGCTCGTCACCGCCAAGCATCTGGCGTCAATGCTGCCGCTGGTGATGGATACCGGGCGCGGCAAACTATCGACGTCGATCGATCTCCGCGAGACGAGCGGCCGCGAGACGCTCGCGAGCTTGGTGCCCGACGCCGATGTTTTCGTGCAGGGCTACCGGCCCGGCGCCATTGCCGCGCATGGTTTCTCGCCGAAAGACGTCGCGCGGCTGCGGCCCGGCATCGTTTACGCCTCGCTCTGCGCCTATGGGCATGAGGGTCCGTGGGCGAACCGGCGCGGTTTCGATTCGCTGGTGCAAACGGCAAGCGGCTTCAATATCGCGGAAGCCGAAGCCTTCGCTGCGCCCAAGCCGAAGGAGTTACCGGCGCAGGAGCTCGATCACGCCACCGGTTATTTGCTCGCCTTTGCGGTGATGACGGCGCTCAAGCGCCAAGCCGAACAGGGCGGCTCGTGGCACGTGCGGGTCTCGCTGGCGCAGACCGGATATTGGCTCCGCCAAATTGGCCGCATCGACGGCGTGAACTGTCCGGATCCTGGATTCGATGACGTGCGCGATTGCCTCGAAGAGACGCCAAGCGGCTTCGGCCGGCTGACCGCCGTGCGCCACGCCGCCATTTTATCGGAAACGCCGCCGCATTGGGTGCGGCCGAGCGTTCCGCTCGGGACCAATCCGCCGGAATGGCCGCGCGACTGATTTAGTAAGGTCCGCAATAGCGCGGCGACACCCTAATCCATGCGCCGTCGGGGCGCTGGATGTAACAGCCGCGGTGCCAATAATAATAGCCACCCGCGCGCTGCTCGCCTTGGGCGCCGATAATCGCGCCCGTGGTAGCGCCGATGATTGCACCGGTTGCCGCACCACGGCCGCCGCCAATCGCGCCGCCGATCGCCGCACCGGCGGCGCCGCCGAAGATCGCTCCACCGAGCGCGCCGCCCTGCGCCGCTGCCTCGTGCAGCGGCATCGCCACGGCGGTCGCCAATAACGCCGCCAGCCCGATTTTCAGAATCATTTTTTGTTCTCCATTTCGAGTTGATTAAAAAACTGACACCATCGGCACGCCCGCGCCTTGAGATAAATCAAAGGCCTGCAGCGAGCACGGATGCCGTGCACCGAGGTACACATCGTCGGTTCTCGCCGAGGAACGGGAGCTTCGTCTGTATGAGCCGGATGCGGATCGGCGGCCTTGCGGACGCCGCAACGCTGCGCCACATGAACAGCCGGTGGGGTCAGGTCTGCACATGCCGAAAACCGCAAAGAAAACCGTAGCCAAACGCTCCGCTGGGCATGCCCTGGCTGCGCGCAAATCTGCGCTTGGCAAATTGCCCGAGTGGAATCTCAGCGACCTTTATTCCGGTCTCGACGATCCGGCCATCAAGCGCGATCTCGACCGTGTCGACGCCGAATGCGTCGACTTCGAGACGGCCTATAACGGCAAGCTCGCCGCCATGGCGGGCGGCTCCGACGGCGGCTCGGCGCTCGCCGCGGCGGTGCGCCGCTACGAGGCGATCGACGATCTGATGGGCCGGCTCGGCTCCTATGCCGGGCTCGTTCATGCCGGCGACACGCTCGATCCGGGGTGCACCAAATTCTATGGCGACATGCAGGAGCGCATGACTGCTGCCTCCACGCATCTTCTGTTCTTCACGCTGGAGCTCAACCGCATCGACGACGCGGTTCTCGATGCCGCGATGACCGAAGCGGCGCTCGGCCACTATCGGCCCTGGCTCGAAGACGTGCGGCGCTACCGGCCGTATCAGCTCGAAGATCGCGTCGAGCAGCTGTTTCACGAAAAATCGGTGACCGGCTATTCGGCGTGGAACCGGCAGTTCGACGCCACCATCGCCAAGCTGCGTTTCAAGGTGTTGGGCAAATCGCTCGCCATAGAGCCGACGCTCAATCTGATGCAGGACCGCTCCGGAGAGAAGCGCAAGGCCGCCGCGCAAGCGCTGGCCAAGACTTTTGCGGAAAACGTGCAAGACTTCGCTCTGATCACCAATACACTCGCCAAGGACAAGGAAATTTCCGACCGCTGGCGCGGCTTTGCTGATATCGCCGACGCGCGGCATCTCGATAATCGGGTCGAGCGCGAGGTGGTCGACGCGCTGGTTGCCGCCGTGCGTGCCGCCTATCCGCGGCTGTCGCATCGCTACTATGCGCTAAAAGCCAATTGGTTCGGCAAAAAGAAATTGCCGCATTGGGATCGCAACGCGCCGTTGCCAACGGTCGCCCAGCGCACCGTCGGTTGGACCGAAGCGATGGACACCGTGCTCACCGCCTACGGCGCGTTCTCGCCGAAAATGGCGGCGATCGCCGAGAGGTTTTTTGCCGAGCGCTGGATCGACGCGCCGGTGCGGCCGGGCAAGGCGCCGGGCGCGTTTGCGCATCCGACCACGCCGTCGGCGCATCCCTATGTGCTGCTCAACTATCAGGGCAAGCCGCGCGACGTGATGACGCTGGCGCACGAGCTCGGCCACGGCGTGCATCAGGTGCTCGCCGCGCCGAATGGCCCGTTGATGGCGCCGACGCCGCTGACGCTTGCCGAAACCGCAAGCGTATTCGGCGAAATGCTGACGTTCCGCAAATTGCTGGCCAATACCCGCGACAACAAAGAACGCAAGGCGATGCTCGCCGCCAAGGTCGAGGACATGATCAATACCGTGGTGCGGCAGATCGCGTTCTATATCTTCGAGCGCGCCGTCCACACCGAGCGCAAGAACGGCGAGCTTACCGCCGCGCGTATCGGCGAATTATGGCTCGAGGTGCAGCGCGAAAGCTTGGGCCCGGCGATCGAGCTGAAACCCGGCTACGAGACGTTTTGGGCTTACATCCCGCATTTCATCCACTCGCCGTTCTACGTCTATGCCTATGCCTTCGGCGATTGCCTGGTGAACTCGCTTTATGCCGTCTACGAGCACGCCTCCGAAGGTTTTGCCGAGCGCTATCTCGCCATGCTGGCGGCCGGCGGCACCAAGCATTATTCCGAGCTCCTCGCGCCGTTCGGCCTCGATGCCCGCGATCCCGGCTTCTGGCAGAGCGGACTGGGGGTAATCGAGCGACTGATAGCCGAATTGGAACGTTTGAGCTGAAGCCGCGATGGCGAACCGCGAAACCACCGACCGCGAAAAAAACCGCTTCTCCGCCCGCGCTGCGCGTTACGCCCGCGTCGGCGCCAATGTCAGCGGTGTCGCGGCCCGCTATGCCGGGCGGCGCATGCTGGGCGGCGCGGGCAATCGTGCCGGCGAGGCGACCGCGCTCGCTTCGGCGCTCGGCCGGCTGAAAGGGCCGCTGATGAAGGTCGCGCAATTGATGGCGACTATTCCCGATCTGCTGCCGCCCGAATATGCCACCGAATTGCAGAAGCTGCAGAGCGAAGCGCCGCCCATGGGCTGGGCCTTCGTCAAGCGCCGCATGATGGCGGAGCTCGGCGCCGACTGGGAGAAGAAGTTTCAAAGCTTCGAGCATCAGCCGGCCGCCGCGGCCTCGCTCGGCCAAGTGCACCGCGCCCGCTCGCTCGACGGCGCGCAGCTCGCTTGCAAGCTGCAATATCCCGACATGCAGTCCGCGGTCGAAGCCGACTTAAGGCAGCTCGAATGGCTGTTGGCGATTCGCCGCCGTTTCGACACCGCGCTCGACACGTCCGAGATCGGCAAGGAGATCGGCGCCCGCGTACGCGAAGAGCTCGACTACCGGCGCGAAGCCAAGCACGTCGCGCTGTACCGCGAAATGCTCGATGGCGCGGACAGCGTGCGCGTGCCGTGCGCCTGGCCGGAACTGTCGACCGGCCGGCTGCTCACGCTCGATTGGCTCGATGGCACCAAGATGCTCGCGCACAAGCACGATCCGCTTGCCGTGCGCAACCGGCTGGCAACGGCAATGTTCACTGCCTGGTGGTTTCCGTTCAGCCGTTTCGGCGTCATCCACGGCGATCCGCACCTTGGGAATTACACCGTGTTCGAACGCGACGGCCAACCTGGCGGCATCAATCTGCTCGACTACGGCTGCATCCGCATCTTCGCGCCGAAATTCGTCGGCGGCGTAGTCGATCTTTATCACGGCCTCCTCCACGGCAAGGACGATCTCATCGTCAATGCTTACGAGACCTGGGGCTTCCGCAGGCTGTCGCGCGACGTCATCGAGACGCTCAATATCTGGGCGCGCTTCATCTATGCGCCGCTCCTCGACGACCGCGTCCGCAGCGTCGCCGACGGGGTCGCGCCCGGCGAATATGGCCGGCGCGAGGCGTTCCGCGTGCATCAAGCACTGAAACAGAAAGGGCCCGTCAAGGTGCCGCGCGAATTCGTGTTCATGGACCGCGCCGCGATCGGACTCGGCGCAGTGTTTCTGCATCTCGGCGCCGAGTTGAATTTCTACAAATTGTTCAACGAGGCGATCGAAAGATTTTCCATGGACCGCGTCGAAAAACGTCAGACTGCGGCGCTGAAAAGGGCAGGGCTTGCCTGAGCGCTCCCGGGCTTAAACACAGCCGGGCGCACTCATCCCTTGACGAAACTCGGGCACGCCGGCGTGGCCGCGGTCACGAAAGTCTCGTGCTGCGCGCACAGCCCGGTATCGCCGCGCACCGAGCCGTAGGCCGAGCTCAGGATATTGAGCCCCGGAATCGCGCGCTCTAGCGCGGCCGGCGTGCCGGTGAAGAACCGGCACGCGCCGCAGCACTGGCCGTCGCCGCTCGGCGAACAGCCGCCGTCAGATCGAGCCCCAATAGCCGCCAAAGACCAACACCGAGAGGATGTAGCCCAACACCACATTGATCGCGACGCCGATGGTGAAGGTCCAAAACGCCTTCCAGCCTACCGCATGCAGGTCGCGGAACCGCGTCGTCAGCCCGATGCTGAGAAAGCAGAAGATAAAGGCCCAGGTCCGCAGCGACACCAGCGGCAACAGCACGTTGGGCCGCACCGTGCTGTTGAAGTCGGCGATACTGAAGCTTGAGGTAAAAGCCGACATCAGGATCGAAGCGGCGAAGAAGCCGATGACAAATTTTGGGAAGCGCCACCAGATTTCGCGCGCGTCGGGCTGGCGTCCGGTTTCGCCTTTTTCCCACACCAGCGTCGCGATCGACGCGAACACGACCGACCAGATGCCGATCCACAGATCGCGGCCGATCACCTTCATCAGCGTGAACGACTTGATCGCCGCGTCCTCATTGCCGGCCATCTTGCCGTAGGTGGTGGCCGCCGCAAATCCCGCGGCGTCGGCGAATTCCGAGGTGCCGATCCATGCCCCCGCCACGCCGGGCAGGAGCCCCATCGCGCGCGATACGACCGGCAGCACCAGGATCATCACTAGCGCCCAGCCGACGACGAGGGTAACCGACGTGTAGAGGGCATCTTTTTTGGCGTTGACGGATGCGGCGATCGCCATCGAGGCCGAGACGCCGCAAACGGCGCCGCCCACTCCCATCACCGCGGCCAGCCGCCGGTCGAGGCCAAAGACGCGCGTGCCGACGAAATAGATGACGAGGCAAGTGATGACCGAAATGATCGTCGCCTGGACGATGGCGACCGGCCCGGCGCTCAGCACCAGCGTAATCGGGAACGTGGCGCCAAGCAGCACGATGCCGATCTTGATGAAATATTCGACGCGGAACGCGCTATCCATCCATTTCGGCAGCGGCGTCACGTTGGCGATAATGAGCCCGAGCACCAGCGCCACCAGCGGCGCTTCGAGATTGAATTGCGCCGCGTTGACCCAGCCGGCGATCGCGAACATGACGATCGAGAGCACGTAGAGGACGACGAACGCCGGCACGAATTCGGCCAGGCTGACGCCCATGATCGCGGTAGTCACTCCGAACAAGACGAGCCAGAACACGAACTGGCAGAGATAGAGGAAACCGTTCTGTGCGAAATGATCGGCAAGCTGGCCGAACGAGCTCCACTTGAGGCCGCCCGGATTGATCGCCAGCGCTTTGAGAATACCGCTGCCGCCGATCTGAAACAGCAGGATGGCAAACACCATCAAGGCGAGGCCGAGCCAAACGGCCCACCAATCCTCCTTCAGATAGAGTTCCTTCCAGCCGACATGCTTGGGTCGCGTGCCCTCGCTGCTTTCATCCCAGGTCTGCCCGGCATTCGCCATTGTCGTCTCCCCCGTTTGTCGATTTGATCCGCTTGCTCACGTTCGATTCATTTGTTCCGTCGATTTGGCGCGGTCGCGTTCGCGAATGCGGCCGGCTGCTCCCGTCGCCCGGATCATTATTTGAAGAAGCTTCGAGGGTTGGCAACACCAAATCGTCCGTGTGCAGCGCAAAAGCACGAAATGATACGCGCCCGCGCCTTGGCGCATAAGAGTTTTGCGTGGCGCCACAGCAGTTTAGTTTTTGATTCTATGGCGGTCCGGGCCGGTTTTGATCTTCATGATGCTGCAGGAGCGTTGCCGCAACAGGCGGAAAAGACGGGTCAGCAGCAGCCGCATTCGAGACCCTCGGCCCAGACCAGCGCGTCCTTCATGAAGGCCGGCGGCACGTCGTCTTCGGCCACCTCGGCGAGCGGCTTGAAGATCTTGAAATGATGGCGACCGGCTGGCGTCCAGAATACCACATGAGTCTCGATCGGCGGGCAGCCCGGTACCGCGCAGGCGATTTCCGAGACCATGATTGTCTCTTCGGCGGCCAGCGCGAAGCGCGCGCGCGTCCACTCTCGCACGCGGTCGAGCGCGGCGTCCCGGACGGGGCTTTTCTTGGCGAAGCCAAGCATGGCAATCGGCACCGTCATGCCCGGCCTTGTGCCGGGCATCCACGTCTTTATACACCTCTATCGACCAAGATGTGGATGGCCGGAACAAGTCCGGCCATGACGATGAAGAGGACTTAACGTGGCCGAAACAGTACTGGCGGCGGTGCGCACCGGGCCGAGCAAGACCGAAATCCGCGATTATCCGATGCCGGACATCCCGGAGGACGCGGCGCTGATGAAGATGGAGGTCGGCGGCATCTGCGGCACCGACGTCAAACTCTACAAACACCCGCCGTCCGCCGCACCGGTGATCATGGGGCATGAGAATATCGGCATCATCGCCAAGGCGGGCCGCGAATTCATCCGCCGCAAGGGTTTTAAGGAGGGAGACCTCGTCTTTGTCGAACATTACGTGTCTTGCGGAAAATGCGAATGGTGCCACGCCGGGCAATACCGGCATTGCGAGAACACCAACTGGCGCACCAATCCCGACGCCATCCGCTACGGCTACACCTCGGCGGAGAAGGCGCCGCATCTGTGGGGCGGCTTCGCGCAATACGTCTATCTGCCGTGGAACGCGGTGATCCATCACGTGCCCAAGGGTGTCTCCGCCGAGCTCGCCGGCCTGGTGACGCCGATGGCCAACGGCGTCGAGTGGTCGCTGTTTGACGGCGGCGTCGGCTACAATTCCACCGTGCTCATTCAAGGTCCCGGCCAGCAGGGCCTCTCGCAGACCGTGATCTGCAAGCAGGCCGGCGCTTCGCTGATCATCGTCACCGGCACGGCGAAGGACAAAGCCCGCATGGACGTCGCCAAGAAGCTTGGCGCGGACTTTGTCATCGACGTGCAGAAGGAAGACCCGCTCGAACGCATCATGCAAATCACCGGCGGCAAAGGCGTCGACGTGTCGCTCGACTGCACCGCCGGCGCCGGCACCATTCCGATGCTGCTCGGCATCGAGGCGCTCAAGCGCAAGGCCGGCGTGATCGTGGCGCAAGGCGAAATGGCGCAGTTTCCCAATTTCCCGCTGGAGAAATTCACGGTGAAATTCATCACCATGAAGAGCGCGCGCGGCCACAGCTACAAGGCCTGCGAGCTCGCTCTGGCGCAGCTTGCCTCGAAGCGCTTTCCGCTGGAGCTCGTCACCACCCACCGCTTCGGATTGAACGATGTCGACCTCGCCATCCGCTCGGTCGGCGGCGAAGGCGTGCCCGACGTCATCCACGCCTCGCTGATGCCGTGGACGTGAGTTAGCGATCGCTCATTCCCGCGAAAGCGGGAATCCAGAAAAAGCATCTGATTCCCGAGGACAAGTAGTTTTTCTACGGCATCCGGCGCAGCCGGGCACAGGTTGCCGCCGCTTCCGGGCAGACCTAGCGAGCTCGCTTTCCGTCTCCGGCCCAGCATGCTAGCAGGACGGTGCGTTGTGAGCGCAGGGCTGCGATGGACTCCATCTTCGTCACGCGGGGAACGACGGACGCGATTCCGATCTGGTTCGTCACCGCGGCGAATTATCCCGACGTGCAAAAGGCGCTCGACTCGGAACTTTCAACCTTTGCCGCCGCCGCAGGTTTTGAGCCGAAAGCCGGCCGCTTTCTCGTGCTGCCGGGCAAGAACGGCGCGCTCGGCGGCGTGCTGTTCGCCCTCGAAGGACCGGACGAAACGCCGGATCCGTTCCTCCCCGGCCGGCTGGCGCAGCTGTTGCCCGACGGCACCTACCGCTTCGCCAACGAGCCGCACGATGCGCGGCTCGCCGCGCTTGCGATGGCGCTCGGACTTTATCGTTTCACCCGCTATCGCAAGGCCGAGGCCCGCGCCATCAAGCTCGACCTGCCGCAAAGCCTCGACCGCGACGAGCTTGCGCACATCGTCGAAGCGGTAACGCTGGCGCGCGATCTGATCAATACGCCGGCCAACGACATGGGGCCGGCGCAGCTCGAGCAGGCCGCGCGCAAGCTCGCCGCGCGCCATTCCGCCACCATCAACGCCGTGGTCGGCGACGATTTGCTGGAGCAGAATTTTCCGCTCATTCATGCCGTCGGCCGCGCCGCCGCCGGCGCGCCGCGGCTGATCGACATGTCATGGGGCGATGCCGCGAACCCTAAGGTGACGCTGGTCGGCAAGGGCGTCTGCTTCGATACCGGCGGCCTCGACATCAAGCCCGACACCGGCATGCTGAACATGAAGAAGGACATGGGCGGCGCGGCGACCGCGTTGGCGCTCGCTTCCATGATCATGGCACGCGGGCTGAAGGTGCGACTGCGCGTGCTCATTCCGGCGGTCGAGAATTCGATCTCGGGAACAAGCTTCCGCCCGCGCGACGTCTACACCTCGCGCAAGGGCATCACCGTCGAGATCGGCAATACCGACGCCGAAGGTCGCCTCATCCTCGCCGATGCGCTGGCGCTTGCCGACGAGGACAAGCCGGAACTGATCGCCGACTTCGCGACGTTGACCGGCGCCGCGCGCGTCGCGCTCGGCCCCGACGTGCCGGCCTTCTTCACCGACGACGATGCGCTCGCCGCCGAGCTGATGCGCTATGCGGCGAGCGAGAACGATCCACTGTGGCGGCTGCCGCTGTGGCGGCCTTACGAGGCGATGCTGGAATCGAAGATCGCCGACACCAATAATGTCGGCGGCAGTCAGGGCGGCGCCATCACCGCGGCGCTGTTCATGCGCCGTTTCGTGACGGCGAAATTCTGGCTGCATATCGACTTGTTCGCCTGGACGGCGGCTGCCAAGGCGGGCCGGCCGGAGGGTGGCGAATTGCAGGCGGCGCGCGCGCTCTACGCGCTGCTCGCCGCGCGCTATGGCTGAGCCGGAAAATATGCGCGACTTCGATCTTCGCGTGACGCCGGCGCGCGCCGATCTCGCGGCGAAATATCTGCAAGGCAAGGTGGCGGCGGCGCGTTACGTCGACGGCCGCGTGTATGAAGTCATCGCGCCGCAAACGCCGCTGCGGCAGGCGCCGCGTCCCGACGCGCCGCTCGACACCGAAGCGCTCAAGGGCGAACGCGTCACCGTCTATGACGAGAACGAGGAGGGCTGGGCCTGGGGCCAGCTTGCGGCGGACAATTATGTCGGCTGGCTGCCGCGCGGCGCGCTGGCGCCGCCCGGCGCGCCGCCGACGCATCACGTCGCGGCCTTGCGGACCTTCGCTTTTCCCGGGCTGTCGATCAAATTGCCGCCGGTCGAGGCCTTGCCGTTGGGGGCTAAACTCGCGGTCGCTCGCTTCGAAGACCGCATGGCGGTGACGAAGACCGGACTTTACGTGCCGGCGGTTCATCTCAAACCGGTCGGCGACAATGAACCTGATTTCGTTGCGGTGGCCGAGCGCTTTCTCGGTGCGCCCTATCTGTGGGGCGGCAAGACCGCGCTCGGGCTCGACTGTTCCGGCCTGCTTCAGATTGCGCTTGCGGCCTGCGGTCTCCCATGTCCGCGCGATACCGATATGCAAGAGCGGGCATTGGGAGTCGCAGTCGGCGATTCAAGTTCTTTGGAGTTCAGGCGCGGCGATCTCGTATTCTGGAAAGGCCATGTCGCCATCGTGCGCGACCTCGCGGATTTCCTTCACGCCAACGCCTTCCACATGGCGGTCGTGAGCGAACCGATCGCGGAAGCCATCGCCCGCATCCGCGCCGCGGGCAGCGAAGTCACCAGCGTGCGGCGGTTTGAGGCGGCGAGCGGCGCGGTGGCGTCAGCGCGGCTTGTGATCTAAGCTTTATGCTATTCCTCCCAGCGCGGAGCAGGCGCGATGAGCACTGAAACACCCCATCCGGCCGTCCCGTCAGTCAGTCCGCATCCGCCATACCACCATTTGCTGCGCCTTAGTTTCTGGATCAGAGAGCTGCCGTTTGCGCTGGTCTTGATCCTGACCACGATCGGCGTCGCTTACACCAGCTTCTCGAAAACGCCGATCACCGGCTATTGGGAAATTCTCGCGCCGTTGATCGCGCTGGTTTGCGTCGGCGCCGGATGGGAAAACGCCGACGACAATGCGAAGAAATTTCGCCTGATCGCGACCCAGGCGCTGCATTGGCTTGCCTTCATCGTGGTCATGAACTTGCTGCTGCTCGCCAGCGTGCAGAAGAGCTTCAACGCCAGCGCGACCGGGCTCGCGATCTTCACATTGCTGGCGCTCGGCACCTTCACCGCGGGCGTGCATGTGCTGTCCTGGCAGGTCTGCCTGCTCGGCCTGATCATGGCGCTCGGCATCCCGGCGATCGCCTGGATCGAAAATTCGGCGCTGTTGCTCGTCTTGGTCGTCGCCGTGATCGTCGGCATCGTCGCGGTGTTCTGGTGGCGCATCCGCGAAAGCCGGACGCGCCAGCCGGCGTCATGACAAGGCTTGACCCGGATGCCGGCCCGCGCGCTGCGGCAGAACGAGAAGACAGGCGATGATGAACACGGCGATGACCGCCGAAGCGATCGGCCGGCTCAGCGCCATGCCGCCGTCGCTTCGCGGCTTGTCGAGGAAATCGCCGACAGTGGCGCCGAGCGGCCGCGTCAGGATAAAGGCTGCCCAAAACAGAAAGACGCGCGACACGTTGGTCCAGAAATAAAGCGCGGCCAGCACGGCAAGGCCTGCAGCGAAGAGGAGTGCGCCGCCGTCATAACCAAGCCCGGTGTCGTCAGCCGTCCAATCGCCGAGCGCCGTGCCCAAGGTCTGCGAAAAGGTGATTGCGATCCAGTAGAATATTTCGACCTTCGGCGTGCTGACGGTAGCGACCGAAATCGAGCCCTGCGTCCAATACCAGACGGCGAGCGTTGCCATCAGGCAGACGAACAACAGCGACGATCCGCCCGCATAGCCGATGCCGAGCGAGCGGTCGGCAAAATCGGCCATCGTCGTGCCGGCCGTCGTCGAGGCGACGATCGTCGCCCAATACAGGAACGGATGGAACTTATTCGCCGCGATCTGGAGAATGACGAATACGATCAGCAGCGAGAGGAACAACGCCGTGCCGAGCAGGTAGCCCCAATTCAACGTCATGGTGACGGTGTCGCCGCCGGTCTCGCCGAGCGTGGTCGCCGCGATCTTGATGATCCAGAAGACCAGCGTGACTTCGGGGATCTTGCTGGCGGGGTGTTCGACCAAGCCGTTCACGTTGCGATCCGTTCACTGCGCGGCCTTGAGACCGAGCGTTCTGGCAATATCGGCGATGCGCAGGCGCTGTTGGTCGACGCTAGCGGCGAATTCCGACGGCCCGCGGATCGACTTGATGGTGCCGATATCGGCAATCCGCTTGCCGATGGCCGGATCCGCGTTAGCGACAGAGCTGATATCGGCCGCAATGCTCTTGCGCTCGTCGTCCGGTATGCCGCGCGGGCCGAACAGACCGAAGAGGCTCTCAAATGTCAGTGCCGGATAGCCGGCTTCTTTCGCGGTCGGAATGTCAGGCGCGGCTGGAGCGCGCCGATCGCTGGTGACGGCCAAGACCTTGACGCGGCCGGCATGCGCCAAGGGCTGCACCACGGCAAGCGACGTCGCCAGCACCTGAATGCGGTCAGCGGCCAGGTCGTTCGGCGCCTGCATGATGTCGCGATAAGGCACCTTGGTTATCTGCAAGCCCATATTCTTGATGAAGCCGAACAGCAGGAAATCCGAAATGCCGCTGGCGGCAGCCGCATTGAGTTTTCCCGGTTGGGCCTGCGCCAGCTTTACCAGTTCATCGAGCGTATTGACGTTCATCGATGCCGGCACGGAGACGGCCAGCACGACTTCGGAAACGCAAACGATCGGGACGATGTCGCTTTTTGCATCGAACGGCGGCGTATCCTGGTCGTAAGGCAACACCTCGAATGTCCCGGCGGGCCCGAAGAACAGGGTGTGATCGTCATGCGCGCCGACAAAGGCGTTTAGCGCGACCAAGCCGTCGCCGCCGGGACGATCTTCGACCACCACCGGCTTGCCCCAGCGCGCGGACAATCGGTCCGCGAACAACCGCGCGGTGATATCGGAGGCGCTGGCGGCGCCGTACGGCACGATGAAGCGGACCGTCCGCGACGGATAGGTCTGCTGCGCCCGCGCGCTGCCGCCAAGTTGCAATGTGGCCGCGATTGCCAAAGCCGCGACGGCGATGAGCCTTCGCATCCAATCCTCCCCGGTGCTTTTCGCCGATACGATAACAGGAATTACGCGGCGCGGCTTGGGCGTTGCAACGGTAAGTCTTAGCGGAAGCCGCCGTCTTCGCGCGGATCCTCGCCGCTCTGGGGGTCGTCGTCCTGGACGTAGTCGCGTCCGTGAATGTCTATGCCGCCGGTCCGCCACGGGACGTAAGCGCCCTTCGGCAATGCCGGGCCGCCGTCACGGCCGACCATGAAAATGCCGAAGCCGAGAATAATGAAAATGAGGATTACCGCGTTGAAATGAAAATGAATCCCTAAGGCTATTGCCGCGACGACTAACGCAAAGACCGCCAAAAGCAGCTTCATCGCTCTTCTCAGTTGCGGCTGTCCAAAACTTTTGTCGCAGGCCGTGCCGGCGAGGTTCAATGGTTTCCTGCCGCCATGCTGGCGCAGCCGCCAATGCTCCACTAACATCTGGGCCGATCAATAGGACGGACGTGCCTATGCCGGGACGTGTCGAGGGTAAAGTCGCGCTGATTACCGGCGCGGGATGCGTGGGGCCGGGCTGGGGCAACGGACGCGCCGCTGCGGTCTTGTTCGCGCGCGAAGGCGCCAAGGTCTTTGCCGTCGACAAGAGCGCCGAGGCGATGACGGAGACCGTAGCCCGCGTCGGCAACGACGGCGAGATCGCCACCCATATCTGCGATGTGCTCGACGACGCGCAAGTCGGCGCCATGGTGGCGGAGTGCTGCAAGAAATTCGGCCCGATCGATATCCTGGTCAACAATGTCGGCGGCTCGGCCGCTGGCGGCGCCGCCGAAATGTCGGAAGAAAGCTTCGACAACCAGATCGACTATAATCTCAAAAGCGTGTTTCTGACCTGCCGCCACGTTCTTCCGGTGATGATCGAGAAGTCCGGCGGTGGCTCCATCGTCAACACCGCGTCGACGTCCGGCCTGCGCTATACCGGCTCGCCGCAGATCGGTTACGCGTCGGCGAAGGCCGCCGTCATCCAATTCTCGCGGGTGACCGCCGTGCAATATGCCAAGCACGGCATTCGGGTGAATACGGTGGTGCCGGGCCAGATGCACACGCCGATGGTCGAGGCACGGCTTGCCAAGCAGCGCACCGGCGGCGACATCGAGGCTTTGCTCAAATCGCGCGTCGCGCGCATCCCGCTCGGCTTCATGGGCGACGGCCGCGATACCGCCAATGCGGCGCTGTTCCTCGCCTCCGACGAAGCGCGCTTCATCACCGGCACCGAGATCGTGGTCGACGGCGGCATGACCGCGCGCTGCGATTAATCAGCGAGAATTGGAATTTCCCATGGCTATCCGCGCCGACGATCTCACCCCAACCATTCCGCCGCCGGATCCAAATCCGAAAAAGCCGCGGTTCAAGCTGCCGCCGCTCGCCTGCGATTCGCATTTTCATGTGTTCGGGCCGCACAGCAAATTTCCTTATGCGGCGAAGCGGCCGTTCACGCCGACCGACGCACCCAAGGAAGATCTGTTCCGACTGCACGCGTTTCTCGGTTTCGAGCGCGGTGTGTTCGTCCAATCGACCTGTCACGGCAGCGATAATACGGCGCTGCTCGATTTGTTGGCCGCCGGGCAGGGCCGCTATCGCGGCGCCGCCTTGCTCGACCCATGGACGCCGCAGGCCGAGGTCGACCGGTTGGACGACGCCGGCGTGCGCGGCGTCCGGCTGCATTTTTATTTTCCGCGGGGCGGCGAGCCGATGCGCCGCGACGACATGCTTCAGGTGATCGATAAAGTGGCGCCGAACGGCTGGCATATTGAGATGCAGTTCGGCGGTCACGGCGTGCTCGACTACTATGATTTTATTACCTCGATCGAGGCGCCGGTGGTGATTGACCACGTCGGGCGCATCGACATCGGCGAAGGGCTGCGCGGCAAGACCTTCTCGGTGCTGCGCCGCTTGCTCGATCGCGGCAACGTGTGGATCAAGCTTTCGGGCACCGATCGCATCACTAAACAGCCGTACCCTTATGCCGACGCCGTGCCGTTCGCGCGCGATCTTGCCGCGCACGCGCCTGAGCGCGTGGTCTGGGGCACCGACTGGCCGCATCCGAACCACAGTGCCGTGCCCAATGACGGCGAACTGGTCGATCTCATTCCCGAGATCGCGCCCGACGAGCGCACGCGCCGGCTGATGCTGGTCGATAATCCGGCAAAACTGTTCGGCTTTTGAGTGCCGCCATGACCAAGCAAACTCTCGGCAAGCTCCCGCCCGGCGCCTTCGGCATGCTGGAATTGCCGGCGCTGCCGCCGGGTCTTGTCGACGGCTATCGCGCGCTGCCCGACCTCACCGGCACGACCTCGGACGTGATGGATGAACTCGACATCGTCGGCGCTGTGCCGGCTGCAGTGCTGCGGCCGAACGATCCGACCGCGCGCATCGTCGGCCGGGCGTTGACGGTACGCAACGTCCCGGCGAGCGCGTCGGTGCCGGATAGGGTCAAAGGCGGCGTGTCCGGCCTCGGCGAGATCGAGGCGCATAACCTCGCCGAGCCAGGCGACGTGCTGGTGGTAGAGGGCGTCGATCAGGTCTCCAATCTCGGCGGCATGTCGGCAACGATCGGGCATCGGCAGGACGAGATCGGTGCCGTTGTCGACGGCGGCGCGCGCGACGTCGATCATTCCCGCGCGATCGGGCTGCCGGTCTGGTCGAAGAGCGTCAGCCCGATCACCGGCAAGTGGCGTGTCGAGACCGTCGCCGTCAACAAGCCGGTCACGATCTGCGGGGTGAACGTCAATCCCGGCGATCTCGTGCTAGCGGACGAAACCGGGGTCTGCTTTATCCCGCGTGAGCGCGCGGCGGAGGTGCTGGCGCGGGCGCAACGCAACGCGATTGCGGAAAAACTGCGCGAGGAGAAGATCGCTGCCGGCGTTCCGGTCGCCGAGCTCCTTGGCAAGGCAAAATAGCGCCGCCGTTACTCTCCGGTAATGCCGAGCTTCTTGATCATCTCCGGCCAGGTGGAGAATTCCTTGGCAAGTCTCTCCGCGAAAGCGTCATGGCCGAGCATGCCGTGAATGGCGTTGCTTGCAAGACGCTGCTTGATCTCAGGTTCGGCGATGACGGCGAACAGCGCTTGTTCGAGCTTGTCGCGCACGTCATGCGGCGTGCCGGCGGGCAGCAGCACGCCGTACCAGTTTTCCATGACCACGCTTGGCAGCCCGAGCTCCACGGTGGTCGGCAAATCCGGCAACAGCGGCGAACGCTCCTCGGCAAACAAGGCGAGCGCCTTGACCGAGCCGGCTTTGACCAGCGGCAGCAAGACCGGAAGATCGGCGTTGAGCATGTCGACATGGCCGCCGAGGAGGTCGTTGATCGCCGGCGCGGCGCCGCGGTAAGGCACATGCGTGATTTTCACACCCGCCGCGGCATTGAGCATCTCGACGGCGATGTTCATGGTCGTACCCGGCCCGGCCGAGCCATAGGTGAGCTTCTGCACCTTCGCCTTGTTGATGAGTTGCGGCAAGGAGGCGACACCGAGGTCTTTGTTGACCACGAGCAGGGACGGCACCACCCCGACCAGCATGGCCGGCTCGAAGGATTTGACGGGGTCATAGGCCGTTGGCGGCTTCAGGATCGGGCTGAGCACTTGCGATCCAAGACTGGCGAGCAGGATCGTCTTGCCGTCGGGCGCGGCATGCGCCACATATTCCGAGGCAATCGCCCCGCCGGCGCCGCCGCGATCGTCGACGATCACATTGGCATTGAGCTTCGGGCTGAGTGCGTTGGCGAGGATGCGCGCCAATTGATCGACCGGACCGCCCGCGGCGAACGGGACGACGATCTTGATCGTGTCGGCCAGCGCCGGGGCCGTCAAAAGCAATAGCGCGGCGCAGCACAAAGCAAAAAATCCGCCCCGATGGCGTTGCATTCGTGTCCCCCCAAAACTCAATTTTCAGCACATCACCTTACCGCAAGTCCGTGACGCATCGACAATCTTTTGCAGTCCGTCGCGGCCGGGATAGCCGAGGATCGCGACTCCATCGATGACGAAAGCCGGCGTCGCGGCGAGCCCGAGCGCGTCGCCAAGCGCGACATGGGCTTTCATGATTTTAGTGATTTCGTCGCTGTCGCCGAGCTTGGTCAAAGCGCGTTCGTCGAAGCCGAGCGCGCGCGCCACGTCGAGCGCGCGTAGCCCGTCGGTGGTGCCGCGCTGCGAATAGATCTTGCGGTGGAAATCGTAGAACTGGGCCGGCGTGCCAAGCTTGGCAACGGCGAGCTCGACGCGGCTTGCCGCAATCGAGGCAATGCCCAGCACAGGGTAGGGCACCAGCACCAGACGAAGCCCCGGATCGACGGCGACCATATCGGCGACGTCGGCGGAAGCGATCCGGCAATACGGACAGTTGAGATCGTAAAATTCCACAAGCGTCGTCTTGCCTTCCGGGTTGGCGGCGACCACCACGCCGGGTAATTTGCCGATCGCACCGGCCAGTTTGACCCTGTGATTGGGCAGGCGCTGGCCGTCGTCGTTGAGCAACGGAAATTCGGCGACGAACTGCATCGAGCGGTCGCGGCCCTGCGCGCACGCGATCCCGCTCCAGGCCATGAATGCGGTGACGGCAATCGCCGTGGGCGGGATGATCGAAAACCGCATTTTCATCTGCCCATATCTAATATCGCTGCGGCAGGCGCGATTTATTGCTCGACCACGCCCTCAGGCACGGTTTCGAGGTTGAACGCGGCGGCGAACAGCGCGCGGGTATAATCGGTCTTGGGATTGCGGAACAATTCGGCGGCGTCGCCAGCCTCGACGACCAGGCCGTGCCGCATCACCACTAGGCGGCTCGCCAGCGCGGCGACGACCCGCAGGTCGTGCGAGATGAACAGATAAGTCAGATCGTGCTGCTTCTGCAGGTCGCGCAGCAGATCGACCATCTGCGCCTGGATCACCATGTCGAGCGCGCTGGTCGGCTCGTCGAGTACGATGAAACTGGGCTCCAGCACCACGGCGCGCGCCACCGCGATGCGCTGGCGCTGGCCGCCGGAAAACTCATGGGGAAAGCGAAAGCGCAAGTCCGGGTTGAGGCCAACGTCACGCAACGCCTGAACCACGCGCTCGTCGCGCTGGCGGTCCGGCATGTCCGGCTGGTGGACCTTGAGGCCTTCCTTGATGATGTCCGCGACCGACATGCGCGGCGACAGCGATCCGTAGGGATCCTGGAACACGATCTGCATGTCGCGGCGGAACGGCCGCATTTCCTTGAATTTCAACCCTTGCAGATCGCGGCCCATGAACGCGATCAGCCCATCCGACGATATAAGTCTTAAGATTGCGCGGCCGAGCGTCGACTTGCCGGAGCCGGATTCGCCGACGACGCCGAGCGTCTCGCCCTTGCGCAGCTCGATGCTCAAGCCGTCGCAGGCTTTGACGTGGCCGACGGTCTTGCGCATCAGGCCGCGGGTGATCGGAAACCACACTTTGAGCTGGTCCGTTTTGAGAAGAATCGGCGCGTTGGGCTGCGGCGGCGCCGGATCGGGCCGCGGCTCGGCGCCGAGCAGCGCCTGCGTATACGGATGCTCGGGCGCGGAGAACACGCGCTCGACGGTGCCTTGCTCGACGATCTTGCCGTCCTTCATCACGCAGACCCGTTGCGCGATTTTCCTCACGATGCCGAGGTCATGGGTAATGAACAGCAGCGACATGTGCAGCCGCGACTGAATGTCCTTCAAGAGCGCGATGATCTGCGCCTGCACGGTGACGTCGAGCGCGGTGGTCGGCTCGTCGGCGATGAGCAAATCGGGCTCGTTGGCGAGCGCCATCGCGATCATCACGCGCTGGCGCTGACCGCCGGAGAGCTGATGCGGATAGCTTTTGAGCCGGGTCTCCGGGTCGGGGATGCCGACTTGGCGGAGCACTTCCAGCGTCCGCGCGCGGGCCGGCGCTCCGGTCAGGCCGCGATGCAACAGCAGGATCTCACCGATCTGCTTCTCGATCGTGTGCAGCGGATTGAGCGAGGTCATCGGCTCCTGGAACACGATGGTGATATCGTCGCCGCGCACCTGACGTATCTCGCGTTCGGGCAGTTTCAGCAAATCGCGGCCATGAAAATTGATGTTGCCCGACGGATGATGCGCCGCCGGATAGGGCAGGAGTCTGAGGATCGACAAAGCCGTGGCCGATTTGCCGGAGCCGGATTCGCCGACCAGCGCCATGCACTCGCCCTTGACGATGTCGAACGAGATGCGGTCGACTGCAAGTGTTTCGCGCCCGCCGGAGCGGAACGCGATGGAGAGATCGCGAACGGAAAGGCAGAGCTCCTTGCCCGGCTGCTCGCTCATGCGAACGTCTTCCGCGGATCAAAGGCGTCGCGCACCGCCTCGCCGATGAAGATCAGAAGCGACAGCATCAGCGCGACGGTGAAAAAGCCCGTAAGCCCGAGCCACGGTGCCTGCACATTGGCCTTGGCTTGCGACAACAGCTCGCCGAGCGAGGGCGAGCCGGGCGGCAGGCCAAAGCCGAGGAAATCGAGCGCGGTGAGCGTCATCACCGAGGACGACATGATGAAGGGCAGGAACGTCATGGTCGCCACCATGGCGTTCGGCAACAGATGCCGGAACATGATGACTTTGTTGGACACGCCGAGCGCGCGCGCGGCCTGGATATATTCGAAATTGCGGCCGCGCAGAAACTCCGCCCGCACCAGGCCGACCAGCCGTACCCAGGAAAACAGCAGCAGAATTCCGAGCAGCACGAAGAAGCCGGGTACCAGCACCGACGAAATGATCAACAGCAGATAAAGCTCCGGCACCGACGTCCAGATTTCAATGAAGCGCTGAAACAGCAAGTCGGTCCAGCCGCCGAAATAGCCCTGCACGGCGCCGGCGGCGACGCCGATGACCGACGACACGATGGTCAGCACCAGTCCGAACAGCACCGAGATGCGGAAGCCGTAGATCACTCGCGCCAGCACGTCGCGGCCCTGATCGTCGGTGCCGAGCCAGTTATATTCGAGCGTGCCGCATTTGGCGTAGCCGTTCTTGGCGGCAAATTCGCAATCTTGCGCGGTCAACATCCAGGTCGGCTTGGAGGGAAAAGCCGACGGCGGATTGTCGTTGATGGTGTTGTAGGAAAAGCGGATCGGCGCCCAGATTTCGACGGCGTTATGTTCGTCGAGAAACTTCTGCAAATGCGGATCGCGGTAGTCGGCGGCGGTGCCGAGGTCGTCGCCGAAATCGGTGTCCGGATAGGTCATGAAGACTGGAAAAAAGGTCTTGCCGTCGAAGTGAATGAACAACGGTTTATCGTTGGCGATGAATTCGGCGAACATCGAGACGATGAACAGCACGAGGAAGATCCACAACGACCAATAACCGCGGCGGTTGGCCTTGAAATTCCGCCAGCGCCGGACGTTGAGCGGGGAAAACTCAAAGCCGCGCGGCATTCCGAAAAGCCCAAGCGGGCCGGCGGGCTCGAGGTCGGGCTTGAGGTCCTCCGGGATGCCCGGCTCGATCTCGGTTTCGAGATTGTCGGTGAGGGTCTTGTCGTCCACCTCACACCTCCCGCGTCTCGAAGTCGATGCGCGGATCGATCCAAGTATAAGTGAGGTCTGAAATCAGATTTACGACAAGGCCGAGCAAAGCGAAAATGTAGAGATTGGCGAACACCACCGGATAATCGCGGTTGAGCACGCTTTCGAAGCTCAATAGCCCGAGGCCGTCGAGCGAGAAGATGGTCTCGATCAACAGCGAGCCGGCAAAAAAGGCGGAGACGAAGGCGGCCGGGAAACCGGCGATGACCAACAGCATGGCGTTGCGGAAAATGTGGCCGTACAGTACCTGACGCTCGGAGCAGCCCTTGGCGCGCGCGGTGAGCACATATTGCTTGCGCAGCTCTTCAAGAAACGAGTTCTTGGTGAGCAATGTCATGGTGGCGAAGGCGGCAAGCCCCATGGAGACGATCGGCAGCGTGAGGTGCCAGAAATAGTCGAGAATCTTTTCCCACCAGGGAAACTGCGACCAGCCTTCCGAAACGAGTCCGCGCAACGGGAAGATTTGCCAGAACGAGCCGCCGGCGAACAGCACGATCAGCAAGATCGCGAACAGAAAGCCGGGAATAGCGTAGCCGACGATGATGACGCCGGAGGTCCATACGTCGAACTGCGAGCCGTCGCGCACCGCCTTGCGGATGCCGAGCGGAATCGAGATCAGATAGCTCAATAGCGTCATCCAGATGCCGAGCGATATCGATACCGGCAGCTTCTCCTTGATCAGCTGCAGCACGCTGACGTCGCGGAAATAGCTCTTGCCGAAATCAAAGCGCAGGTAGTTCCACATCATCAGGAAGAAGCGCTCGTAGGCCGGCTTGTCGAAGCCGAACTGCTTCTCCAGGCTCTTGATGAAGGCCGGGTCGAGCCCCTGGGCGCCGCGATATTTGGAAGTGACGTCGAATTGCGAGCCGGCCTGCAATGCGCCGTGGGCGAAATCGCCGCTGGTCGAGCCGGAAATTCGCGACGTTGCCCCGGTATCGCTGCCGCGAAGCTGGGCGATGACGCGCTCGACCGGGCCGCCCGGGGCGAATTGAACCACGACGAACGACACCAGCATGATGCCGAAAATCGTCGGGATCATGAACAGGATACGGCGGACGATGTAGGCAGCCATTGAGTCCCAGCAGGTCTATTCTCGGACCGCTATCTTAAAGCCATTGGCGCAATGCGCCACCACTGTTAAATGGCCGAAATGCGGCCGCGGCGTCGCATCCGAGCGTGACGGACACACGATGGTCGTCCGCGGCAGCGACCCTATAGCATGCGACATACTGGCGTCCCGCCATCAAATTCGCGGCACTATCGCGCCGGCCGGTTTTTCGCGGCCTTGGCCTCGTCATACCACCAAGTGTCGGGAATACCGCGAAAATAGCGGGGTTGCGCCGGCGGCCTGCCGAACACATCCCAGTACGCGATCCAGTGCGAGGCCTTATACCACTGCGGAATCCAGTAGCGGCCGGAGCGGATGACGCGGTCGAGCGCGCGACAGGCGGAGACCAGAGCGGGACGGGTATCGGCGGCGATGATGGCCTCGATCAGCGCATCGACCACCGGATCGGCGATGCCGGCAAGATTGTTGGAGCCGTGCAGCGCCGCCGCCTGCGAAGAAAAATAAGACCGCAGCGAGTCGCCCGGCGTGGCCGAGAAGCTGAACCGGTCGATGGTGATGTCGAAGTCGAAATCGTCGAGGCGGGCCCGGTATTGCACCGGATCGACGACGCGCAACGTGGCCTGGATGCCGAGGATGCCAAGATTTCTGATGAACGGCATATGATGCGGTTCGAACGCCGGCTCGTCGATTAGAAATTCGATCGCGAGGGGCATCCCGCTCGGCAGCGCCCGCTTGCCGTCGCGGATGACGCAGCCGGCATCTTGCAGAACCTGTGCCGCCTTGCGCAGTTGCGGGCGGTCCTCGCCCGAGCCGTCAGAGACCGGCGGCGTGTAGGGTTCGCCGAAGACTTCGGCCGGCAGGCGGCTGCGGAACGGCTCGAGTAGCGCCACCTCGGCGGCGCTCGGCAAGCCGACCGCCATCAGATCGGAATTCTGAAACACCGAGACCGTGCGCTGATACGCGTTGTACATGATGGTCTTGTTGGTCCATTCGAAATCGAAGGCGTCGTTGAGCGCGTCGCGCACGCGCCAATCGGCGAATTGCGGCCGCCGCGTATTGATGAACCAGCCTTGCGCGCCGGACGGCGTGTCGTCGGGGATCTCGTCGCGCTTGACGCGGCCGTCCTTGACCGCGGGGAAGTCGTAGCGCGTCGCCCAGAAGCGCGAGGTAAACTCCTCGCGGAATAGATAGGTGCCCGCCGAAAAGCCTTCGAAGCCGACGTCGCGGTCGCGATAATATTCAAAGCGCACGGTGTCGAAATTGCTCTGCCCGCGCGCGACCGGCAATTCGGTGCCCCACCAATCCTTGACGCGATTATATTCGATATAGCGGCCCGCATCGAAGCGGCCGACCTGATAGGCGCCGGAGCCGAGCGGAATGTCGAGGGTGGATTGGTCGAACGGCCGCGTCGCGTAATAGGCGCGCGAGAAAATCGGCAGCCCGGCGACGAAGAGCGGCACGTCGCGGGCCCGCTTCGGGGCAAAACGCACGGTGACGGTCGCGTCGTCGTCGGCGGTGGCGCCGGCGAAATCGCGCAGTGACTGGCTGATCAGCGGATGACCCTTTTCTTTTAATATCGTCAACGAGAAGGCGACGTCATGGGCGGTCAGCGGCGAGCCGTCGTGGAATTTCGCTTCCGGCCGGATGAAGAATTGATAGACGAGGCCGTCGGCCGAGCGGCGGACCTTTGCCGCGGCGAGCCCGTACATGGCGTCCGGCTCGTCGCCGGAACGCACCATCAGCGAAGCGAAAGTCAACTCCATGCCTTGCGCGGCGTCGCCCTTGAGAATGAACGTATTGAGCGAGTTGAAGGTGAGAAAATTCTGATTGTAGATCTGGTCGGGCCCGATCTGCGAGAACATGCCGCCCCGCGGCGCGTCGGGATTGACGTAGCTGAAATGGGCGAAGTCGGGCGGGTAGGCGAGATCGCCGAACGCCGAGAGGCCGTGCGATTCGATCATATCGTCGGCGTTGACGAGGCCGGCACGCGCCGCCGGGGCGCCCATGAGCGCGCCAGCCGTCACTTTAAGAATGTGCCGGCGTGTGGGCCGGTTCATGCCCCGCCGGTCTTTGCGGCTTTTTGCGCGTCCCACCACCATACCGTGGGGAAGCCCGACACGCCGTATTTCGGCAGCGGGTCGGGGTGACTGAAGCGATCCCAGCGCGCGGTGCGGGCTTTGAAGTAGGCCCATTGCGGTACGACGTAATAGTTCCACAGCAAGATACGGTCGAGCGCCTTGGTGGCGGCTTCGAGATCGGCGCGGTTCTTGGCGAAAATGATCTTATCGATCATCGCGTCGACCGCCGGATTTTTGATGCCGATCAGATTGTCGGAGCCGGGCTGATCGGCCGATTGTGAGCCCCAATAGCCACGCTGCTCGTTGCCGGGCGACAGCGATTCCGGCCACGAATTGGTGATGATGTCGAAATCCCAGCCGCGCAGCCGATTCTCGAACTGCGCTTCGTCGACGGTGCGCACCGAGACCGTCATGCCGAGACGTTCGAGCGAGGGCTTGTAGAACAAGAAGATGCGCTCGAAGCTCGGACCCGCCGAGAGAAATTCGACGGTGTAGGGTTCGCCGGTTTTGACGTTGACGAGCTGCTGGTCCTTGACTTCGTAGCCGGCTTCTTTGAGCAGGCGGAGTGCCTCGCGCAGATTGCTTCGTACCGCACCGGGAGTGCCGTTCACCGGATTGGTATAGGGCTTCTTGAAGACCTCGGGCGGAACCTCATTGCGCACGGTTTCGAGCAGCTCGAGCTCGCGGCCAGTCGGCAAGCCGGTGGCGGCGAGATCGGTACCGTCGAAATAGCTGTCGATGCGCTTATATTGCCCGAAGAAAATCTCCTTGTTCATTTCCTCGAAATCGAACGCGTAGTTGAACGCAAGCCTCACCCTCGGGTCCTGGAATTTCGGGCGGCGAATGTTGAAGACAAAAGCCTGCATCAGGCCGAAATTTCTGATCGGAAATTCCTCGAGCAGCACGCGTTTGTCGGTGACCGCGGGGAAGTCGTAGGCGGTGGCCCAGTTTTTGGCGAGATTCTCGACACGCCAGTCGACCGTGTCCGCCTTGAAAGCTTCCAGCGCGACGGTGGTGTCACGGAAATATTCGAAGTGCAGCTCGTCGAAATTGTCGCGGCCGATATTGACGTTGACGTTGCTGCCCCAATTGTCCTTGACGCGCTGGTAGACGATGTTGCGGCCGGCCGAGAAGTCCTTGATCTGGTACGGCCCGGAGCCCAGCGGCGGCTCCAGCGTGGTGTCGGCAATGTCGCGTTTCTTGCCGTTGGCGTCGGTACCCTCCCACCAGTGTTTCGGCAGGATGGTCAGCTCGCCGACGATCTGAGGCAGTTCGTGATTGCCCGGGGCGTCGAAGGTGAAGGTCACCTCACGGTCGCCGGTCTGCTCCGCCTTGGTGACGTGGCGATAATAGGCCGAAGACTGCGGGCTGAGCTTCTTGTAGGACTCGAAAGAGAAGATGACGTCGTCCGGCGTCACCGGGGTGCCGTCGTGCCATTTCGCCTCCGGCCGCAGCCGATAGCTAACCGAGGAAAAATCGTCGGGATAGCTCAGCGCTTCGGCAAGCAGTCCGTATTCGCTCGAAACTTCATCGAGCGAGGGTACCGCGAGCGTGTCGTAGATCAGGTTGATGCCGGCGGCGAGCGTGCCTTTGACGCCGGCAACGACCGCGTTGAAGTTATCGAAGGTGCCGTAAGCGACCTGCCGCGCGGTGCCGGTTTTCGGCGCTGCGGCGTTGACGTAATCGAATTGCTTGAAGTTCGGAGGATATTTGAGCTCGCCATACAGCGAGGTGCCGTGACGCCAGGTTTTAGCCGGCGCCGGCGCGCCCGGTTGAGCTTGCGCCCGCGCGGCGGTGGTCCAAGCCATAGGAAGGCGCGAGGCGGCGGTCGAGAGCAGAGCAGCTTTCAGCAAAGATCGGCGGTCCACCTGATACTCCCTGGGTTTCGCAAATGTTCTCGTTGCCGGGCATTATCGGCCTTTTCGACGGCGACGCCAGCGGGCAGAGGGGCGCCGCGGCCAAATAGACTGCGCATCCCCTGCGACAGGGAGACGACAGGCCGGCTCGGCGAAAAGGCCGCTAGTGCTGGGCTGGAGCCGCGCCAGCGGGAGCGGCGGGTGCTGGCGCGGGAGCCGGCGGATTGGCCGGAGCGGCTGGCGCTGGGGCCGGCGAACCAGCCTGAGCAGGCGCGGCAGCGCCCTGCGCCGTCGGTAGCGGCACCGGATGGGGCGAGAGCGTATCGAGATAGGCGATGACGTCAGCGCGCTGCTTCTCGTTGGAAAGACCGGCAAACGTCATGGCCGTGCCTGGAGCGAAGGCGCTCGGCTTGGTCAGCCATTTGTTCAGCGTGTCGAAATCCCATTTGCCGCCGGCTTTGCCTTTCAGCGCGGCCGAATAGTTGAAGCCTGGCGCTGATGCGATGGGACGGTCGACGACACCGTAGAGGTCCGGGCCGATCTTGGGACCCTGTCCCTCCTGGAAGTTATGGCAGGCTTGGCATTGCTTGGTGACTTGCGCGCCGCGCTCGGAGGATGCGCTGGCGAGCAGCGTGGCAATCGGTGTTTCCGCCGGCGCCGCCGGAGCGGCGCCGCCCTGCGGCTGCTCCTCCTTCACCGCGATGACGTAACCCGGCTTCGCCGGCGGCTCGGGCGTGAAGATCGCTCCGGAGGCGATATGCATGGCGACGAGGACGAGGCACGTTCCCAGCAGAGCGCCGAGAATCTTGTTGATTTCGAACGAATTCATCGCGGGGAGGCTCCGCAGGGGAAGAGACGTGGGCGGTGCACAATTAGCCAGTTTGCCCCTGCTCTTGCAACCCGTATAAGCACGCAGTAGCGCGATGGCCGACGTTCTTATCCTTATTCCTGCCCGCTTGGCCGCGACCAGGCTTCCAGGCAAGCCGCTTGCCGCTATCGCCGGCGAGCCGATGATCGTGCACGTCCTGCGCCGCGCGCAAGCCGCCGATATCGGCCCCGTCGTGGTCGCCACTGACTCGGCCGAGGTCGCCGCGGCTGTGGATAAGGCCGGCGGTCGCGCCGTGATGACGGCGCCGGGGCACGCCTCCGGTTCCGACCGCATCTTCGAGGCACTCGGCAAGATCGATTCGGAGCGTCGCGCCGAGATCATCGTCAATGTGCAGGGCGACCTGCCGACCATCGAGCCGGCTGCCATCCGCGCGGCGCTCATTCCGCTCGCCGACGCCGCCGTCGATATCGCTACCTTGGCGGCCGAGATCAAAGTGGCCGCCGAGCGGGCCAGTCCCCATGTCGTCAAAGTGGTGGGGACGCCGGTCGCGCCGAGCCGATTGCGCGCTCTTTATTTCACGCGCGCCACCGCGCCGGCCGGCGAGGGCCCGCTCTATCATCACATCGGCCTTTACGCGTTTCGCCGCGCGGCGCTGGAACGCTTCGTCAAACTGCCGCCGTCGCCGCTGGAGCGCCGCGAGAAGCTCGAACAATTACGGGCGCTGGAGGCCGGCATGCGCATCGATGTCGAGATCGTCGACACCGTGCCGCTCGGCGTCGACACGCCCGAGGATTTGGAAAAGGCGCGCGCCATGCTAACGGGACAACCAGGACCGAAATCGCCAATGACCAAGTCGTGATCAGGCTATGACCGAGCTATGACCAAGCGCAGCAGCAAGCGCCGCAAGATCGCCTACCAAGGCGAGCCCGGCGCGAATTCGCATATCGCCTGCCGCGAAGCCTATCGCGACATGGAGCCGCTGCCGTGTCCGACCTTCGAGGACGCCTTCGCTGCGGTCCGCACCGGACGCGCCGCGCTCGCCATGATTCCGATCGACAATTCGGTGGCCGGCCGGGTGGCGGATATCCATCATCTGATGCCGGCGTCGCGGCTGCACATCGTGGCGGAATGGTTCCTGCCGGTGCAACACCAGCTGATGGCGCCCAAGGGCGCGACGCTCAAAACCATCAAGTCGGTCGAGAGCCACGTCCACGCGCTGGGGCAATGCCGCAACATCGTCCGGGCGCTCCGCCTCAAACCCGTGGTCGCCGCCGACACCGCGGGAGCGGCGCGCGAAGTCGCCGAAAGTGGCGATGTCACCCGCGCCGTACTGGCGACCAAGCTCGCGGCCAAGATCTACGGCCTGCGCATCCTCAAAAAAGACGTCGCCGATGCCAAGCACAACACGACCCGTTTCGTGGTGCTGGCCCGCGAGCCGAAATGGGCGAGCCGCAAGGACAAGCGTGTGATCACCACCTTCGTGTTCCAGGTGCGCAACATCCCGGCGGCGCTCTACAAGGCGCTGGGCGGTTTCGCCACCAATGGCGTCAACATGACGAAATTGGAAAGCTATATGGTCGACGGCAGCTTCACCGCGACGCAGTTTTATGCCGACGTCGACGGCCATCCCAAGCACCGTGCGCTCGAGCTCGCCCTTGAGGAGCTGGAATTCGTCTCGGTGCCGAAATCGCTGCGAATTCTCGGCGTTTATCCCGCGCATCGGTTCCGCGATACCTTTAAATAGCGCATGATCCCGAAACGGCGTCGCCGGGGTCGATCCGGGAATAGAGGTCCGTCCAAGAGGTTTACGCTGGAAGAATTTAGGGAATGCGCCAATGAGCAACGATGAACAACCAAAAGTGCGCCGCACGCTGCAATTACGCTTCACCATACCGGCGGCGGATTCCACGCAGCTCATCGCGATGATCAAGGCGGCAACGCCGTTCTACCAGATGTTCGGCAAGGCCGAGGTCCGCCTGTTACAAAACGTCGACGATCCGGCCAAGTTCGTCCAGGAGATCGAATACGAAGCAGATGAAGGCTGGGAGCTCAACCGGCAACGCATCGCCAGCGACGCGCGAATGCAGACCTTTCTGCAGACCTGGCGCACCATGTTTCCCGGCGCGCTGGAGATCGACGTGTTTCAGGAAGTGTGAAGACGTGGATGACCCTTAAGCAAGCGCAAGGTCTGGTATCGGGAGAATAGCGGACATTGCGTGAACGGGCGGCGATGTTGCTTGTGAGCCATAGCCGACATTGGCGGTTCGATTTTGCTGTGATGCACAACATACCCGGACCCGTCATCTGGCGGTGTTTGGTCCTCGGCCTGACGCAGGCGCCCGGCGGGCAGAATTTCTAACAAGTTCAGCCGCTTAAAATAAAGAATGAGATTGTGTGACAGCAGTCACTTGGCCGGCAGCAGAAATAGTGATTTTATT
>JASHOX010000207.1 GCA_030038415.1 Xanthobacteraceae bacterium
CGCATCATGGCCTAGCGCAATCAATTCGCGGGCCCAATGGTGTGCCGTGGCGCAAGCTTCCAGCCCGACTAGGCAGGAGGGAAGCCCGGCAAAAAATGCGAGTACCTGACCGCGTCGCAGCCGCTTACGCACTACCACGTTGGCTACCACGTCGATCGCATGAACCTGGAATACGTTCTTTGCGAGATCGAGGCCGATTGTCGTAATATCGCCCATGGATGGCTCCCGTTGCTGGTGGTCTTGACGACCACCATTTGGCACATCGATGCCGTCAGGGGGCCATCCACCCCATCAGTTGGCGGCCTCTTTCATATCAAACCGTCGGTGCAATGTCGCCTATTGGCACTTAGCGGACATGGCATTCGGACTATCAGATATCCGCATTTAGATGTAATGCGGACATCATTCAGGGCATCACGCCGGCTGCAAGAATTCCAGGAACTTGCCGGCACGGAAATCGTAAAGCTTGCCGGTTTCCGTACAACTGAGCAGGCACAGATCGACGATCTTTTCCGCTACCTGTTCCGGCGTCGGCAGCGTCATCGGGTCTTCGCCGGGCATGACCAAGGCGCGCATCCGGGTGCGGGTCGGGCCGGGATTGAACAGATTGACCCGCACCGCGGTCGTCGACGATGTTTCGGCCGCGTAGATTTGCCCGAGCACGTTCAAGGCCGCTTTCGACACCGAGTAAGCGCCGCTATAGGCGCGGGCATTTGTCGCCGCGCCGGAGGTGATCAGTACGACGCGGCCGGCGTCCGAACGCTTGAGCAGCGGATTCATCGCGCGAATGAGATGCCAATTGGCGGTGACGTTGACCGCCATCACCTCATCCCAGTTCTGCGGATCGATGTGATCGAGTGGCGAACGCTGGCCGACGACCCCGGCATTGCCGATAAGCACGTCGAGGCGCTGGTAGCGCTCGTTGAGCGAGGTGGCGAGCCGATACAGGCCCGGGAAATCGCGCATGTCGAGCGGCACCAGCGTCGCCGTACTGCCGGCCGCGCGGATGGCATCGTCGAGTTCCTCGAGTGCGCCTTGCGTGCGTCCCAGCGCCACGACATGGGCGCCGGCCTGCGCCAGCAACAGCGCAGTCGCACGGCCAATGCCTCGTGTGGCGCCGGTGACAAGCGCGATACGGTCGGCAAGCGGCTGCGGCATTCCTTAGCTCGCTTCGGCGAGCAGCGAGAGCTGGCGGGGCGTCGCGTCTTGCGCGGCGCGATCGGTGAGCGCGGTCGGATATTCGCCAGTGAAGCAATGGTCGGTGAACTGCGGTCGCACGGGATCGCGGCCCTTCTCGCCCATGGCGCGGTAGATGCCGTCGACCGAAAGGAACGCCAGCGAATCGGCGCCGATGAATTTGCGCATGCCTTCGAGATCGTGCGTGGCGGCCAAGAGCTTGTCCTGCTCCGGCGTGTCGATGCCGTAGTAATCCGGGTGGGTGATCGGCGGCGACGCAATGCGGAAATGCACTTCCCGGGCGCCGGCCTCGCGCATCATCTGCACGATCTTCACCGAGGTGGTGCCGCGCACGATCGAGTCGTCGATCAACACGATGCGCTTGCCGCTTACCACGGCGCGGTTGGCGCTGTGCTTGAGCCGCACGCCGAGCTGACGGATGTGCTGCGTGGGCTCGATGAAGGTGCGCCCGATATAGTGATTGCGGATGATGCCGAGCTCGTAGGGAATGCCGGATTCTTGGGCATAGCCGACCGCTGCCGGCACTCCGGAATCGGGCACCGGAACCACCACGTCGGCGGCAGCCGGCGCTTCGCGGGCGAGCTCCGCGCCGCAGGTCTTGCGCACGTTATAGACGCTGCGGCCGCCGATCACCGAGTCGGGTCGCGAAAAATAAATGTATTCGAAGATGCAGGGCCGCGCTGGCATCGCCGGGAACGGCTTGTGCGAATGCGCGCCGTCCTCGTCGAAGATGAGGACTTCGCCGTTTTCCACGTCGCGCACGTATTGCGCGCCGATGATGTCGAGGGCGCAGGTCTCCGACGCGAGGATGGGGCAGCCGTCGAGCTTGCCCAGCACCAGCGGCCGGATACCTAAGGGATCGCGCGCGCCGACCAGCTTCTTATTGGTCAGCCCGACGAAGGCGTAGGAGCCTTCGAGCATGCGCAGCCCCTCAACGAAGCGGTCGACGAAGCGGTTGCGGTGCGAGCGCGCCACCAGATGCAGGATCACCTCGGTGTCGGTGGTCGATTGCATCATGGCGCCTTCGCGCACCAGCTGGCGGCGCAGCGTCAGGCCGTTGGTGAGATTGCCGTTGTGGCCGACGGCAAAACCGCCGGCGTTGAGTTCCGCAAACAACGGCTGCACATTGCGCAAGATGGTTTCGCCGGTCGTCGAATAACGCACATGGCCGACCGCGGCATTGCCGGGCAGGCGATCGATCACCTCGCGCCGAGAGAAGGCGTCGCCAACCAAGCCGAGGCGACGCTCGGAGTGAAAGCGCTTGCCGTCGAACGAGACGATGCCGGCGGCCTCCTGGCCGCGATGCTGGAGCGCATGCAGGCCGAGCGCGGTGATCGCCGCGGCGTCGGGATGGCCGAAGATGCCGAATACTCCGCATTCTTCGCGGAGCCGGTCCGCGTCCAGATCGAGGAGGTCGCCTTCAGTCATGCGTTCCGGTCCTCCAGCCTGTCGAGCTCGCTGTGCTGTTGATCGGGGTTCGCATCCGGCGTCTCGGTATCTTCCGGGTGCGGCTTCTTCAGCTTGTTTAAAATGGTGTTTTCCGGGTCCTCCGGCAACATCGAGATCAGCCATTGCCCGGTGCCGGCCAGAACCACGCGCGATTTGGCGCTTCTGACCCATTCCGGCTGGCTACGGTCCGGAACCAGCCAGGTGAAGAACTGGAACGCCACAACCACGATGATGAGGCCGCGGCCGAGCCCGAACAGGAAGCCAAGAGTGCGATCGAGCGCGCCGACGCGGCTGTCGAGCACCATGTCGGAGACTTTTATGGTTAACACCGAGACCACCAAGAGCGTGATCAGAAACACGCCGCCGACCACCGCGACCGCGGCGACGATATCGCTGTTGAAGTACTCTTTGGCGTAGGGCAGCAGTTTCCCGTATGAGTACAGCGTCGCTGCGGCGGCCAGAATCCAAGCGGTGATGGAGAGCACTTCGCGCATGAAGCCGCGCACCATGGCGAGCAGCCCGGAAATCAGCATGACGACGATCAATACGATATCGAGCAGCGTAATCGGCATTGGTTACCAGTCCGCTCGCCAGTGCACCGCGCTCGCCCCGCTTAAGCCCCGCCGGCTGTATAGCCGGGCTCCGCCACGCCGTCACCCGTCTTGTCGGACGCTCAACAAGATCGACGGTGCCCGTGGCTGTCACAAACAGATCGCGGCATCAGAGCATCGGATGCCGTAGGTGTCCGGCAAACCGGCATCCGAATAGCCTTAGGCATCCTGCCCGCCGACCCGGCGCAGAGCAGGTGTCCCGTCGCGGGCGATATCGGCAACCAGATTGGCCAGCATGCCGATGGGGAATAGCGCGAAGCCGTCGGGAGCTTCGTTGCGCGCCGCCTCCGGGACAATCGCCTTGGTGAAACCGAGCTTCTGCGCCTCCTTGAGGCGCGCCGCGGTTTGCGCCACGGGACGGACGGCGCCGGACAGCGACACTTCGCCGAAATAGACGGCATCGGCGGGAAGCGGCGCACGCGCCAGCGAAGACACCAGCGCGGCAGCCGCGGCGACGTCGGCCGCCGGCTCCTGGACGCGGAGCCCCCCCGCCACGTTGAGATAAACGTCATGACCCGACAGCCGAATGCCGCAATGCGCTTCCAGTACCGCCAGCACCATCGACAGCCGACTAGGATCCCAACCGACGACGGCGCGGCGCGGGGTGCCGAGCGCCGTCGGAGCCACCAGCGCCTGGATTTCCACCAACAGCGGGCGGGTTCCCTCGATTCCGGCGAAGACGGCAGTGCCGGGACTGCCGAGATCGCGCTCGGACAGGAAGAGTTCGGATGGATTCGCGACCTCGCGTAGGCCCGCGCCGGTCATCTCGAACACGCCGATCTCGTCGGTGGGGCCGAACCGGTTCTTGATGGCGCGCAGAATGCGGAATTGCTGGGAGCCTTCGCCCTCGAAGGACAGGACGGCATCGACCATGTGCTCAACGACGCGCGGGCCAGCAATTTGACCGTCCTTGGTGACATGGCCGACCAGGATGACGGCCGCGCCGGTGCGCTTGGCGAAGCGAATAAGCTCCGCGGCCGAGCCACGCACTTGGGTCACGGTGCCCGGCGCTGCTTCAAGGGCTTGCGTCCACATCGTCTGGATCGAATCGATGACCAGAAGCCGCGGCGCCGCGCCTTGCGACAGCGTCGCCACGATATCCTCGACCGAGGTTTCGGCCGCGACCTCGACCATCGCGTCGGCAAGCCCAAGCCGGTCGGCGCGCAGCCGGACCTGCGCCACGGCTTCTTCGCCTGAAATATAGACGGCGCGGTGGCGTCCGCGGGCGAAAGCGGCCGCAACTTCGAGCAACAGCGTCGATTTGCCGATGCCGGGATCGCCGCCAAGGAGCAGCACCGAGCCGCGCACCAGGCCGCCGCCGGCAACGCGATCAAATTCGGCAATGCCGGACGCAAGCCGCGGCGCGTCGTGCGACTCGCCCTTCAGCGATTCGACCGCGAACAGCCGTCCTTTGCGGGAAGAGCGCCGCGGCCCTTCGGCGCCCTCCTCGACCAGCGTGTTCCATTCGCCGCAGGCTTCGCATTTTCCGGCCCAGCGCGAATAGGCCGCGCCGCAATTCTGGCAGATGAAGTGTTGCGCTCGTGCCGCCATCTTACGCCCCACGATAGACGAGATGAGAGCGCGAGCCGAGCCGGGTAAGAATCTCGTAGCCGATGGTGCCGGCGGCTGCGGCCACATCGTCGACGGTGATGTCCGCGCTGATGAGGGTTGCGCGATCGCCGCGGTGCACGGCGCCGTCAGAAACATCGGTGACGTCGATGCAGATCAGGTCCATGGAAATGCGGCCGACGATGGGACAACGTTTGCCGGCGACGATGGCCGCGCCGCCCGGCCGGTCGTCGGTGCCGCTGCCGGCGCGCAAGAGGCCGTCGGCATAGCCGAGCGCCACAATGGCGATCCGCGTGGGGCGCTTTGCCGTCCAGGTGGCGTCATAGCCAACTGTCTCGTCGCGCGCGACGCTGCGAAGTTGCAGGATGCGCCCGGTCAGCTCGACGACGCTCTGCATCGGATTGGGCCGGCCGGGCGTGGGATTGACGCCATAGAGCGCGGCGCCGGGCCGTGCCAGATCGAAATGCGCGGAATCGGCGAGAAAAATGCCGGAGGAATTGACGAGCGACGCGGGGACGCTCGGGTACAGCCGATGCAGTTCGCGAAACAGCTGGATCTGTCTGGCATTAAGCGGATGATCGGGAATCTCGGCGCAGGCAAGATGGCTCAGTAGCAGGGCGATGCCGTGATTTTCGGTCTGCGCCCGCGGCGCCAGCGCCGCCGCCTCGTCCGGCGTAATGCCAAGCCGATGCATGCCGGTGTCAACCTGCAGCGCGGCGCCGCCCTGCCAGCCATGGGCGCCGACGAAGGCGTCCCATTCCGCAAGCTCGGTCGTCGAATTGATCACCGGCCGCGCATTGATCTCGATAAATCCATCGCCCCAATCGGGCGTAAAGCCGTCGAGAACGTAGATGGTGGCGTCGTTCGCGCGCGAACGCACGGTTCGTGCTTCTACAAGATCGGCGACGAAGAATGTCTTGCAGCCGGCTTGCGCCAGCGTCTTCGTGATCTGCGACAATCCCAGCCCATAGGCATTGGCTTTGACCACGGCGGCGCATTCGACCGTGAGCAGCCGGTGCGCCAGCGCGCGCCAATTCGCTTCGATCGCCGCGAGATCGACGGTCAGCGTGCCGCCGGTCTCCGGCGCCGTTGGAGCAGGGATCGCAGGGGAAAGCCGTTTTGCACGTGCCAAGACCGCCTCCATGGACGCCTTATGACCGGCACTGCGGCAGCGGTAAAGCGGCAGATCGTCGATCGTGGTCTGTGCTCCGGATCACGGGGGCCGAAGGTCAGCCGACGCGCAACGGCGCCCACTGGCTGCCGCGCTTTTCGCTTTTGATCGGCGCGCGCGTCGGCGACGCCATTTCGATCACAGTCATCAGCGGATAGGCGTGGATCGATTCGACAGCTGCGGAAAAATTCCGCGCCGGGCCGCCGCTAAGACGCGAAGCCAGCCCCGCCGCGTAGGAGGCAAAATAGTTCGGCGAGCCGTGGGTGTCCTCGCAAATATACACACCGCAGGGCGCCATGTGCGGCAAAAGCTCTTCGAGCGTGACGATCTGATGCTCAGGCAGGTGGCTGCCGTCATCGATCACGATGTCGACGTGCGGGACTTGCTCACGCGCCTTTACCCAAAAGTCAGGGTTGCCCTGGTCGCCGATGAGGACGTCGACGCCGTCCGCTCTGTATGCGAGGCAGACGGGTTCGATATCGACGCCGATAATCTTGCTGCGCGGGCCGAGATAGTCGCGCCACATGCCGAGGCTACCGCCGGAATAGATGCCGATCTCGATCAGCGTCACCTCCCGGCCGACGAATTTCTGCAGATGCCGGTGGTAGATATCGAAATAGTGCGTCCATTTCCAGATGCCGGGCCCGCAGCTGTTGCGCTCGAAATAATCGCGCAGCGGGTTTGATCGCATTGGCGGCGGCGTGCCGGCCGACCACGGCGGGAAGCCATCGGCGAAAGATAAGCCGCGTGCGAATGGGACAAACGCCCGCGCCGCCTGGGGTGTCCAACGCCGGTACTGAACGAGCGCGCGCAGCGTGCGGGGAATGGCGCCAAGCTTCATCGCGCAACTTTAGCTTGAAAGCGCGACGGCGCAAGCGCCAGGATTTTCCGGTATTAATCCCTGACCTAAAAGTCCGGCCGGTGCGCCGAGTCGAGATTGGCGAAGCGTGTCACGGCGGCATCGAACTGCAATTCCACGGTGCCGGTCGGGCCGTGGCGCTGCTTGCCGATAATGACCTCGGCTTTGCCGTCGACTCGATTGCCTTCCGCCAGCCATTCCTCGAATTTCTCGCGGTTCGACTCCAGGGGCTTACGCATCTGATGATAGTATTCCTCGCGGAACACGAACAGCACCACATCGGCATCCTGTTCGATCGAGCCCGACTCGCGCAGGTCGGACAATTGCGGCCGCTTGTCGTCGCGAGTTTCGACTTGTCTGGACAATTGCGACAGCGCCAGGATCGGGATGTTGAGCTCTTTGGCAAGCGCCTTGAGTCGCGTTGTGATCTCGGTGATCTCCTGTACGCGATTTTCGCTGGAGCGGCGGCTCGAGCCCTGCAGCAGCTGGACGTAATCGACCACCAGAAGATCGAGCCCGCGCTGCCGCTTTAATCGCCGCGCGCGCGCGGCCAGTTGCCCGATCGAAAGGCCACCGGTCTCGTCGACGTAGAACGGCAGGTTCTGCAACTCAATCGAAACGTCCTTGATCTTCTCGAAATCGCCCTCGTCGATGCCGCCACGGCGGATCTTGTTGGAGGGTATACCGGTCTGCTCGGAGATGATGCGGGTGGCGAGCTGCTCGGCCGACATTTCGAGCGAGAAGAAGCCGACGATGCCGCCGTTGACGGTCGCCATGTGGCCGTCGGCACGGACCTCGCCGGCCCAGGCCTTGGCGACGTTGTAGGCGATATTGGTGGCAAGCGCGGTTTTGCCCATGCCTGGCCGGCCGGCAAGAATGACCAAATCGGAGGGCTGCAGCCCGCCCATGCGGCTGTCGAGGTCGGTCAGGCCGGTCGCCAGCCCGGAGAGGCTGCCGTCGCGCTGATAGGCGCGCGCCGCCATGTCGACCGCCGTAGTCAGTGCCTGGGCGAAGCGCTGGAACCCGGAATCGTAGCGTCCGGTCTCGGCGATTTCGTACAGCCTGCGCTCGGCGTCTTCGATGTGGTGCAGCGGCGTCGATTCGACCGGCGCGTCATAGGCCAGGTTGACCATATCCTCGCCAATCGCGATCAGATCGCGGCGGATCGACAGGTCGTAGACGGTGCGGCCATAGTCCTCGGCATTGATGATCGTCGTCGCCTCGGCGGCAAGTCGCGCCAAATATTGGTTAAGCGAAAGCCCCGCGATATCCGCGTCGGCCGGCAGAAACGTCTTGAGCGTTACCGGTGTCGCCAGCTTGTTGGCCCGGATCAGGCCGCCGGCCAGCTCAAAAATCCGCTGATGGATCGGCTCGAAAAAGTGCTTCGGCTCGAGGAAATCGGAGACGCGATAGAATGCCTCGTTATTGACGAGGATAGCGCCGAGCAGCGCCTGCTCGGCCTCGATATTGTGCGGGGCTGTGCGGAACGTCGGTTCCGGCAGCGCCTGCTTGCGTGCGGTCGAATCGAATACCGGCATGATCGATCAGAAGAATCGTTAGCTGTGGCCGATTTGCGGCATATGGCCGAAATGCGGCGAATGAAGAATACGGCGTGTTACTCAACATCGTGGATCACTCAACGACAGCGGCACGTCGCGCGCCTTCGCGTGCGTTACGCAACCACGCTCCGTCGATAGTCGAGCGGCGGCGCGATGGGAAATCCTCATTGCGGCTTTCCCCGTTACCCACCGGACGCGTTTGTGCAGAGCTCAAGCCGCTTGACGGCAATCGCCCGCCGCGCCACCGCGCGGACTATTCGCCGGCGAGTCGCAGCGGCGCCGAATAGCCGGATTCGATGCCGCGCAGGCGCGCCTCTTCCCGCGCGATATAATCGCGCGTCGCTGGGGTGAGGCCTTTCTGCTTGGCGATCTGAATCTGGAACACGACCATCTCACCCTCGCGGAACGCCATTTCGGAGCAGGCGAGATAGAACTCCCACATCCGCACGAAGCGCTGATCGTAGAGCCGCACCACCTCGTCGCGGTGGGCGAGAAAGCGCTCACGCCATGCCTTGAGCGTCTCAGCATAATGCAGTTGCAAGACTTCCACGTCGGTGACGATGAGCTTCGCGCGCTCGATCGCCGGCAGCACTTCCGAGAGCGCCGGAATATAGCCGCCGGGGAAGATATATTTGGCGATCCAAGGATTGGTAATGCCCGGAGGACCGCTGCGCCCGATCGAGTGCAGCAGCATGATGCCGTCGTCAGCGAGCAGGCCGGCGCATTTGTCAAAGTAAGTCTCGTAAAAGCCGACTCCGACATGCTCGAACATGCCGACCGAGACGATGCGGTCGAAGCGGCCGTCGACGTCGCGATAATCGATCAGCCGGAAGGCCGTATCCTGGTTGCGGCCGCGCTCGAGCGCCCGATTTTGGGCGCGCTGGAATTGCTCCTGCGACAGCGTGATGCCGGTGACTTGAGCGCGGGCGATTTCAGCGAGGTAGAGCGCCAGGCCGCCCCAGCCGCAGCCGATATCGAGCACTGTGGCGCCGGGTTTGACTCGCAATTTGGCGGCGAGATGCCGTTTCTTGGCGAGTTGCGCATCGTCAAGCGACAGGTCCGGCGAATCGAAATAGGCGCAGCTATATTGCTGGTCGCCGTCGAGAAACAGCGAATAAAGCCGGCCGTCGAGGTCGTAGTGGTGCGCAACGTTGTGGCGGGCGCGGGACCGCAGGTTCAATTGCTGCAGGCGGCGGAACAGGTAGCGCACGAGTCGTGGCAGCGCCCAATTCGGCGCGGCGATCGGTTCTTGGCCCAGCAGGATCGCAAGCACGTCCGCAATCGAGCCCTGTTCGACGACGAGGGTGCCGTCCATATAGGCTTCGCCGAGCTTCAATTCGGGGTCCATCAAGACCGCGCGTTGCGCGCTTGCCGTGGTGAAACGCACCGCGACCGGCGACCCCCTGCCATCGCCAAATGTGCTTGTCGACCCCGCCGCCGTCGTGACCGTAAAAGATCCGTGGCGGATATAGCGACGCAAGAATATGAACAGCAACCGATCCACGGCCGCCTCCACGATTTACAAAGCCCCTTGCGCAGCCTGCGACGATTGGCGCTTCTTCCGCGGCGACGGCCTTTCCGACGCTCAATCAGCCTGTTGCGGGGGCAAGGTCTTCTTGTTTGCCGTCATTAAAACAAAATCCTCCGTAACCAGCAATGCCGCGAAATCGTGCTTGGGGGCCGCCCGCGTACTCTCGCATTCGGCCGCTTTTGGGGTATTCATGATCGCCAAGCCAGCAAGACTTGAGGGAGGCAGCGTGCTTTGCCGGGTAACGCCCATGATCGGGACGATTGCGGCCGTGGCCTTTGTCATGGTCCCGGCCGTGGCGCGCGCCCAGGTCAATATCGATCAGGGCAAGTCCGCGGCCGAGATTTATTCCAGCGTCTGCACGGCCTGCCACAAGACCCCGCGGGGATTGGCCGCCGGTAAGAACAGCTTGACGCTTTCAGCGTTTTTGCGCGAGCACTATACGGCAAGCAGCGACCAGGCCTCGGCCCTTGCCGCTTACGTCCTTGGCGCCGGTGGCGCCGAACCCGCGCCGAAGCAAAAACCGGAAGTGGAGCACGCCAGGGCTGAGGAGCCCAAGGCTGAGGAGCCCAAGGCCGGGGAGCCCAAGGCCGGGGAGCCCAAGGCCGGGGAGCCCAAGGCCGGGGAGCCTAAAACCGCGACCCATGCGCCGGTCCGGGCCGCGGCAAAGCCCGAGGAAGAGAAGCGGCCGAAACAGCAAGAAGCCAAGGGCGAGGACCACCCGGAGAGCCCGCAGAGTGCTGAAAAGCATGAGCCTGCGCCGGAAACCGCTAGCCGCGAAGTCAAACCGCAACCCGCAGATGTCGCGCCGGTTACGCACGAGACTATGCCGGCCTCGGAGGCGCCTGCGCCCACGCCCGCTGCAAATACGAGCCCGACTGCGGCCGAGACGGCAAATCCCGTAACAACGCCCGAAGTTGCACCGACCGCGAGTGCTGTGGCTCCAGCCGAGCAGCAGCCGAGCGAGGGCGCGGCCGTGCCGCGCGACAACATCCCGGACTGAGAAGCGACCGATACTGCTCAGGTCTTATCGGATGCCGGCGGCTTTTCAGCCGCTTCGGCGTCTTCATCCGGGCGCGCCCCTGCGCCGGCTCCCGGCTCGAAAAATTCCTCCGCCGCGACGATGGCAGCTTCCGCTTCCGTCGCCTCGCGCAACTGAGTCACATCCTCGCCGCGCGCGATGCGTGCGGCCTCGTCTTCATTGCGGGCGACGATGACGGTAATCGAGCTCTCGACATCGGGATGCAGCGAGATCGGCACCTTGTGCTGGCCGATCGTCTTGATCGGCGTGTTGAGCGCGATTTGACTGCGATTGAGCCGGAAACCGGCATCGCCGATGAGGGCGACAAGATCCCGCGGTGACACCGAGCCGAACAGCTGACCCGCTTCCGATGCCTGCCGCAATACGGTGAAGCTCTTGCCATCGAGCTTTTCGGCAACTTGCGAGGCTTCGGTCTTAAGCGTGAGCGAGCGGGCTTCGAGCTCGCTTTTCATCGTCTCGAAACGCGTGCGGTTTTCGGCTGTGGCCCGCAAGGCTTTGCCGCGCGGCAACAGGAAATTTCGCGCAAAACCGTCCTTCACGCGCACGACGTCGCCCATCTGGCCGAGCCTGCCGATACGTTCGAGTAGGATCACTTCCATGACGGCCTCCTCAGCGGATCACATAGGGCAGGAGGCCCAGGAATCGCGCGCGTTTGATCGCCTGCGCAAGTTCGCGTTGCTTTTTTGCGGAAACCGCGGTGATGCGGCTGGGGACGATCTTGCCCCGCTCCGACACGAAACGCTGCAAAAGCTTGACGTCTTTGTAGTCGATTTTGGGCGCGTTGGCGCCTGAGAATGGGCAACTCTTGCGGCGGCGGAAGAACGGACGGCGGCCGCCGGCGCCCTGCGGTGACATGGCCATGTTCAATCCTCCATCGGAAGGTCGGAATCGTCGGCCCCTTCACGCGGCCGCCGGTCGCGATCGCGCGGGCGATCGCCCCGATCGAAACGGTCGCCGCGATCGCCCCGCTCGCCGCGGCGATCTTCGCGGTCGCGATCTCGCTCGGTGCGGCGCATCATGGCGGATGGGCCTTCCTCATGCGCATCGACCCTGATCGTGAGATAGCGCAAAACGTCCTCGTTGAGGCGTTCCAGCCGCTCGATCTCGTTGATGGCGGGCGGCGGAGCGTCGACATCCATCAACGTGAAATGCGCCTTGCGGTTCTTGCGCAGGCGATAGGAGAGCGATTTAACGCCCCAATATTCGGTCTTTTTGACCGACCCGCCGAGGCCTTCGATGACGCCCTTAAGTTGCGCGGTCAATTCCTCGACCTGCTGCGCGCTGGCGTCCTGGCGCGCAAGATAGACGTGCTCGTAGAGCGGCATGGCTGCCTTTCCTCGTTTGCCGTGCTCGCCCAGGCGCGAAGCCCCTCGAACCCTTCGGGAAAGGCTCGAATGCTCTGAAGGCGGGAACACCGGACGCCGGACCACCAGGATTGGGGTCTTACCGCGCTTTCGGCGCGGCCGTCCGTTCAGCCCCCGGCCGGGGTCGAGCGGAAGGCGGCCTTATACGCGGCGGGGCAAAAAAGGCAATAGATCAGGAAATGCGGCCGTGGTGGTCGGCGTTCTGGATCAGTTCGGCAAGCCGCACGGCGAGTTCGACCCCCTCGCGTAACTGTTTGGCGCCTGCGCCGCTGGCTGGCGCCGATCCGCGCAAACGCTTCATCCCCGCCAGCAGGGCTTCGAGATTTTGTTCCAGGAGCCGCTGACGGAATGCCGGGTCCGAACGCGCACGGGAAAGGTCGGCGTCGGTAACCGGCCAGAAAGGGCTCATAACGAGGCGCTCGCGCTGAAATCTGAAGGCAATATGGCCGAATTACCTATATTATCACCATGCCATTGTCGTTTTATTACGCCGCCGGCATCCTTGACATGTCGTTCATCCCGGTATCTTTCGCCCCTTCCCGGTGCAGGGGAATTCAGGTTTTAGGCGGGCTCTGGGCTTATGGCGGCGGCATTTGTTTTTCCTGGTCAGGGCAGTCAGGCCGTCGGTATGGGCAAGGCTTTGGCCGAGGCCTTTCCCGCGGCGCGGCGGGTATTCGAAGAAGTCGATGCCGCCTTGGACGAACGGCTCAGCGATATCATCTGGAATGGGCCGGCCGATGCGCTGACGCTGACCGAAAACGCCCAGCCGGCTCTGATGGCAGTCTCGCTCGCGGCGTTGCGCGCGCTTGAGGAGGAAGCCGGCGTCGATCTTAAGCGCGATGCGGCCTTCGTTGCCGGTCACTCGCTTGGCGAATATTCGGCACTGGCCGCGGCTCGGTCGCTGGCCATTGCCGACGCAGCGCGGCTGTTGCGCCTCCGTGGCCGCGCCATGCAGAAAGCGGTCGCCGTCGGCGCCGGCGCGATGGCTGCGCTGATAGGTCTTGAACTGGGCGACGTCAAAGCGATCGCTGCGGAAGCCGGCAGCGCCGGCGTTTGCGCCGCCGCCAACGATAATGGCGGCGGGCAAGTCGTGCTGTCGGGCGCCAAAGCCGCGGTCGAACGTGCCGTGGACCTGGCAAAGCTTCGCGGCGCCAAACGGGCCATGATGCTGGCGGTCTCCGCTCCCTTCCATTGCCCGCTAATGCAGCCCGCCGCCGCGGTCATGGCGGAAGCACTGGCGAAGGTTTCGGTGACGCCGCCCGTCGTGCCGCTCGTTGCAAATGTGTTGGCGCAGCCGGTCACCGAACCCTCGGAGATCGTGCGCTGTCTGGTCGAACAGGTCACCGGCACGGTGCGTTGGCGCGAATCGATTCTTTTTATGGTGCAGTCCGGCGTGACCGAATTCTACGAAATCGGCGCCGGTAAGGTGCTGACGGGCTTGATCAAGCGGATCGCGGATGCTGCAACTGCTTCGGCAATCGGCGCGCCCGAGGATCTTAGCCGGTTCGCCGCCACGCGCGGCTGAGTTGTTTCTGGTTGGGAGGCTGGCGATCGCATGTTCGAGCTTACCGGAAAGACCGCGCTTGTGACTGGAGCCACCGGACCGATCGGCGGCACCATCGCCCGCACCCTCCACAGCCAGGGCGCAACGATTGCCATTTCGGGAACGCGGCGCGAAGTCCTCGATCGGCTCGCGGGCGAGCTTGGCGAACGTGTCCATGTCATGTCGTGCAATCTCGCCGATCCGGCCGAAACCGAGTTGCTGGTCCCGCGGGCCGAGGAGGCGATGGGTCAACTCGATATTCTCATCGCCAATGCCGGCGTGACCAGAGACAATCTTCTGGTGCAATTACGCGACGAAGACTGGGAACAGGTCATCGCCGTCAATTTGTCCGCCACCTTCCGTCTGGCGCGTGCTGCGGTACGCGGCATGATGCGCCGCCGTTTCGGGCGCGTTATCGCGATCACGTCGGTGGTCGGGACGACCGGTAACCCCGGGCAGGCCAATTATGTCGCGGCCAAAGCCGGGATTACCGGCATGATCAAAGCGATAGCGCAGGAATATGCCAAACGCGGTGTGACGGCGAACTGCGTTGCGCCGGGATTCATCGTCACCCCGATGACGGAGAAGCTCAACGACAAGCAGCGGGAAGCGATTGTTGCGAAAATTCCGGCAAGCCGCGCTGGCACCCCCGAAGAGGTGGCGGCCGCGGTGGTGTTTCTCGCATCGAACGAGGCAGCCTATGTCACCGGCCAGACGTTGCATGTGAACGGCGGAATGGCCATGATTTGAAGGCGATACGATCAGCGATCGCGGCATGCGGCCGCGCTGGTCAACGCATTTGAAGTGTGGTAACCGAACCGAAATTGGGCTGGGGGAGCCGGAATGCCGGAGCGCGGGGCGAAACTTCCGCCTCTGAATCGGTGTCGACCCAATTGAGCTTGTCCGTCCCCGTCGGCAGGTTCAATGAAGAGCTTGGACGGGTTCAATGCTAGGTCGATTGGGTCGCGTTGAAAGATGAGGTTGAAGCGATGAGTGATATTGGTGAACGGGTGAAAAAAATCGTCGTAGAGCATCTTGGCGTCGAGCCCGACAAGGTGACCGAAAACGCCAGCTTCATCGATGATCTCGGCGCCGACAGCCTCGACACCGTCGAGCTCGTTATGGCGTTCGAGGAAGAATTCGGTTGCGAAATCCCCGATGATGCGGCCGAAACCATTTTAACGGTCGGCGACGCCATCAAATTTCTTGAAAAGAACGCGAAGAGCTGACGTCGGTAGGGACCGGCAGCCGTTTCATGGATTACGCGCGCCGCAAGAACTGCACATCGCTGTGTGCAGGCCGACGGTGTTCGGGCGGCTTCTTGAGGCGAAACACGCGCGATAGCCGCGGTTCCTGCTTCTGCCGGGAGTGTCCTTGATGCGGCGTGTCGTCGTCACGGGTCTTGGATTGGTGACGCCGCTCGCGTGCGGGATCGAGCAAACCTGGCGGCGTTTGCTGGCCGGCGACAGCGGCATCCAGCGCATCGAAAAATTCGAAGTCTCCGATCTCGCCTGCAAGATTGCCGGCCAAGTTCCGCGCGGCGACGGCTCCGCGGGCAACTTCAATGCCGACGATTGGATGGAACCGAAAGAGCAGCGCAAGGTGGACGACTTTATCATCTTTGCGATGGCCGCGGCGACGCAGGCGCTTAACGACGCCGATTGGCACCCGCAGGACTATGATGATCAGGTGGCCAGCGGCGTTCTGATCGGTTCCGGGATTGGCGGCGTCGAAGGCATTGCGGAAACCGCACTTGTGCTTCGCGACCGCGGACCGCGCCGGGTCTCGCCGTTCTTCATCCCAGGCCGGCTCATCAACCTCGCGTCGGGCTACGTGTCGATCGCGCACGGACTGAAGGGGCCGAACCATGCCGTCGTCACCGCCTGTTCGACCGGCGCCCACGCCATCGGCGACGCCGGGAGGCTGGTCGCGCTTGGCGATGCCGATGTGATGGTGGCGGGCGGCACTGAATCACCGGTCAACCGTATCTCGCTCGCCGGCTTTGCTGCATGCCGTGCGCTGTCGACCGCCTTCAACGACACGCCCGAGCGCGCGTCGCGGCCCTATGACCGCGACCGCGATGGCTTTGTCATGGGCGAGGGGGCGGGCGCCGTGGTGCTCGAAGAGTACGAACACGCCAAGCGGCGCGGCGCGCGTATTTATGGCGAACTGGTCGGCTACGGGCTGTCCGGCGATGCATACCACATTACCGCACCGGCCGAAGATGGCGATGGCGCGTTTCGCTGCATGACTGCCGCGACCCGCCGTGCCGGCATTGCGGTCGGCGAAATCGACTACATCAACGCCCATGGCACTTCGACGCCGCTCGGCGACGAGATCGAGCTTAAGGCCGTCGAGCGCCTGGTCGGCAATGCCGCCGGCCACATTGCGATGTCGTCGACGAAGTCGTCGATCGGCCATCTGCTTGGCGCCGCCGGCGCCGTCGAAGCTATTTTCTGCCTGCTCGCGATGCGCGACCAAGTGCTGCCGCCCACGATCAATCTCGACAATCCCTCAGTCGCGACCGCGATCGATCTCGTTCCACATCAAGCACAAAAGCGGCCGGTCAACGTCGTGCTGTCGAATTCGTTCGGGTTTGGCGGCACCAACGCGTCTCTTGTTTTCCGCCGGGTGGCGTCGTAGTGCGCGTCAACACCCTTTCGCCATATTTGCTCCGCACTCGCCTGCGATCCACTGCAGGTCTCGCCTGTGGTCGCAGCCATGAGCGGAAGCGCTCGTTGACGTCGGGCCGAACATCCTTTCTCGGGCCGAGCATCCTTTCAAAGTCGACCATGCAGTTTGTAGATGCGGATATCCGGCCGTGACAGATTCTAACGCCCCGCCGGGCGGCGGCGACAAAGCCGCGCCAAAATCACAGACGGCTGCTGGGCGCGCCGCGGACAAACCCGCGGTCCAAGCTCCGCGTTCGACGGTGCCCATTCCCCCGAATGCGTCAAAGCCTGCAGCCGCACGGTCCGCCAATGGGCCTGCTGCAGCTTCACCGAGCAGTTCGGTGCCGCGCCCGCGGTCGATTGGCGAAGCTCTGCTTGGTCGCGACGCGTCGGCGGCGCCGTCCTCGCCGGCATCCTCACCAAACCGCATATCCCCGCCATACCTGCGGGATTCGGGGCGAGGGCCGTCGGGCGCTGCCGATTCTCACCCGCCGAGGGCGCAGCGACGGTCGAACGAGATTGGCATGACGGTCACGGACTCAAATCGCAGCGATCCCAAGCGCATCGTGCCGCGTAGCCCACGAACGGCGATCGAACCTGACACGGTCGAAATGCCGACCCGCCGCTCGGCCAGTGCGCGGCATCCCCTCGTCGTCATCGGTAATGCCATCATCAGCATTTTTGTGCTGTTGGCGGTTTTGGCCGGCGTCGTGCTCTTCGTCGGCACCCAGCGCTTCGATGCGCCGGGTCCGCTGCCGCAGGACCGCATCGTCAATATTCCGCATGGTTCCGGCATGCGCGATATTGCCGATGTCTTGACCCGCGAGGGTGTGATCGATCAGCCCTGGGTGTTCATCGGCGGCGTGCTCGTGCTCAAGGCGCGTGAGGGCCTCAAGGCCGGCGAATACGAGTTCAAAGCGCATTCCAGCCTGCGCGACGTCGTGGCGACCATCGTCGAGGGCAAGGTGGTGGCGCACCAAGTGAGCATTCCGGAAGGCCTGACGTCGCAACAGATCGTCGCGCGATTACTGGCCGACGACGTATTGGTCGGCGACATCAAGGCAATACCGCCCGAGGGTACGCTGCTGCCCGATACTTACAATTTCACCCGCGGGGTGACCCGCGAGCAAATGATCCAGCGCATGCAGCAGGCGCAGCAACGCGCGGTCGAGGAGATCTGGGAGCACCGCTCTCCCGATCTGCCACTCAAGACGTCGGAGCAACTCGTCACTCTCGCTTCGCTGGTAGAAAAGGAGACCGGAAAATCGGATGAGCGGTCGCGCGTTGCCGCGGTATTCATCAACCGGCTGAAGCAGAATATGCGGCTACAGTCAGACCCGACCATCATCTACGGGCTGGTGGGCGGCAAAGGTACGCTCGGGCGGCCGATCATGAAGAGTGAAATCAGCCAACCGACGCCGTACAACACTTACGTCATCAATGGCCTGCCGCCCGGCCCGATCACCAATCCAGGCCGCGCTTCGCTCGAAGCAACCGCCAATCCGGCGCGGACACGCGAATTATATTTCGTCGCCGACGGCACCGGCGGCCACGTTTTCGCCGAGACCTACGAGCAGCAGGAACGCAATGTCGCCCGGCTGCGGGCGATCGAAACCGATCAGAAAGACCAAGTCCCGATTGACGATCAGATGAATTCGCCGCCGCCGGCGCAGGGCGCAACGGCGAATTCCGCCGCACCGCCGCCGGCGCTGCCGCCATTGCGCGGCACATCGAAACCGCGCGTTCCGGCCGGCCATTGATCGCGGCTTGCGGCCTATCGAGGCCGCGCGCGGCGGCGGCTTATTTCCGTGACTTGTTCCCGTGATTTGCCGCCGTTAAGTTCGGCCCGATTCTTTTTCGTTATTGTGTCGGGGGATCGTCATCCATGGCGCTTTCGAGCATGACGGGATTTGCTCGCGGCCATGGCGTGTCCGGCCCCTACACCTGGGCTTGGGAAATCAAATCGGTCAACGGCAAAGGGCTCGATCTGCGGCTGCGCATGCCGCCCGGCTGGGATGCCATCGAAGTGCCGGTGCGGGCGCGGGCCGCGGAGGCGCTGACCCGGGGCTCCATTCAGGCCAACCTGACCGTGGACCGAAGCGGCGCGCAGCCGGTCGTCCGCGTCAATGCGGCGGTTCTTGATGCGATCTTGGCGGCGATGAAACAGATCGCGCCGAAGCTCGAAACCTCGCCGCCCTCGCTCGACGGTTTGCTCGCGCTCAAAGGCGTGATCGAGGTCAGCGACTCCGAGGAGCGCGAAGACGAGCGGCGCAGCGCCGAAGCCGCAGTCACCGCCGGATTTGCCGAGGTGATCGGCGCACTCGGCGAGATGCGCCGCCATGAGGGTGCCGCGCTGGGTCGGGTGCTTACCGCGCGATTGGGCGAAATCGCAGCGCTCGCCGAGCGCGCCGAGCGTGTCCCGGGCCGCCGGCCCGAAGCGATACGGGCGCGGCTTGCCGAGCAGGTCGCAGCGCTGCTCGAGCAGTCCGATCGCTTCGATCCCGACCGGCTGCACCAGGAAGCCATCATGATCGCGACCAAGGCCGATGTGCGCGAGGAGCTCGATCGCCTCGCCGCGCACGTCGCCCAGGCGCGACATTTGATCGGAGAGGGCGGGCCGATCGGCCGCCGGCTCGACTTTCTGGCGCAGGAGCTCAACCGCGAAGCCAATACGCTGTGCGCCAAGGCCAACGATGTCGAGCTCACCAATATCGGGCTGGAGCTGAAAGCCGCGGTCGAGCAATTCCGCGAGCAAGTGCAGAACGTAGAATAGACCGGCTGGTGGCGGAAATGGCGCGCGGCGGACAAAGTCGAAAGAAAGTCGAGCGGCGCGGCCTGATGTTGGTGCTGTCGTCGCCGTCCGGCGCCGGCAAGACCACGTTGTCGCGGCTCTTGCTGCGGGCGGATCGCAGGATTGAATTATCGGTCTCGGTGACCACTCGCCCCAAACGGCGCGGCGAAATCGACGGCCGCGATTATCATTTCATCGATCGGCATCGCTTCGATGCTATGGTCAAAAAGGGCGAGCTGTTAGAGTGGGCCGAAGTGTTCGGCCATTGTTATGGCACGCCGCGCCGGCCGGTCATCGAAGCGCTCCGCGCCGGCCGCGATGTGCTGTTCGATATCGATTGGCAGGGCACGCAGCAATTGCGCGAAAAAGCCCGCGACGATCTGGTCAGCGTGTTCATCCTGCCGCCGACGGTTCGTGAATTGGAGCGCCGGCTCAAACGCCGGGCGCAGGACAGCAAGTCCGTCATCGGCGCGCGCATGGCCAAGGCCGCCGGCGAGATGAGCCACTGGCCGGAATACGACTACGTCATCGTCAACCGCGACAAGGCCGAAGCCTTCGCCGAGGTGCGGGCGATCCTGGCGGCCGAGCGGCTCAAGCGCGAGCGGCAGATCGGGCTTTCTGATTTTGTCCGCGCGCTGCAGGCTAAGCTTAAGTAACGCCTTCGGTCGACAGCACGGTTCGCCCAACGACGCGGCCGGCGCGCAGATCGTCGAGCGCCGCCTGCGCTTGATGGAGCGGACGTTCGTGCGTCGGGATCGTCGCTAGCTTTCCGCTCCGCGCGAGGTCGATGAGTTCGCGCGCTTCGGCGAGCGTACCGGTCAGCGTGCCCTCGATGGTCATGGCTTTGATCACGATCATCGCGGCCGCTATCGAAAAATTGCCGCCGAGTAGTCCCGTCACCACGACCTTGCCGCCGCGACCGAGCACTCCGGTCGCGAATTGCAGCGACTTTTCCGAGCCGACGAAATCGCAAACCGCGAGAGCGCCGCCGCCGGTCGCCGCCATCACCGCGCGGCGAGCCTGCGGATCGGACGGATCGAAGGCCTGGGCCGCGCCGGCGGCAAGCGCTGCCTCGCGTTTATCGGCGGCGATGTCGGCGACCAGCGGCGGCTCGTGAAACAACGCCCGCGCGATGGCGAGGCCCATCATGCCGACGCCGCCCAGTCCGACCAACAACACCGGCCCGCGCTCGGCCCGGCAGCCGAGATGCTTGAGCGCCGAAAAGGCGGTGAGGCCGGAGCACATCAGCATGCCGGCAAAGTCCGGCGACAGCGGTGCATAATCGAGGAGGTAGCGCGGATGGGATACCAGAACGTGCGTGGCGTAGCCGCCGTCGACAGCAATGCCGAGATGACGATGCCTGGAGCACAGGTTTTCGTCGCCGGCGAGGCAGGCGGGGCAGGTGCCGCAACCGATCCACGGATAGACCGCGACGCGGCGCCCGATTGTCGCGTCTTCGGCCGTCTCGCCGGCGGCCTCGATGACGCCGGCGATTTCGTGTCCGAGCGTGAAGGGCAGGGTGCGGTCCTTGGTGATGTCGAGCCGCTTGTCTCCGCCCAGCGCAAAATAGCCGTCCTGCAGATGCAGATCGGAATGGCAGACGCCGCAACAGCCCACCCGCAGCAGAACTTCGCTGCCGCGCGGCGTCGGCAGATCGGTGAGCGTTTCACAGAGTGGTTGGCCGTAGGCAACAAGCGACTGGCGGTGGAATTTGGTCATTGTGGCTTTTGCCTCATCGTTTCGAAGAGACCCATCATGCCCGATGATGGGAGGCCGCGGCGAGGGCCCGCGCCAGGGCGACAAAGCCGGCGACAGGGACGTTTTCGGCCCGCGCGGTCGGGTCGAGGCCTGCTGCCGCGATCAGGCTGAGCGCATCGATGCCGAGCGAGCGCAGGCTGTGGCGCAGCATTTTGCGGCGTTGCCCGAAGGCGGCCTGGGTCGCCCGTTCGAGCAACTCGCGCTCGCAAGGCAGCGGTGCCGCGCGGGGCACGAGACGGACGAGGGAGGAGGTGACTTTGGGCGGCGGTACAAAGGCTGCGGGGTTCACGTCGAACAAAATCCGCGCTTCGCAGCGCCACTGCACCAGGACTGATAGCCGTCCATAGCTTTTCGAGTCGGGCGCGGCGACGATGCGTTCGGCGACCTCGCGCTGAAACATCAGCACCGCGGAATCGAACCACGGCGGCCACGGTTCGATGGAAAGCCAGCCGATCAGCAGAGCGGTTGCAATGTTGTAGGGCAGGTTGGCGACGATGCGCACCGGTCCAACGGGAAACTGCGGCCTCGGGTCGAAGCGTAGAGCGTCTGCCGCGACGATATCGAGGCGGCCCGGATAAAACGCCGCGATCTCCTGCAAGGCAGCGATCGCCCGTTCGTCCCGCTCCACGGCAATCACATGCGCGGCGCCTTGCGCCAACAGCGCGCGCGACAGGCCACCCGGCCCGGGACCGATTTCGAGAACGGTTACTCCGGCGAGCGGTCCAGCCGCTCGGGCGATGCGGGAGGCGAGGTTGAGGTCGAAGAGGAAATTTTGTCCGAGCGACTTTTTGGCGACAAGACCGTGCCGACGGATCACTTCGCGTAGTGGCGGCAGGCTGTCGCAAGGGTCGCTCACGATGCGGCGACAGGCACCGCCCGCGCAGGGCTCGGCGCGGCCTCGGCGAGCCGTGCCGCGAGCCGCAGTGCGGCGATCAGGCTGGTCGGATCGGCGCGGCCGGTGCCGGCAATGTCGAAGGCGGTGCCGTGATCCGGCGAGGTGCGCACGAACGGCAAGCCGAGCGTGACGTTGACGGCATGATCGAAGGCAAGCGTCTTGATCGGGATCAGCGCCTGATCGTGATACATGCATAGCGCCGCGTCGTAGCTCGCGCGCGCGCGTTCGTGAAACATCGAATCGGCGGCGAGCGGACCCTTGGCATCGGTCCCCTCGGCGACAAGGCGCGCCACCGCCGGCGCGACGATCATGCGATCCTCCTCGCCGAGCGTGCCCGCTTCGCCGGCATGCGGATTGAGCCCGGCAATCGCCAGCCGTGGCCGCGCGATCTTAAAACGCGTGGCAAGATCGTGTGCGACGATGCGTCCGGTTTCCACGATGAGATCGGTCGAAAGGTGATTGAAGATGTCGCGGAGCGGCAAGTGGATCGTGACCGGGACGACGGCGAGTTCCGGCGACCACAACATCATCACCGGACGCAGCGACTTGCCGGTCGCTTCCTGCACCAACGTCGCCAGGAATTCGGTGTGGCCCGGCTCGGCGAAACCCCAATTGTAGAGCACGTTCTTGGCGACCGGATTGGTGACGACGGCTGCCGCCGCGCCGGCCATGACGTCGGCAACCGCGTGGCGGATCGAAGCCACCGCGGCGGGTGCGCTCGAGCGATCCGGCTGGCCCGGTTCGGCGGTCACGGCGATGTCGAGAGGCAATACCGGCAGCGCCGAGCGAAATGTCGCCGCAGCGGATTGCGCGGTCGCGCTGGCGATCGGCACGTCGAGGCCGAGTTTGGCAGCCCGCCGTCGGAGAAATCCGGGATCGGCGACGATGTAAAATGGCGGTAGGTCAAGCTCGGCGCGCCGCCGCCAAATGGCCAGAGCGAGATCGGGGCCGATCCCGGCAGGCTCGCCAAGCGTCAATGCCAGAACTCGCACGGCCCTGCATCCTTCACGCAATCCAAAATACGCCTGCGGCGGGCTTGATCCGCGGCAAAAACGGATGCCCGAAAGGACCACGCCTCACGCGACGGCTCTATTTGTATTCGATCATCGCCTGGCGGCGCAAATCGGCAAGGTAGCGCTTGGCCTTGGCGCCAAATTTCTTCTCGAACATTTCATCGCGCAATTTTCGCGCTTCCGGCGTATCGGTCTTCGACTCTTTTTTGGAGCAGATGGCGAACATCTGGATGCCCTCGTCGGTCTGCTCGGGCGGTGTCAGGTGGCCGACCTCGGTATTGTCAAGGATGTCGCGGAGTTGCTGCGGCAGGTCGGCCGAGGATTTGGGCACCGGGTCGCGCACCGCAACTTCCGGCAACCCTTGCGCAAACGCCACGCCGTCGCTGCAGTTCGTGAAGCGGGCGCGCAAGGCCTCGGCGTCGCGTTTGCGCGCGTCGTAGGCGGCAGGCGGAGAGCCGCGCGGCACCACGAGAATGATCGGGCGCATCATGTACTCGTAGCCCACTTGGCTTTGCTGGTCGGGCTGATGCAGCTTGAGCTCTGCCTCGATATCGGTGTCGGGGATTTCCAGGCTGGCCTTGTAGCGTCCGCGCACCAGACTGGTCCAGGCAATCTGCGCCTTCAGCTGCAGTTTGAGGGTGGCCTCGCTGGCGCCGCCGCTGGCGAGCATCTGGGTCAGTTTTTGGGTGTCCACTCCCATGTGGCTTGCCACGTTGGCATAGGCATTGTTCACGTCCGCGTCGCTCGGCACGATCTCGTAGCGCTTCGCCTCGCGCAATTCGAGGATCTGATCGACGAGACTGTCGATCGCTTCCTGCCGCGTCGGCGCCTTGTGGGTGCTCATCTCGATGAATTTGGAACGTTGCTGAATGTCGAGCGACGTTATCGGCTCGCCGTCGACCAGCAGCACGACCTCTTCCTGGGACCGGGCCGTCGAGGCGACGGCAAGCAGGGTCGCTGCGGCAAGCATCAAAGCCCCAAGCCGTGCGCTGACTGCAATCTGCGACCTCACTGTACTCTCTCCCTCGACGGCAGGGCCCTGCCGGCTTGACCAGTTCGCCCCCAAAATTTCGCGACACCAACCCATAGACTCACGGCAAAATTTAGAACGAAGCCCCCACCGGCGCCAAAACATCGGGCCCGAGTGTGCGCAAGCTGAATTGCAGCATGACCGTGCTGTCCCTGACAGGTGTTGAATTGGCAATGGCAGTATATGTGTATCCGGTAAGCCAGTTCACGGACAACATGAAGCAGTCGTCGACGTAGCCAATTCCAAGCCGGGATTGGTCGATCTGATCGTTGGCGATATCGTAGCGGGCCGAGCCGAGCGCGATCCAGTTCTCCGTCAACTTGACCGACGCCCCGGCGAGTATGCCTTCGCGACGGGTCAGGAAGCCGAGCAGCGGCTGCGCGGCATAATCGCCGTAGAGCACCTGCAGTGTCCAGCGATCGAAGTTGGCGCGGCTTTCGAACTCAAGCCGCTCGGGGGTGAACGTCGCCTCGTCGAAACGCCCTCGGGCGGTGAACGAATAAACCTGGTTTGGTTGATATGTGACCCGGCCGACGTAATCCGAGACAGTCTTGTCGAGACCGCTTTCCAGGCCGGTATTGGTGATATCGGGAACCTGGAACGAGTTCTGGCCGAACAATGCATAGGATTGTCCGAACAGTACATTGAGCGAGCCGGCGCGGTTGACCTGGGCGGTATATTGCACGCCGGCATTCACCCGGCTGCCGCCTTCTACGCGATCCCAGCCGGAGAACTTGTCGATCGCGAACAGGTTTGAATCGTCGAAAACCAGGCTCTGCGAGTCTTCGTTTGGAAACTTGCCGATGTCGGTTTCATTAGGCCGCAGGATCAACTGGGCAATCGGTTCGATCGTCTGCGTCCCCCACGGTTCCACGTCAACGAAGGGATAACGATATTCGACGCCCGCGGCAGGCATAGCGCGCGCCAGATCGGTTTCGCCGGGAGCGATATAATTCGCAACGCCGACCTGATTGTCGACATTGACCGAGGCGAGATCGCCGCGGAACTGGAAGAACGGCATGATCATCTGGCCGTTGTCGGTGACGACGGTACGGCGCCAATCGAGCTCGGTGGAAGCGCGCGAATATTCTCCCGGAATGGCGCGCAACAGGCAGTTCGCCGGAATGGCAGTGTCGGCGGTCGGGCTGCCGCAGGTGCCGGCCGCCTGCGCGGTCTGCGTGACCGCCTGAAATTCGGCCGCCTGCCGGCTCAAGCTTGTCAGGTTGACCTTGTAGCTAAATTCGCCGCCGAGAACCGGCTGCGCCAATACATTCGAATAATCGAGCACAGGATGGATGATCGGAATCTGGGCTTGGTTATCCTGCTGCGAGAAGCCGTAATAGTAGATTGAACGGACATCGAAATAGCTGCGTTCGCCGGCGCCGCTCAGGTAGAGCTGCGAAACTCCTTGCGAGGCGACGCCGGTTTGGAATGGGTCGAACGCGCCACTGAATTGCCGGAGCTGATAGTCGAACAGAAACTGGGTGTCGGTGACCAACAGCCCGGTCCATCCCCAGACCCATTTGTCGTTGATCGCGAACTGGCCCGCCGTCTGAATTGCTCCGCGAAATGTCTGCGCGGTCGGGCTATTCGGCCCGTCGCGGTCGGCAAAGTAGCCGGGGTCCTGCTGGAAAATGCCGGCCGCCCTGATCGAGTAGGAGCCGTTGAGCAGACGATGCCGCCACTCTGCTTCGCCGAGCACGCCCTGCTTCGTCGTCAACAGAGTGCCGAAGGTCAGGTCGTAATTGGGCGCCAGCGCCCAAAAATATTTCGGCTCGACGCCGAAGCCGTATTGCGAGGATTCCGAGAGGCTCGGAAACAGAAATCCGCTTTTGCGTTTCACTGTCGGATCGGGCGCCGACATGAACGGGACGTAGGCCAGCGGCACTCCGAAAAATTCGACACGGGCATCCTCAAAATACAGCATTTTCTCACCCTCGTCGTGGATGATCCGTGCCGCCTGGACCTGCCACAGCGGTGGTTTTTTCGGATCGTCCCTGCAGGGTTCGCAAGCCGTATAGACGCCGTTTTGCAGGACGGTGTAGTTGCCTTTGGCGCGATCGGCGCGGGCCGCGGCAAAGCGCGTATCGTCGGGCGTTTCCAGCCGCAGCGAATCGACAAAGCCGTCACGGAAGTCGTCGCTCAGATCGATGGTCTGGCCGTAAGTGATCTTGCCGTCAGGCTCGGTCAGCCGAACGTTGCCCTGGGCGCGTAGGCGCTTGGTTTTTTGGTCGTAGATGACCTGATCGGCCTCGATGGTGGCGCCGCCGTAATAGATCTGCACGTTGCCGACGGCGGCGACCGTATTGTTGGTGTAGTCGTATCTGATCTCAGTGGCTTGCACGAGCATCGGCGCGTTGGATGGCGGCGCCGGCTTTTTCGGCGGCGCTGGCGGCCGTGGCGGAAAATGCAACAAGTTACCGGCCTGCTGGGCGAACAGCGGCGCCGGCAGGAGGGTCGACCCGACGATACACGCCAGCAGCGCAGCAAGCGCCGTTGCACCAACGCGAACGCTACTACGCAGGCCGGAACAGAGGGGGCCACTCGTACTCGCCACTAGCCGTCCTCCTGGAACAACAGCGCGACGAATCCGGTCAGACTTCCGACAACGACAGGTATCCACGCTGCTGCCGCCGGCGGCATGAGCTCGGCTCTGCTCATGTCGTCAGTGATTTTTTGCAGGACGAACAGCAGAAATCCCGCGGTGATGCCGCTTAACACCATTTTCTGCACGCCGCCGAAGCGGAAGAAGCGCAGGCTCACGGACGCCGCGAGCAAAACCATCGCGGCGAGCAGAAACGGGCGCGCCAGGAGCTGCTGATATTGCAGGCGATAACCGGCGGCGCCGAGCCCGGCGCGATCGGCGAGCTCGATATAGGTGGGCAACTCCCAAAACGGCACGGTCTCGGGTGTTGCAAAGCTTTCCCGCACTTGCTCCAGCGTCAGATTGGTGGCGACGCGATAGCTGTCTTCGACGTCCGGGGCCTTGCCGCTGGCATAGATGCGGGCGTCTTGGAGCTGCCAATAGCCCTGCTCCAAGGTGGCGTTTTGCGCCTCGATCCGCTGCTGGAAGTGACCGTCGCGATCGAACGTGTAGATGGTGACGCCGCCGAGCTGGGCGCCTTGCTCGCGGCTGGTGCTGGCATTGATGATGGCCGCGCCGTCGGCGCTTTTCTGGCGGACCCAGAATCCGCTGGTGCTTTCCTGCAACGCCGACATGTTCTCCCCCAACATTTCGGCTTCGAGCCGCTTCGATCGCTCATGCAACATCGCGGCAACGGGATTGTAGACGGCGGTGGCGACGGTGCCGAAGATGAAGGCGGCGATCATGGCCGGTGCTACGAACTGCCAGGCGGAAATGCCGGCCGACCGCGCCACGACGAGTTCGAGCCGCCGCGATAGCGTCAGGTAGCACGACATGGCGCCGACCAGGACCGAGAACGGCATGATGCGTTCGGTGAGCTGCGGCACGCGGTACATCGAGATTTTGGCGAGCACCCAGGCCGTGGCGTTGGGCCAGTCGGCGCCGCGGCGCATCAGTTCGACGTAGTCGATCATCGCGGCCAGCGCGACGACGCCGATAAAAGAGCCGACGACGGAGGTGAGAAACCGCATTCCGAAGTAGCGCGAGAGCGTCCCGGTAATCATGGTGCGCCCCGTCAGCTTTCCGCCGCGCGCGCCAAGCGCTCGCC
>JASHOX010000028.1 GCA_030038415.1 Xanthobacteraceae bacterium
ATCGCCGCGCATTACGGCGTGCAGCACTCCGTCCTGTCCCCGGGTCACCTTAAGGCTGGCGTGATCGCCGTCGGAAAAGCCGTACGAAGGAAAATCGGCCGATTGCAGCGCGCCTGAGCCGTCGAGCTCGATGGTGCCTTTTACGCCGCCGCCGGCGCCTTCGATCAACAGATCGCCGATGTGGACGGACTGTGGGGTGCTCGTCACGGTGAAGGTGGCGCGCGCCGGCTTGCCGGACTGCTTGACCCAACCCGGCAAGAAGCCGTCGATCTGAGCCGACGTCAGGTCGGCCGCGACCGCGAAGCGGCCGTCGTGCTCCGAGAACGTGGCAACTTTGCCGGTGATGTCGATGGGAATGGCGCCGCTGATGGCGTTCGCCGGATCGAGGCCGAGGTTATTGCGCATCGCCTCGTCGAGCATGCCCTGAATATGGACGTCGGCTTCGCTTTCGCCGCGCAATTGCCGGTATTCCAGATTGGCCGGCGAGCCGCCGATCTTAACGTCGCCTTTGAGCGCGAAGCCCTGGTTATTGGCGCTGACTTTGAGATCCGCGGCTTCGACCTTCTGTCCCATGATCATGTGCTCGGCGGAAAAGTTCGTGGCGTCGACGGTGATGGCGTAATTGGTCGATCCCGGCGGCAGATCCGGCTTGAGCGGCATCGCCAGAGCGACCAGCGCGCTCATGTTGCCGTGGGTCGTCGCTGCATCGAACGGCACCTGCGCGGCGTCGCGCAGGCGGTCCATGCCCAAAAGCTCGACGGCTGCCGGAACCGAGCCGTCGAGCTTGAAATGCACGTTCGCGGGCGGCGCATGCGGCGCGGTATCGGGAACTTCGAACAGGCCGGACGACAGATTAAGCTTGCGGCCGGAGGGCAGATCGGCCGCCGCTTTGCTGAGCGCGATCTGCGCGTCGCGGCCGACGATGTGAACGGTGAGGTCGGCGTCGTGCAGTGCCGGCAGGCCGGCCACCGGCCGGATCACGCAATTGGTCGCCACCGCATCGAGCGTCAAGCCGTCGTCCGCCACCGGCGGGCCGCTCGCTTTGAGGTTTTCGAACGGCGAATTCACGCCAATCACCACCCGCTCGACGTCGCCGCTGAGCAGATGCTCATCGAACCAGTCGCGAACTTTCGGAACGATGAAGATCGGCCACAAGCGCTTTAGCGCATCGGCGGACATGCGCGTTGCCGCAAGGCCGGCGGCCAGGTGAAGATCGCCGCTGGAATAATCGGCGTTGCCGGACAGGGCGACGCCGACATCGCCGTTGCCGATTTCGCCGTGCTCGACCACAAAACGCTTCTTCACCGGATCGAAGCGGCCGCTCACCGCGATATTGTTGAGCACCAGCGCGTCGCTCTGTTCGGCCGGAGAATTGAGCACGACCGAGCCGCCGCCGATGCGGAACTGCCACGGCCCCGGCGACTGCGCCGGCGCTTCGACCTGGCCAAGCAGCGTGATGCGATTGCCGCCGGAAAGGACTTGGAACGGCACCGTGAGCACGCGGCTGCCGGCGTCCCAGTTGATCTTGAACTCGGCATGGTCGAGGTCGATGCGGCCGTCACCGCTGTCGCCGTCATTGAGATAGCCGGCGTCCGCGACGATGCGGCCGGTGAGCGATTGGGGCACCCCGTTTGGGCCGATCACGCCGCGCAAGCTCGCCGACACCGGCACGTCGAACTGCAAAGTTCCGTCGCCGAACCGGGACGCCAGCAACAGATCGTCAGCGGACACTTGCCGGGCTTCCAGCGCAATGCTGCGGTAGCCATCCTCCATCGGCTTGATCGACGCGGTGAGCCCCCACGGACGATCCGGATTCGCCGAGCCGACCGTGACCACAATGCCGCCGCTGTGCGGGCGCTGGATGCTGAGGCTGATATCTTCAAAGGTCCAGCGTTTGCCGGTGCGCTCGTCGTCGACGGTCAGCGTGCCGTCCTTCAATCCAAGCTCGCGCAAATCGTGGCCGTCGAGCCCGGACTGGCCGATGCCATCGAGCCACGACAACAGCGCGGCAATGCTGTCGGTGGGCGGCCGCGGCAAGGCGGAGTGCCCCGCGGGCGCGGCAACAAGCGGCAGTCGCGCCGTCCCGGCAGCGGGCGCGACTGCATTGGCTTCGATCTTGTCCTGCTTGATTGCCGGACGCGCGGCGAGACCGGCGGCCGGCACGTCGGCCGTGGCAATGGGATGTTTGTCGGCGTCGGAGGCGAAAACCGTGACGCTGCCGTTCGGCTCGATGCGCACGGCCATTGTCGCGCCGACCAGATTGAGGCTTTCGGCGCGCATGTGGCCGCTCAACAGACTTAAGCCGGAGACGTGGATCTCCGCCTTCGGCGCGCTCGCCACAACGGTCCCGTCGGGATCGCGTACCACGATATCGCGCACCCGCACCGCGGCGCCGTGCTCGGTCCGCTCGATCTGAGTGCCGCCGACTTCGACGCGTTCGTGGCTGCCGAAATTTTCCTCGATGGCCGACACCAGCCAAGGCGTGAAGACGTCGAGCTGGATCGGTCCGCTGGAAAGCCGCCACCACAGGCCGGCGACGCCGAGCACCAACAGCCCGACCACGACGGCCGAACCGATCCCGACCCGCCTGATCAGGCGCTGATGCCGCGCCAGCAAGCGCCGATACGCGGCCAGATAGCGGCCGTCGCCCCAGCGTTCACCGCGGTGAGCTGCTGCAAGGTTGCCCCGGCGTCGCGGGTGAACGGTACGTTCCCATCGCGGGGATGCCGCATTTTGCCTGTCTTGATTCGCCATGCCCGGTCGGGCGTCCCCTCGTGTCCCGATCCCGAAATTCGCTTGTCTGAGCGCCCCACCGCACCGGTCGTGGCGCCGTCATAACGATACAGCCGACGGAATAACTTCCCGTGAGCGATCGACACCCCTGCCCGCGGGCGTATTCTGGCGCTAGAGAAGGCCTTGGGAAAGCGTCGAAAGGAAGGCACATGGCGCGAAAGACAGCGCGCAAAGCGGCGCCGCGGACTGCCGGAAACAAGCCTCGCAGCAAGGGCATAGCGCGCGGCAAGGACAGCAAAGCGGCCGTCAAAATGGGGCTCGCGGCCGGTGTCAAAGCGCCTAATTTCAGCCTGCCCTGCGCCGATGGCGGCACGGTCTGCCTTGCCGACTTCGCTGGCCGCAAGCTCGTCCTCTATTTCTACCCCCGGGCAGACACGTCGGGCTGCACCAAGGAAGCGATCGATTTTTCGGGGTTGAAGAGCGAATTTGGCCGCGCCGGCGCCGATATCCTTGGCGTTTCCGCCGATCCGGTCAGAGCGCTCGACGCCTTCAAAGCCAAGCACAATCTCACCGTCGCGCTGGCCTCGGACGAGACCCACAAAATGCTCGAGGCCTATGGCGCGTGGCAGGAAAAATCGATGTACGGCCGCAACTTCTTCGGCGTCGTGCGCAGCACGTTCCTGATCGGTCCCGATCAGCGCATTGCTCAGGTATGGCCGAGAGTCTCGGTCGCCGGCCACGCCGCGGCGGTCTTGGCGGCGGCGAAGGCGCTTTAGCTCAGCTCGCCGTTGTTGCCGAAGCGTTTACCGAGGTCGGCAAAATGGCTGCAAGTCGAGGCCCATAATTTCCTGAATATTAACCATAAACCGCTCAAATCCACCCCCGGGCCTGGTGGGAGCGGCAATGTCGCAGTGGATAGCGTCTCGGTCGTCGCAGGCCGCAAGAACGAAACATTCCGCGCCACACTCGGCCCAGCATCCGGCGCCTCACGCCCCGCAAAATTCCGGCCATGCTTCGCGCGAAGTCGGTCGCCACCATGAGCCGCGCACGCGCAACGCGTCCGACCTGGTGGCAAGCGCCTACACCATCGCGCATGCCGGACGCCAAATCAGATTCGGTCCGGTTGCATTCTGGATCGCGGTCGGCACCGTCGTCATCATGGCGGGCTGGTCGATCACCGCGGCGACCTATCTCGCCTTTCGCGACGACGTGTTGCGCACACTGATCGCGCGCCAGGCGCAGCAGCAGTTCGGCTACGAGGACCGGATCGCCGAATTGCGCGCCCAGATCGATCGCACCACGAGCCGCCAATTGCTCGACCAGGAGCAATTCGAGCAGAAGCTCGATGAGCTGATGCGCCGGCAGGCGGCGTTAGAATCCCGTGCCGCGGCGTTGGGCAACCTCGCCGACCCGGCGGCGACCGGATCGATCGGAGGCGCGGCCTTGAGACAAGGCCGTGATCCGGCCCTCGAACCGCCGCGAAACGAACGCGGCCGGCAATCCAGCATCGGCGCAACGCTCGACCGCATGCAGGCTTCGCTCGACCGCGTCGATCGGCAGCAAGCTCTGGCGCTCGGCGCGCTGGACGAACGCTACGAAATCGCGGCACATCGGATCCGCAGCGTCCTCGATCAGCTCGGGGTGAAGGTGGATGCAGCGGCGAATACCGGCGGTCCCTTCATCCCCGTCAGAGTGCCGCCGGCCAATGACGGATTTGCGCGCGCGCTGTTTCGCGTCAATCTGGCGCGCTCCGAGCTCGCGCAGCTCGACGATACGCTGCGCGGCGTGCCGGTGCGCAAGCCGGTGAGCGGCGAGATCGACGAAACCTCGCCGTTCGGCGTGCGCGAGGATCCGTTCCTGCACGAGCCGGCCATGCATACCGGGATGGACATCCGCGGCGAGCCCGGCGAACCTGTCCATGCCGCGGCCGCCGGACGCGTGAGCATCGCCGGTTGGGACGGCGGCTACGGCAATTTGGTCGAGATCGACCACGGCAACGGGCTCGCAACCCGCTACGGCCACCTGTCGCAGATCGACGTCCAGGTCGGCGAGGACGTTCGCGTCGGCCAGACCATCGGGCTGATCGGGTCGACCGGGCGCTCGACCGGCCCGCATTTGCATTACGAGACGCGCGTCGACGGCGAGCCGGTCAATCCGCAAAAATTTCTCGAGGCCGGGGCAAAGCTGTTCGGCGACGGGCAGCAAATAGTCCGCAGCAGCCGTAGCGTCATTCAGGACTAGCCCAACTACTCCACGTCCTCGACGTGCTTCGGCCCGGCGCCGAACGCCTTCTGCGCCAGTGCTGCTTCGGTGAACTGATCGATGTCGCCGTCGAGCACCGCGCCGGTGTTGGAGGTGGACACGCCGGTGCGCAGGTCCTTCACCATCTGATAGGGCTGCAGCACGTAAGAGCGGATCTGGTGGCCCCAGCCGATATCGGTCTTGGCGGCCTGATCGGCGGCGGCCTTCTCCTCGCGCTTTTTCAGTTCGGCTTCGTAGAGCTTGGCGCGCAGCATCTGCCAGGCCTGCGCGCGATTGCGATGCTGCGAGCGATCGTTTTGGCAAACCACGACGATATTGGTCGGGATGTGGGTGAGCCGGATCGCCGACTCGGTCTTGTTGACGTGCTGGCCGCCGGCGCCGCCGGCGCGCATGGTGTCGACGCGGACGTCGGACTCCTTGACGTCGACTTTGATGGCGTCGTCGACCACGGGGTAAACATTGACGCTGGCGAACGAGGTGTGGCGGCGCGCGTTGGAATCGAACGGCGAGATGCGGACCAGACGATGCACGCCGTTCTCGGTCTTGAGCCAGCCATAGGCGTTGCGGCCCTTGATCTCGACGGTGGCCGACTTGATGCCCGCCTCTTCGCCCTGAGTCTCCTCGATATAGTCGACCTTAAAACCGTGCGCTTCGGCCCAGCGCGTGTACATGCGCAACAGCATCGCGGCCCAGTCCTGGCTCTCCGTGCCGCCGGCGCCGGCATGGACCTCGAGATAACTGTCATTATGGTCGGCCTCGCCCGACAACAGCGCTTCGAGCTCGCGGCGCGACACCTCGATTTTGAGCTTGCGCAGCGCCGCTTCAGCCTCGGCGACGACCTTCTGGTCCTTTTCCGCTTCGCCGAGCTCGATCAGCGTCACCTGATCGTCGAGTTCCTGATCGATGCGGGAGAGCGCCGTGAGATTGTCGTCGAGCGCGGTACGCTCCTGCATCACGCGGCTGGCGCGCTGCGGATCGTCCCACAGCTTCGGGTCTTCGGCCAGCGTGTTGAGCTCGCTTAGCCGCGCGCGCGCTTTGTCGACGTCAAAGATGCCTCCTCAGCAGTGACAGCGACTGCTTGATCTCGTCGACAATGGTTTCGATTTCGGCGCGCATGGAATCAGATGACAGAGGACGGACGATGAAGGACAGATAAGGTCAGAAGCGGGATAAGACAACCACATTCCGTGTCCGTCGACTGTCGTTCGTCCTCAATACAAGCCGCCCGTGCCGGTGCGCACGACATTGCCGGCGTCAGGCACGCCCGTTTGCACGTTGGAAACGCCGTTGGTGGTGTCGGCGCCGACAACGGTGTCACTGTCGGGCGGCGCGGTGCCGGGCTTGAAAGCCTCGAGGATGACGCGCGGATCGCCCGGCCCGGCGCGCATCCCAGTCTTGGCGTCGACGCGAACGAGCTTGATGCCGGGCGGCACCGAGAACGGAATCGGCGGTTTGTCGGCAAGCGCGACCTTGAGGAAATCGCGCACCACCGGCGCGGCGAGGCTGCCGCCGGTGGCGCGATTGGCGATGTGGCGCGGCTTGTCGAAGCCCAGATAGACGCCGCAGACCATGTCCGGCGAAAAGCCGATGAACCAGACGTCCTTCTCGTCGTTGGTGGTTCCGGTTTTGCCGGCGATCGGTTTGCCGAGCGCGCGAAGCGCGACGCCGGTGCCGCGCTGCACGACGCCTTCCATCAGCGAGGTGATCTGATAGGCGGTCATCGGATCGATCACCTGCTCGCGCTTGTCGACCAGCGTCGGCTCCGGCTGATCGTGCCACTCCTTGGCATTGCAGCCGACACATTCGCGCTGATCGTGCTTGTAGATGGTGTGGCCGTAACGGTCCTGGATGCGATCGATCAAAGTCGGAATGACACGGCGGCCGCCGTTGTCGAACATGGAATAGGCGGTGACCATGCGCATCACCGTGGTTTCGCCGGCGCCGAGCGCATAGGACAGATACGGCGGCAATTCGTCATAGACGCCGAAGCGCTTGGCGTATTCGGAAATCAGCGGCATGCCGATGTCCTGGGCGAGTCGCACCGTCATCACGTTGCGCGATTCTTCGAGGCCGAAGCGAAGCGTCGACGGGCCGAAAAACTTGCCGCCGTAGTTTTGCGGCGTCCAGATGCCGCCGCCCTGCCCCATATCGATCTCGATCGGTGCATCCATAATGATGGTCGAAGGCGTGTAGCCGTTGTCAAGTGCGGCGGCATACACGATGGGCTTGAACGAGGAACCCGGCTGGCGCAGCGCCTGGGTGGCGCGGTTGAACTGGCTCTGGTCGAACGAGAAGCCGCCGACCATGGCGAGCACGCGGCCGGTATGCGGGTCCATCACCACCAAGGCGCCGGAGATTTCCGGAATCTGCCGCAGCCGGTACTGACCTTGCTGCTCCATCGGGTCGACGTAGATCACGTCGCCGACGGAAAGGACCTGGTCGACCCGCTGAATTGGCTTCGACGGTCCATTGGCCGGCTTCGCCCATTTGACGCCGTCCAGCGGCACGATACCGACCTCGCGGTCCTTGAGCACGGCGCCGGACGGATCGCGCCCCGGCTGCAGCCCGATGCGCGCCGACTGATCGTCGACTTGCAACACGACGGCCATGCGCCACGGGTCGACATCGTCCAGCGATTTTACGTCGGCGAGCTTGACGCCCCAGTCGCCGCTTACCTCAATTTTCGTGACCGGTCCGCGATAGCCTTGCTTCTCGTCGAAATTGACGAGCCCGTCGACCATGGTGTTGCGCGCCAGCATTTGCAGCTTCGGATCGAGCGTGGTGCGCACCGACAAGCCGCCCTCATAGAGCTTCTTCTCACCGTAATTGTCGTAGAGGTAGCGGCGCACTTCTTCGGTGAAATATTCGGCGGCAAAAACGTGCGGGCTCGCGCTGCGCACGGTCACGTCAAGCGGCTCCTTTTCCGCTTTGGCGCCGTCCGCCGCCGAGATGAAGCCGTCCTCGACCATGTGGTCGATCACGTAATTGCGCCGCGCGATCGCCTCATCCTTGCGACGGAACGGATTGTAGTTGTTCGGCCCTTTGGGCAGACCGGCGAGATAAGCGGCCTGCGCGATGGTCAGCTCGTGCACCGACTTGTCGAAATACAGAAGCGAGGCCGCGGCTATGCCATAGGCGCCGAAGCCGAGATAAATTTCGTTGAGGTAGAGTTCGAGGATTTTCTGTTTCGAATAGGTGCGCTCGATGCGCAGCGCCAAGAGCGCTTCCTTGATCTTGCGCTCGAATGACACTTGATTATTCAATAGAAAGTTCTTGGCGACCTGCTGGGTGATGGTCGAGGCGCCCTGCGGGTGTCGGCCGCTGCCGTAGTTCTCTACATAGAGCATGCCGGCGCGCATGATGCCGTAAATGTCGATGCCCGGATGGTGGTAGAAGTTCTTGTCCTCCGCCGCCACAAAGGCGTTGGTGACGAGCTTCGGAATTGCCTGAATCGGCAGATAGAGCCGGCGTTCCTTGGCATATTCCGCAAGCAACGAGCCGTCGGCGGCATGCACCCGCGTCATCACCGGCGGCTCATAGTCCTGAAGCTGGGTGTAGTCCGGCAGGTCCTTGGAGTAATGCCACAGCAGGCCTGCGGTCGCGGCGACCCCGGCGATGAACAGGATCGTGCCTGCCGCGAACAGGAAGCCCAAAAAGCGCAGAAGCAGTTTCACCGCGATACCGATTTCATTGAGGTTGCCCCGCCCCGTCTCGGCCTAAAGGATTGACACAACGCCGAGGAACCGACCCGATCGGCCGGCGGGTGTGGCGGCACCAGCCCATTCGCACCATACACTACCCTCTCCATCGCGTCTCGTCGCTCCGGTTTTTGTTCAAACTGAGGCCGGCCCGGCATCACTCTACCTCCGGATTGCGAACTTAATTGGCGCGGGCCCCGGCGAGGTGGGTGGCAAAATAGTCGTTGACGGCGGATGCGATCGAATCCGCGGTTCGGTCGCGCCAACTGTCCGAGTTCAATGACTGCAGGTCCTGCTTGTTCGACACATAACCGAGCTCGATCAGCACCGAGGGCACGTCGGGCGCGCGCAACACACGAAAACCGGCCGATCGCACCGGGTCTTTGTTCAGGCGCGCAACTGTCTTCAGGTCGGCGACGAGCTTGTGGGCAAATTGCACCGAAAACGTCTTAGTTTCGCGCTGGGCGAGGTCGAGCAGGATGCCGGCGACGTCGTCCGGCTCGTCCTTCAGATTGACGCCGGCGATGACGTCGGCATGGTTTTCCTCCGCGGCGACGCGTGCGGCCTGCGGGTCGGACGGCGTGTCGGACAGCGTATAGACGGTCGCTCCCTCGGCATCGCCTTCCTTGCGTGGCAAAAAGTCGGCGTGAATCGAGATGAATAGCGCGGCGCCGGCTTGGCGCGCGATCTGCACGCGGTCGGGCAGCGCTACGAAAGTGTCGTCGGTGCGTGTCATCAGCACGCGATATTTGCCTGATTTTTCGAGGGTATCGCGCAAGCGCTTGGCGAAGGCGAGAACTATATCTTTCTCGCATTCCCCGTCCGGCGCCCGCGTCCCGGTGTCGATGCCGCCGTGACCGGGATCGAGAACGACCAACGGACGCGGATCGCTCGCTGCCGGCGGCGCGGCTTCCGGCGGCGTATCTTTGCGGGCGTATTTTTCCTCGACCGCGATATTGCGCAAGAAGCTCTCGCGATCGGTGGCGACGAGGTCGAGAACCAGGCGCGCCGGAACGCCCGGCGCTGCCGCCACAACGAAGGCCTTGTCGACGCGGGCCGGCTTGGCCAGGTCAAATACCATTCGCGAGCCTCCAGGCATCACCAAACCGAAGCGAAACGCCTTGATCAGCCCACGCCCGCTTTCGCCGGCATGCGGCGGCAGTTGGAACGTGACCTGGGGGATATCGAGGACGAGGCGATAGGGGTCGGCGAGAGTAAAGACGTGGAGGTCGATCTTGCGATCGAGGTCCATGACGAATCGGGTTTGCGTGCCGTCCCCGCCGAGCCGTGCGTCGGTCGCCACCGGATATGAGTCGGGCGCGGGAACCGTGGCCGGCGCTGCGGCAGCTACTGCCGTAGCGGCGAAGAGCGCACCGAGGAGAGCCCAGCACACGGCTTGGACAGGCATCGGCTTCCACCCCATCGAGCCCCTCTTACTCCATTAGAGACGCGTGGTTAACCGAAACTTAAGCCTTGGCAACATCGTTCCCATCGCCGCCTCGGACCTCGCGAAAATCGCTTCCTGCGGCCAAAGCCTACGGGCGACTTGCCAATTCGGTGCCGGGGGCCTTAAGAAGAGAGCGCTGACGGTGAAAGGTTCCGGTTGTGTCGCGTTAGGGCATCCGGTGACGTCCGCAAGCGTTTGGCTCCCCGAGAAAGATGACGGGAGCGAGGCGGACGCCGCTTTCGAACCGCTCCGGCGCCACGCCTTGAGGCATGACCTCAGGGCATTGGTCGCCGCCGACGCAAAGTGCCGCCGATGCCCTTAAGGACTTCGACAGCCGGAACCGCGCGCGCCGCGTCCCTACAGCACCGAAGCTGTTGGTACAGGTCACGTCCCGGAAGCGATCGAGCGAAATTGCGGCCGCGCATTGCGCTGCCGCCTCATCGCGGTTTGGAGTTCATGTTCGAGGCGCAAGTCTTAAGTCCAAAAGGCCGGGTTCGCTTCAGTCGCGACGGCGCCCATACGGCGCTTGCCGGTCTGCGGACCTATCCCGCCTGGCGCACTCGCGATTTCCGATCCGTTTCATCCACTGACAGTCGGACTGGCATACCGCTCTCACGCCGATGCGGCGCGGAGCAGGCGGCGCCGGCCCTCAAGAGATCTGAAAATGGCCAACAAAATGCTCATCGACGCGACCCATCCCGAGGAGACCCGGGTGGTCGTTTTGCGCGGCAATCGCGTCGAAGAATTCGACTTTGAATCCGCGCACCGCAAGCAGTTAAGGGGCAATATCTATCTGGCCAAGGTGACGCGCGTCGAGCCGTCGCTGCAAGCCGCCTTTGTCGATTACGGCGGCAATCGCCACGGTTTCCTGGCGTTCAGCGAAATCCATCCCGATTATTACCAGATCCCGGTCGCCGACCGGCAGGCCCTGATCGACGAGGAGGAGCGCGCGCAGCGCGCCGCCGATGACGAGGTCGATCGGCGTTCGCGACGACATCGCCAGCACGGCAATCATCCCGCTGCCCGCCGCGACGCCGTGATGCGCGGCGCGCCTGCCGAATCGCCGGCCGACGATTCGGCCGAAGCCTTGGACCAGGTCCCGGGCCACGACCAAGAAGCGCCGGCGCCAGTCGAGCATGACGAGACGGGCGAGCACTCCGATTTAGGCACGCTCGCCGCCCCCGCCAGCGCCGAAGAGGCGCCGGAGGAGGGCGACACCTCGGAACCGGCGATGGACGTCGTGCAGATGCCGGGTGACGCCGCGCTGGGCAGCGATGCCGATCCGGAAGAGATTCATGCCGAAGCCGTCGAGTCGCCGGCGACTGCCGAGTTAGCCGACGAGCACGCAGAAGCGGAGCATCCCGAACACGGCGACGCCGAACGGACGGCGCACGATGTTACGGCCGAAAACGCCGAGGCCGCGTCTCCCGTCGAAGCCCGCGAGCACGAAGACAACGGCGAAGAGGACGAAGCCGCCGAAGAGATCGTCGAGTCGGTCGGCGGCGCCGACGCAATGGAGGAAGTTCCCGATCGCGCGCCGCGCTACCGCCGTCAATACAAGATCCAAGAGGTGATCAAGCGCCGCCAGGTCATGCTGGTGCAGGTGGTCAAGGAGGAACGTGGCACCAAGGGCGCGGCGCTGACGACCTATCTGTCGCTCGCCGGGCGCTATTCGGTCTTGATGCCGAACACCGCGCGCGGCGGCGGCATCAGCCGCAAGATCACCAACGCCGAAGACCGCGCGCGGCTGAAAGAAGCGGCCGCCGATCTCGAAGTGCCGGAAGGCATGGGCGTGATCTTGCGCACCGCCGGCGCCAGCCGCACCAAGATCGAGATCAAGCGCGACTTCGAATATCTGTTGCGCATGTGGGAGACGGTTCGCGACCTGACGCTCAAATCGACCGCGCCCAAGCTCGTCTATGAGGAGGGCTCGCTGGTCAAGCGCTCGATCCGCGATCTCTACACCAAAGACATCGACGAAGTGATCGTCGCCGGACCCGAAGCCTATCACGAGGCCAAGGATTTTATGCGCATGCTCATGCCGAGCCATGCGAAGAACGTCCATCCCTACAACGATACGCAGCCCCTGCTGTCGCGCTATGGCGTCGAAAATCAGCTCGACGCCATGTTCTCGCCGGTCGTGCAGCTGCGCTCCGGCGGCTACATCGTGCTCAACCAGGCCGAGGCCCTGGTCGCCATCGACGTGAACTCAGGCCGCGCCACGCGCGAGCATCATATCGAGGACACCGCGCTCAAAACCAATCTGGAGGCCGCCGACGAGATCGCCCGCCAGCTGCGGCTGCGCGACCTCGCCGGTCTAATCGTCATCGACTTCATCGACATGGACGAGAAGCGCAATAACCGCTCCGTCGAACGCCGGCTGAAGGAATGCCTCAAGCACGACCGCGCCCGCATCCAGGTCGGCCGCATTTCGCATTTCGGCCTTTTGGAAATGTCGCGGCAGCGAATCCGCACCAGCGTGCTGGAAAGCTCGACGGAGAAGTGTCCCTATTGCGGCGGCAGCGGCCATGTCCGGTCGGTGTCCTCGCTCGCGCTGCAGGTCCTGCGCGCGCTCGAGGAACAGCTGATCCGCGGCGCCACTCATAATCTCATGGTGCGCACGCGGCCCGACGTCGCGCTCTACGTGCTCAACCAGAAGCGCGCGCATTTGCGCAGCCTGGAAGAGCGCTTCGTCATCACGATTACGGTCTCCGCGGACGAATCGGTGCGGGCGCCGCAAGCCTTCATCATCGACCGCGGCGAACAGGTGCATACGGTCGAGGCGGCCAAGGCGCTCGCCGAGCGCGCGCAGGCGCTGCCCGCCCCGCTCGAGGAGGAAGATGACCTCGAAGAATTCGGCGTCACCGAAGGCGAAGAAGAAGAAGAAGTCGAGACGGCGGAACCCGAGGCGGCAGCGGCGATGGCGCCCGAGCAGGACGAAGGCGGTCCGCGGCGTCGGCGGCGACGGCGGCGGCGCGGCGGTCGCAATGGCGGCGAAGGCGTCCACGGCCAGCCGCGCGAAGCGCAGTATGAACAGCCGGGTGAGCGGCCCGATCTCGCTGCGGTCGGCGAGCCGGGAGGCGAGTTACCAGCGGAATCGGAGCAAGAATCTCCGGCCGACGACGAACTGGTCGAGCAGGCGAGCGAATTCCCATCGCGGGAACAGGGCGGCGAACCGCGCCGCGACGGCGAGCGGCGACGGCGGCGCGGCCGCCGCGGCGGCCGACGCAACCGCCACCGTAGCGGCGATACGATACACGGCGGCAATGGCGAAGCGGCACGCGGCGGCAACGAGCGCGAGCCTTACGCGCCGCCTCAGGAATTCGCTCTGGCGGAAGGCTTGACCGAACCGGCCCCGACCGAACCCGATCTCAAAGAGGCCGTCGCCGATCTCGATGCGCCGCCCCGCCCGGCCGCGCCGGCGCCGGTCGTCGCCGAGGCGCCGCACCCGGTTCCAGCGCCGGAGGAGCCCGTGCGCCGGCGCTCCACGGTGCGCGAACGCGCGCCCATCGGCGGCACCGATGACACGCTGCCGCCGCCGCAAACGCAGCAACCGGTGTCGCCGACGCCGGAGCCGGTGGTTACCGAGATCGGCGAGGCCGCCGAAACCGAGCGGCCGCGCCGCACCGGATGGTGGTCGCGCCGTTTTGCCGGCGGCTGAACGGCGGATCGACGACCGTGAAGAGCGGCTGGGCCGATCGTGACGCCGAAAGCTTTGTCGCGGACGGCGCCGCGGCGGGCATCGGCCGAGATTTCGCACTGCGCGTCTACACCACGCGCCTGCTCGGCCGCGATCCAAAACTCGTCCTACATGGCGGCGGCAACACGTCGCTGAAGGCGAAGCTGCGCGATCGCCTCGGCGAAGAAGCCGACGTGCTGCAGGTCAAATCTTCGGGCTCCGAGATGGCGTCGATCGGAGCGGAGGGCTTCGTTGCCGTGCGGCTCGAGCCGATGCGCAAGCTGCGCGCGCTCGAATCCATCGGCGACGAAGACCTGGTCGCCGTCGAACGCGTCAATCTCATCGATCCGAAAGCGCCCAATCCGTCGGTCGAGATGATGTTGCATGCGTTTCTGCCACACAAATTCGTCGATCACACCCACGCCACCGCGGTGCTCAGCCTGATCGATCAGCCCGACGGCGAGAAGAAATGCGCCGAGGTGTTTGGGCCGCGGCTGGGCTTCGTGCCCTACGTCATGCCAGGATTCGGCCTGGCCAAAAAAGCGATCGAAGTGTTCGAGTGCGCAAAACCGAGCGACGGGCTCATCCTCGGCAAGCACGGCATCGTCACCTTCGGCGACACCGCGCGCGAGGCTTACGAGCGCATGATCGCGATGGTGACGCTCGCCGAGGATTTTATCGCGCGGCATCGCAAGGCAGTGGCGGCAGCTGCCCTGCCGCACAACATCGCCGGCGAAGCGCTTGTCGCGCCGATCGTGCGCGGCGCATGCAGCGAGAAGGACGCAACAGTCGAGGGCGCCTGGCGGCGTCTCGTGCTCGAATTCCGCGGCGGCGAGCCGGTGCGCAATTTCGTCAACGCCAAGGATCTGGAGCGGGTCTCCCGATTGGGCGTCATCACGCCCGACCACACCATCCGCACCAAGAACTGGCCGCTGGTCCTGCCGGTCCCGGAATACGACAAGCTTGGCGAGTTTGCCCGCGTCACGCAGGAGCGGGCAAGCCAATTCACCGCGCACTATCACGAGTATTTTACGCGCCACAACAAGCGCGTCGGCGGCATCAAGCACGAGCTCGATCCCCTGCCCCGCGTCGTGCTGGTGCCGGGCTTCGGCCTGTTCGGTCTTGGCCGCTCCAAACACGATGCGATTATAGCCGCCGATATCACCGAAGCCTGGATCGAGGGCGTGAGCAATGCCGAAGCCATTGGGCGCTTCGAATCGATCTCCGAAGCCGACATGTTCGATTGCGAATATTGGCCGCTCGAACAGGCCAAGCTCGCCCTCCCCTCCCCCGCAAGCGGGGGAGCGTTAGGGAGGGGATTGCCGCTCGCCGGGCAGATCGCCGCCGTCACCGGCGCCGGCGGCGCCATTGGCGCGGCAACCGCGAGAGCCTTTGCTGCGGCCGGCGCCGAAGTCGCGCTGCTTGACACCGATTTCGCCGCAGCCGACGCGGAGGCCGAGAAGCTCGGCTTGAGCGCGCTACCGGTTGCCTGCGACGTCACCGATGGTGAGTCGGTCCGCACCGCCTTTGACAAGATCGTCAAAAATTTCGGCGGCGTCGACATCGTCGTGTCCAATGCCGGCGCGGCGTGGCAGGGCCGCATCGGCGAAGTCGCCGAAGAAACGCTGCGCAAAAGCTTTGAGCTGAATTTCTACGGCCACCAGCGCGTGGCGCAGGCCGCAGTGAAAATCATGGTGGCGCAAGGCACCGGCGGCTGTCTTCTCTTCAATGTATCAAAGCAAGCCGTCAGTCCGGGACCGAATTTCGGTCCTTACGGCATTCCGAAAGCGGCGGCGCTTGCCTTGATGCGCCAATACGCGCTCGACTACGGCGCCGACGGCATTCGCGCCAATGCGGTGAACGCCGACCGTATCCGCTCCGGCTTGCTCACGCCGGACATGATCGCCTCGCGCTCCAAAGCGCGTGGCGTCAGCGAAAAAGATTACATGAGCGGCAATCTGCTGCAACGGGAAGTCACCGCCGAAGACGTGGCGCAAGCTTTTCTGCATCAGGCGCTGGAACTGAAATCCACCGCCGACGTCACCACCGTCGACGGCGGCAACATCGCCGCCGCGATGCGGTGAGCGCGGGGCCGCTTAAGGTTTATCGATCGCACCGCCGCTCTCCGCCCAGTCCTTGAATCCGCCGAGATTGAAAACCTGCCCGTAGCCAAGCTCCTTGAGCATTTTGCCGGCCAGCGCCGCGCGCCCGCCGGAGCCGCAATAAAGAATGACTGTCTTGTCTTTGGCGAAATTCTTGTCGTGCGACGGCAGCTCCGGATCGGCGCGGAACTCCAGCATGCCGCGCGAGACATGAACGGCACCGGCGACCTTGCCGCTTGCCGCCACTTCCGGAGCGTCGCGGATGTCGACCACGAGCGTATTGCCCCTGGCGATCATGTCCTGCGCTTGCGCCGGGGTAATCTTCGGCACCACGGCATTGGCGGCTTCCAGCATCTGCTTGACGGTCGTGGCCATGTATCCCGCCCTTGTTCGTGTGGGTGCAAGATACTCCGCCGTAAGGCGCATTGCGAGGCATGGCGCAAGCGCGTCGCCGCTTAATCGCTCGACAGGATCACGTTCTTGAGGATTGGATAGATCTGCTTTTCCCAGCGCGTCCCGGAGAACACGCCGTAGTGGCCGACGCCGGCCTGCATGTGGTGGCGTTTCAGATAGGGACGGAGCTTGCTGCACAGATCGTGCGCCGCCACCGTCTGGCCGACGGCACAGATGTCGTCGCGCTCGCCCTCGACGGTGAGCAGCATGGTCTTGCGGATGGCGCTCGGCTCGACGCGCTGGCCGTGCCATTCGAGCTTGCCGAGCGGCAGCGCATGGTCCTGAAAAATGAGCTGTACCGTTTCCAGATAGAACTCCGCGGTGAGATCGAGCACCGCGAAATATTCGTCGTAGAACGCTTTCGTCACCGCCGCCTTTTCCAATTCACCGGCGGCGAGATTGTCGTAAAGCTCCTTATGCGCCTTGATGTGGCGCTCGATGTTCATGCTCATGAAGGCGACGAGCTGCACGAAGCCGGGATAGACGCGGCGGAACGCGCCGGGATAGCGCAATGGCACGGAAGCCGTGAGTGTGCGCTCGAACCATTCGATGGTCCGCTTCTTGGCGAGCTCATTGACCTTGGTCGGATTGATGCGGGTATCGATCGGGCCGGCCATCAGCGTCATCGAGCGCGGTTGCGCCGGATTGCCGGCCTGCGCCATCACCGCCGTGGCGGTGAGCGCGGCGACGCAGGGCTGGCACACCGCCAGAATGTGCGACCCCGGCCCCATGGTCTCGAGAAATTTGATCAGATGGTCGGTATATTCGTCGACGCCGAAACGGCCCGCGGTCAGCGGCACGTCGCGGGCATTGTGCCAATCGGTGATGAAGACGTCGTGGTCGGGCAGCATGGTGCGCACGGTGGCGCGCAACAGCGTCGAGAAGTGCCCCGACAGCGGCGCCACCAGGAGCACGCGCGGCTGCGCGGTGGCGATGTCCTTCTTGAAATGCAATAGCGTGCCGAACGGCGTGCGCGCCGCGGCCTCTTCGCGCACTTCGACCTCGCGGTTGCCGACGGTGACTTTGTCGATACCGAATGGCGGCCGCGTATGGGTGAGGCCGGCGCGCGCGATCAATTCATAGACCGCGGTGAGATTGCGCATCGCCGGATGGTCGGACAACAGCGGCGCACCGCCGGAACTGGCCGCCATGCTGGCCCAAGCCCGGATGGGCGTCATGATGTCGGATTGCAGCTGGTAAGCGAGATACAGCATCCCGAGGCGCAGTTGTGGTCCACGGGTGCCGCGGTTCGCCCTGACAGCGAAACCACTCCCACCCCCCTAAGGATGCAGGCTAGTGCATTTTTTGTTGCACTGCGACAAGAATATGAACATCCTGCACATCTGGGTCGGGGGGCGAGGTCGAGGGCTGCCCAAAAGAAGGATCAGCACACTGCCGCAAACCCGTGCCTTGGTTGCTAACTGATTGAGTCAGGCTGAATTTCCAGAAGCGAGCACCGCAATGCCCAAGGCCATATTGACACTCGCCAGTAAGAATTACGGCTCGTGGTCGCTGCGCGGCTGGTTGCTATGCAAAATGGCGAACCTCGATTTCGACGAGCAGCATGTCTCGACGGACGATCCCTCGACGCGCGCCGAATTGCTGCTGTTGTCGCCATCCTTCCTGGTGCCCTGCCTGATCCACGACGGGCTGAAAGTGTGGGACACGCTCGCGATCGCCGAGTACCTGCACGAGATCAATCCCGCGGCTGGGCTATTGCCGTCCGATCAGGCGCAACGCGCGCATTGCCGCTCGATCAGCGGTGAGATGCATTCCGGCTTTTCCAATCTGCGCGCCGCGCTGCCGATGAACATCAAGGCGCATTTCCCCGGCTTCAAATCCTGGGCCGGCGCCCGCGGCGATATCGACCGCATCACCACGATCTGGCGCGAATGTCTCGGCCAATATGGCGGCCCCTATCTGTTCGGCAAAACGCCGTGCGCGGCGGATGCAATGTATGCCCCGGTCTGCTCGCGATTTACCACTTATGACGTCCAACTCGACGTACTCTCGCGGGATTATTGCCGCACCATCATGGCGATGCCGTTGTTGCAGGAATGGATCGCCGGCGCCAAAGCCGAACCGGACGAGCTCGAGGAGCTCGACGTCGAATTCTGACACGCCGCCTCGCCGTCCCCCGCTTTCCGTATCGGCGTGAATATGATGAACTGCCCGCCATAAAATGGAGGAACGCACAATGCCGGTCAGCAAGATCAACGGCGTGAACATCAATTGGCGGACAGTGGGGGAGCACGGACCGTGGGTGGTGATGACCACCGGAGGCCGGCGCGGGCACGACGAGTTCATCCCGCTCGCCGAGAAGATCGCGCGTTTCGGCTATCGCATCATGCTGCACGACCGGCGTAATACCGGCGCCTCCGATATTCTCATCGCCGGCGACGAGGGCGAAGAAGCGATCTGGACGCGCGACATGTACGCGCTGTTGTCCGAACAGAAGGCGCTGCCCGCCTTCTTCAGCGGCTCTTCGGCCGGAGCGCGCACCTCGATACTCTTCTATTTGAATTATCCGCAGGCCGTGCGCGGCCTGTTGCTGCTGCGCGTCACCGGCGGCCCTTTCGCCGCCGGCCGCCTGCCCGAGCAATACTACGGGCAGTTCATCCGCGCCGCCAAGGAAGGCGGCATGGCCGCGGTTTGCGCCATGGACGCCTGGAAGGAGCGGATCGCCGCCAATCCGCGCAATGGCGAATATCTGGCGAAATTGCCGGCGCAGCAGTTCATCGACGTGTTGACGCGCTGGAACGAGATCTTCGTTGCCGGCGGGCATTATCCAGTGATGGGCGTGAGCCCAGAGCAACTGCGCGCAGTGAAGACGCCGACCATCGTCATCCCCGGCAACGACAACACCCATTCGAGCGCCAGCGGCCTTGCCGCGCACCAGCTCATTGCCGGCAGCGAGCTGCACCGGCTGCCGATCACCGATCAGGATGTGCCGCTCATTCCGTTCCCGGACTGGAGCGCCTATGAGCCTGAGATCGCGCGGGTGTTCGCCGATTTTATGGCGCGCACCGTGGCGGCGGAGAGCAAAGCGGCGTAAGTCGCGGCACTAATCCCACTTCATGGCGCCGGAGTAAGACCAGTCGACGATGCGGCCGTCGGGATTCGCCAACGCGGCGATCTCCGCCATTTCCTCTTCGCTGAGCGTAAAGTCGAACAGAGCGGCGTTCTCCGCCAACCGTTCGAGCTTGCTGGTGCGCGGAATGACGACGATGTTCTGCTGCACCAGATAACGCAGGCAGATTTGCGCGGCGGTCTTTTTATGCGCGACGCCGATGCGCGCCAGCACTTTGTCGTTCTTGGCGTTGCCGCGGGCGATCGGACTGTAGGCGACCACCGCCATGCCGTGGGCGCGGCAGGCGGCGATCACCTTCGACTGGTCGAGGTACGGATGGCATTCCACCTGATCGCAGACCAGCGGTTCGGTGGCGATCTGCGCAGCTTCTTCGATCAGCGCCACAGTGAAATTGGAAATGCCGATGTGGCGGGCGAGGCCATCGGTTTTCATTTTGCACAAAGCGGGGATCGTTTCCGACAGCGGAATCTGCGGATTGGGCCAATGCAGCACCAGAAGATCGACCTCGCTCAAGCGCAGCCGCATCAGGCAGTCGAGCGTGGCGCGCTCCAGGGCCCGCGGCGCGAAATGCGACGGCCAGATCTTGGTGGTGACGAACAGCTCGTTGCGCTTGACGCCCGAGGCGCGGATGCCGTCGCCGACGTCCCGCTCGTTGTCGTACATTTCCGCGGTATCGACGTGGCGGTAGCCAAGGCGCAAGGCCTGCTCGACGACGCGGGCGCAGGTGCGGCCGCGCAGTTCCCACGTGCCGAGCCCGACCAGCGGGATTTTGGCGCCGTTCGCCTCGATGCTTGGGATTGTTTCGATCGTTGCCATGCGTCAATTGTAGCCCGGATTGCGGAGGCAATCCGGGTAAAAGCTGCGGCGAGCGAAACCCCGGATTGCGCGTTGCGCAATCCGGGCTACGACTTTAGCGCGCTTTGCCGAGCACGGCGAAGGCGGCCTCGGGCGCTTCCTCGATGACCTTAAGCAGCGCGCGCGCCGGACCCCGTGGCGAACGTTTACCTTGCTCCCAATTGCGCACGGTTTCCACCGGCACCCCGATCCGCGCCGCGAAGGCGGCCTGGGTGAGGCCGGTCCGGCTGCGGATATTGCGGGCATAGGCAGCGTCGTTGAAGCGATCGGCGCTACGCGCCGCATTATGCGCCGCCGCTGCAATCGCCCGCGGGTCAGTCGCGATGGCGCGTTCGCTGCCATCGGGCAGCACTTCGACCAAACGTCCGTCCGCCTTTAATCGCACGCGTAGCATGCGCAGGCCCCCGCGCTTGCCCCGGCATCTGGGCTCGCGCATCATAGCTGATTCGTCGTTAATTCAATGAGTTAGTACGCCGAAAGCCGCGACCGAACCACGTCAACGGCCTACTCGGCCAAGGGAGGATAGGCCATTGGCGGACAAGACTTGCCGCTACAGCCGGCTGAAGAAGCCAAGCAGCATGGCCCGACGCGCCGTTTCCCGGGTGAAACAGGCCGCGTGCATCATGACCGACATCGAGCCGCGAATTTTGTCGTCATAGAACCCGCAGGTGGTGTCGCGATAGGCGATCCAGGCGCGCTGCATGGCTTTGGCTTTTGCCGTCTGATCGGCGTCGAGTTCCCCCAGCAGCGTCCGGTAATTTTCGTTGAGGAGGTCGTCCCAAATCTTGCTTTCGATGCCGTAGCAATCGGCGACGGTCGCATCGTCCTTGCTCCCGGGCGGGCCGGCGCAGGGATCGGCAACGAGCTTGAACAGGCAGCGCTGCTCGCCCGCGTCGAGATCGTCCTGGTATTTCTTGGCGCAGACCCGGATCGCCGCCACCTCCTGCGTGCTCGGCATTCGCGACTGGGCGTAAAGCTTGCCGCTCCCGGGCAACGAAAATGCGGCGAGAACGGCCGCTGCAAAAAACCATCTGCCCATCGCCCACCTCGTCATTGCCCTATTCGAAATTGTCGCGGCCGCGGTGATCTTGGTTCAAGTGTAAAATCGGTGGAAGATCATTCGCCGCTCTCCCCTGTCGCTGCCATCGGAGCTCCGCCTTGCAGAACCTCCAAATCGACGCCCGGCGCCTGTGGGACTCCCTGATGGAGACAGCGCAGATCGGCGCGACGCCGAACGGCGGCCTATGCCGGCTGACTTTGACCGATCCCGATCGCCAGGTGCGCGATTGGTTCAAGGCACAATGCCAGGCGCTCGGTTGCAGCGTTGCAGTCGACGACATGGGCAATATGTTCGCGCGCCGGCCGGGCAAGCATGCCGCGCTCCCTCCCATCGCCATGGGTTCGCATCTCGACACCCAACCGACCGGCGGCAAATTCGACGGCGTCCTTGGCGTGCTTGCCGCGCTCGAGGCCATGCGGACGCTACATGACCTCGGCTATGCGACCAATGCGCCGATCGAGATCGTCAATTGGACCAATGAAGAAGGCGCGCGTTTTGCGCCGGCAATGCTGGCCTCGGGCGTCTTTGCCGGCGTGTTCTCGCGCGACTACGCCTATGCGCGCCGGGATCGCGACGGCAAATCGTTCGGCGAGGAACTCCTGCGCATCGGCTATCGCGGCGAGGAAAAAGCCGGCGCGCACAAATTGGGCGCCATGTTCGAGCTGCACATCGAGCAAGGCCCAATCCTCGAAGCCGAGGGTCGCATGATCGGCATCGTGCAAGGCGTCCAGGGCATGCGCTGGTACGAGGTTACGGTGAGCGGCCAGGAAGCCCATACCGGGGCGACGCCGATGAGGTTACGCAAGAATGCGCTCCTTGGCGCCGCGCGCATCATCGAGCGCATCGACGCCATTGCGCGCGAGCATGCCCCGCATGCCGTCGGCACCGTCGGCCTGATCGAGAACAGACCGAACAGCCGCAATGTGATTCCAGGCGAAGTGTTTTTCACCATCGATTTCCGCCATCCAGACGAGAAGATTCTCGACGCCATGGAAGCGAAATTGCGCGCCGCGCTCGCCGAGATTTTGCCGCCGATGCAGCTGACCTATAGCGAGGCCCGAATCTGGGATTGCCCGCCGGTCAAATTCGCCCCCGAGCTGATCGATTGCGTGCGCATCGGCGCGCGACAAGCCGGCTTCATCACGCGTGACATGATTTCCGGCGCCGGTCACGACGCCTGCTATGCCGCCCGCGTCACGCCCACCACTATGATCTTCGTTCCCTGCCGCGGCGGCATTTCGCACAATGAGGCGGAATCAACGAGCCTCGAGGAGTGTGCCGCGGGCGCGCAGGTGCTGCTGAATGCGGTGCTGGAGTTTGATCGGCGATTGGGATAACCGCCGCCCTAGCGAGTCTTCTCGAAAATCTCCCGCCCGATCAGCATGCGGCGGATCTCGCTGGTGCCGGCGCCGATCTCGTAGAGTTTGGCGTCGCGCAACAGCCGCCCAGCCGGGAAGTCGTTGATGTAGCCGTTGCCGCCCAGGCATTGGATGGTTTCGAGCGCCATCCAGGTGGCGCGTTCCGCGGCATAGAGAATGGCGCCGGCGGCGTCTTCGCGCGTGGTCTCGCCGCGATCGCAGGCGCGCGCCACGGCATAGACATAGGCTTTGGCGGCGTTGAGCGTCACATACATGTCGGCGAGCTTGGCCTGCATCAGCTGAAAGCGGCCGATCGGCTGGCCGAATTGCGTGCGCTGATGCACATAGGGAATGACGAGGTCGAGACAGGCCTGCATCACCCCGACCGGCCCCGCCGCCAGCACCGCGCGCTCGTAGTCGAGGCCCGACATCAGCACATTGACGCCGTTGCCGACGACGCCGAGCACGTTGTCGCGCGGCACCTCGCAGTCCTCAAACACGATCTCGCTGGTGTCGGAGCCGCGCATGCCGAGCTTGTCGAGCTTCTTGCCGGTGGAGAATCCCTTGAAAGTCCTTTCGACAATGAAGGCGGTGATGCCGCGCGCGCCGGCGGTGCGGTCGGTCTTGGCATAGACCACGAGCGTGTCGGCAACCGGCCCGTTGGTGATCCACATTTTCGAGCCGTTGAGGATGTAATGGTCGCCCTTGCGGTCGGCGCGGGTACGCATCGAAACGACGTCCGATCCGGCGCCGGGCTCCGACATCGCTAGCGCCCCGACATGCTCGCCGGAGATAAGCTTCGGCAAATAGCGCTTTTTCTGCTCGTCGCTGCCGTTGCGGCGAAGCTGGTTGACGCACAGGTTCGAATGCGCGCCGTAGGACAGGCCGACCGCGGCGGAGCCGCGCGAAATCTCCTCCATCGCCACGCAATGGGCGAGATAGCCGAGGCCCGATCCGCCCCATTCTTCTTCGACCGTTATGCCGAGCAGGCCGAGCGCTCCGAGCTGCGGCCACAATTCGCGCGGAAAGCTGTTGCAACGGTCGATCTCGTCGGCGCGCGGCGCGATGTTGTCTTGGGTGAAAGCGCGCACGCTGTCGCGCAGCATTTCAAGGTCGCTGCCCAGGGCGAAATCGAGGCCGGGCAGGCTGTTGGCAAGCATGGCGTTTCCTTCCGCGGCGGAGCGAAACCGCTCCTTATAGATAGCGGCTCGGCCGTCCTCTGTCAGGATGCCGCAATGCCGTTGCGCTGCACGCCGCGCGCCGCCGGGGGCTTCGCCAGGATCTTGTCGATCGCCTCGGCGGGGAGCGCTTTGGCGAACAGAAAGCCCTGCATCTCGTCGCAGCCGGCGAGCCGCAACAGCACCCGCTGTTCGTTGGTCTCGACGCCTTCGGCCAGCACCTTCATGCCGAGCGCATGACCGAGCGTGACAATCGATTGGATGATGGCGCCGGCATTGCCGGTGGTGCCGAGCGAAGCGACGAAGGTGCGGTCGATCTTGACCCGGTCGAAGTGGAATTTTTGCAGGTAGCTCAGGCTCGAATAGCCGGTGCCAAAATCGTCAAGCGCAGTCGAAACTCCAAGCGCGCGCAAGGCGTCGAGCTTGCGTTGAGTTTCGTCCGGATCATCGATCAGAATACCCTCGGTGATTTCGAGCACGAGGCGCGAGGCCGGCATGCCGGTGTCGGCAAGCACCGCAGCGACGGACTGGGCAAGCCCGCGGCTGCGGATCTGTACCGGCGACAAGTTGACGGAGACGAACAGGTTCGGCCACCGCGCGCCATCGGCCAGCGCGCGACGCATCACGACCTCGCCGAGCCTGATCATCAGCCCGCTCTCCTCGGCGAGCGGAATGAACAGCGACGGCGCGATCGCGCCGCGCGTCGGATGATTCCAGCGTAACAGCGCTTCGACACCGACCATGCCGCCACCTTCGGCGGCGACGATCGGCTGGTAGTGTACTTCGAACGCATCTTGCGCAATCGCCGTTTCCAGTTCACGCAGGAAAAACCGCCGCTCGGCATGCTCCTGGTGAATTTCCGGAACGAAATGGCGCACCGAGCCGCGACCGCCGTGCTTGGCGCTGCGCAGCGCCAAGGCCGCATGCCGCTGCAACTCGTCGCCGGTGGTGCCATCCTGCGGAGCCTTGGCAATGCCGATGCTGGCGCTGATCTGCCACATCTGATCCATGTAGAACGGCGCGGCGAGCGCCTCCGACAGCCTGTCGCCGAGCTTGCTCGCCAGTTGAGCGTCGTCGCCCATGACGACAGCCGCGAACGCGTCATCCTCGAAGCGTCCGAATATGGCGCCGGACGGCAGCGCCGCTTTGAGCCGCTCGGCGATGCCGCACAGCATGGTATCGCCGCCGGCGCGGCCCAGCGTGTCGTTGATATCGTGGAAGCCGTCGATGTCGATCAGTGCGAGGACGACGAAGCGTGAACCGCGCGTCGCGATCGCTTCGTCCAAACATTCGAGCATTACGCGCCGGTTCGGCAGCCCGGTCAGCATGTCCTGAGTGGTGAGCTTGCGGATCGTTGCAAGACTGCGCGCGAAGGAAACGGTGAGCCGCCGCGTCGAACGCACTGTAAAATACGCCGTCGACGCCAGCACGATTCCGACCAGGCCGAGCAGTCCCCACAGCCATGCCATTGCACCGATAAAACCGCGATCGGGCGCCCAACTGAACCAGCCGACGATGCGGCCTTGCGCGTCGTGCAGCGACTGCACTTCGCGCCCACGGTCGGCGGTCAGCTCGGCGTCGAACCGCAGATCGTGGAGGCCGGCGCGCCGCGCAATAAGACTGAGCTCGCCGGCTTCAAAGTGATGGAGTACCGCCGTTCCGCCATTGAGCTCGCCAAGCGCCGCCTGCAAAGCCGCATGCTGCTCTGCGGCAAGGCTGCTACTGCTGCGCTGCGTTTCGGTGAGGCCGATTGCGGCGCAAGCGAGCACCGCGAGCGCCAGGATCAACGACGCGACCGCGCCAATGCGCGCGAGCCTGCCGCCGGGCATGCGCAAGCGCCAGCCCGA
>JASHOX010000208.1 GCA_030038415.1 Xanthobacteraceae bacterium
TGCCCCGCGCGGTGGTAACATGATGACAACGGCAGCAAGATCGATTACAAAATGCGGCGCGACCCGGTGCCGCGGTCTCAACGCGACATCGGGCCTAGCGGTCCAAGTCTCGGGAGGACGACCTGCGAGCGTAAAGCATCGCCAGCCACGCGAGTACTGCGTATCCAAGAACTAAGCGTGGGGTAGGGGTTGGATAAGGATTTTACGGCAGGGCGTTTGCCCTGCTTTTTCTTTACTAGCGATCGCGTAGCTAGATGCAATGTCAGGTTAGTATATTTACATAAGATGTTGAGTTATCATCAATATTTTGCGTAATCAAAGCGCCCCATCAGACCGCTCAGCGTCACCAGATGCTGGCTGTAGATCACATAGCACCCGGCATAGATCACAAGCGCCACAGCCGTGGTCCACATGAGTTTCCGCCCCAGCCGGAAATTGGTCGGCGCGCCCGGATCGGTGCCGGGAGCCATCTCGCCGCCTTCATGCTGGCTGCGCACGCCCCACGGCAGGACGGCGAACAGGCTCACCCACCAGATCAGGAAAAACGCCGCCAGCGCCGTGGTAAGCGTCATCTCAAGCCTGTTCCAGTTCGACCAGGGTGCCGGAAAAATCCTTCGGGTGCAGGAACAGCACCGGTTTGCCATGGGCGCCGGTTTTCGGCTCGCCATCGCCCAGGACCCGCGCGCCGGCCGATTTCAGCGCGTCGCGGGCGGCGCGGATATCGTCCACCTCATAGCAGATATGGTGCATGCCGCCGTCCGGGTTGCGCTCGAGAAATTTGGCAATCGGCGAGCCCTCGCCGAGCGGTTCGAGCAGCTCGATCTTGGTGTTCGGCAGTGTGATGAACACTGTGGTCACACCGTGGTCGGGCTGCGGCACCGCGGCTGAGACATTTGCGCCCAGGATGTCGCGATAGACCGCTGTTGCCTTGCCGAGGTCGCGCACCGCAATCGCCACATGATTGAGCCTGCCGATCATGTCCAAATCTCCTTGCACCCCGGCAGGGCCATCTTACACCCCCGGCGCGCCGGGGCGTGGTGTGATCCGATATCCGTCTCCTGGGGATGGCGCCAACCGGCAGGCGATAACAGTGGCGCGGCGCATAGCTGGAGGTTAACGTTGGCGTAGTGGATAATTTCGAAATTGGTTCACCGGCGACATACCCGACAGGAGACGGCCATGGCCAAGGCAAAGAAGCGTAGCGCGACGCGTAAGAAAGCCGCGAAGGGCAAGAAAGCCAAGCCTGCACGCAAGAAGGCAATAAAGCGCGCGGCGCCCAGAAAGAAGTCGCGCAAGCCCGCGGCGAAAGTGACGTCGAAAAAAGCATTGAAAAAAGTCGCGCCAAAAGCTCCGCGGCCAAGGCCGGCGATCGAAGATACGATCGTCGACGTGATCGACGAGCCGGTGCCTGGCGTGATCCGGGTTACCGAATACGAAACGATCACGACGACGAACCCGACGCCCGGCTCCGACACGGAAGAAGATTAGGCGGTTGCCCGATCGCGCTTGGGCGCCGCGGGCGTTGCTCGGCCTGGACCGCCACATGTGCGGGGACGGTGAACGGCGGCTACACCACCAGCACATGGACGTGACAGATCGGCTTTTTGTTCCAGCGCTCGGCGATCCTCCCGCGCACGGCGCGCCGCACCGCTTCGGCAACGGCATCGGGATCGCGGCGGCGCGGCTTTGGCATGGATTCGAACGCCTCCTCCACCGCGTCGCCTGCGATCTCGGTCATCGAAACGCCGGCGGCATCGGTGTCCGGCAGACCGATCAGTTCCACTTCGGGATCGGCCAAAAGCGCTCCTTTGTCGCTTAAGGCCAAGGCGACTGTGACGACACCAGAAAAGCTCAAGCGCCGGCGCGCCGCCACGGTGCGAGCCTCGGCGCTGATGAGGAGCGAGCCGTCCTTGTAGAGCCGGCCCGATGGAACCTCATCGATGATACCCGGCCCATCCGGCGCCAAACGAACTAAGTCGCCGTTGCGGCAGACCAGGACCTTCGGCACACCGGCGCGCCGGGCAAGCTCGGCGTGCTCGGCGAGATGCAGCGCTTCGCCATGCGCAGGAATGAGGATCCGCGGCCGCACCCAGCCGATCATGTCGCGCAACTCGTCGCGCCGGGGATGACCGGAGACATGGACGAGGTGGGTGCGGTCGGTGATGACTTCGACTCCCTGCGAAACCAGCCCGTTGATCACCCGCGCGATGGCTTTTTCGTTGCCCGGGATCGGACGGGCCGAGAAAATTACCCGGTCGCCGCGCGACAGCGTGACGTCCGGGTGTTCGTCCTCGGCGATGCGCGCCAGCGCCGCGCGCGGCTCGCCTTGGCTGCCGGTGCACAGTGCCAAGACCTTATCGGGTGGCAGATAACCGTAAGCATCGGCGCCGCGAAAATCTTGCACGCCGTCGAGATAGCCGGTCTCGCGCGCCACCTGCACCACGCGCTCCATGGCGCGGCCGACCACCACGACTTCGCGCTCGGCGGCGCGGGCGGCATCGGCGACCGCACGCAAGCGGCCGACATGGGAGGCGAAGGTCGTCACCGCGACGCGGCGCGGGGCGGTGCGAATGAGTTCGGCCAGCGTCTTGGCAACGTCGGCTTCCGACGGCGAGCGCCCTTCTCTCACCGCATTCGTCGAGTCGCCGACCAGCGCCAGCACGCCCTCGTCGCCGAGCGCGCTCAGCCTGGCCACATCGGTCGGCGCGCCGACGGTCGGCGTTGGATCGATCTTCCAGTCGCCGGTATGCAGCACGGTGCCGGCCGCCGTGCGGATGGCGAGCGCATTCGATTCCGGGATCGAGTGAGCGACATTGATGAAATCGATCGCAAAGGGGCCGAGCTCGACGTGGCCGTTAAGCGGCACGACTTTGACCGGAATTTGCGGCGCACCCGGCTCGGAGGCGCGGCGCGCCTCGAACAGCGCGGCCGTGAACGGCGTGGCGTAAAGCGGCACCTTGAGCCGCGGCCACAGGTCGATCAGCGCCCCCATATGGTCCTCGTGGCCGTGGGTCAGCACCAGGCCGACGATGTTTTTGCGCTCTTCGATCAGATAGCCGATGTCCGGCAGGATCAGATCGACGCCGGGCAACTGCTCCTCGGACGCAAAGGACACACCGCAATCGACGATGAGCCATTGCCGGCGCCGGCTATCGCCGAAGCCGTAGATCGAGAGGTTCATCCCGATCTCGCCGATGCCGCCAAGCGGCGCAAAAACCAGCTCGTTGTGCGCCATCACTTAAGCCTGGCTCGGCACGCGCCGGCCGCCGCGAAGCTCGAAAGGAAACACGTCGCCCGCCGAGATTTTTTCGGTGCCGCCGCCCCGCAGTTGCAGAACAAGCCGACCGGATTGATCGAGCCCGGCAAAGCGGCCGTGCTTTTCGCCTGAGCCATTACGCACCGTGATCTCCTCGCCGACATTGCATGCGGCGGCGAGCCAGTCCGACAAAACAGCCGCAAACCCTCGGCCGCGGCCCCATTGGGCAATACGCCGACACATCGAAGCCGACAGGTGGCGGAAGAGCTGTTCCGGAGTCATTGCCGCGCCGTGGCTGCGCAGATCGGTCGCCGGATAGGCCGCGTCGAGTGGATGGCTTGCACAATTGGCGCCGATGCCGACGACGACGCAGAGGCTTTGGCCCGGCTCGACCTCGCCTTCGATCAAAATCCCCGCGCATTTTTTGTCCGCCAGCAAAAGATCGTTCGGCCACTTGAAGAACAGCGCCGGCGCCAGCGCCGGCGCCTCGGCAACGACGGCGTCGCGCAGCGCCAGCGCCGCGACAAAGGCGAGCTCCGGCGCCCGCTCAGGCGGCGACGGCTCGCGCAGCAGCAGGCTCGCATGGAGATTGCCCGCCGGCGAAACCCAGGAGCGGCCCATCCGGCCGCGACCTTGGGTTTGCTCGATTGCCGTGATCCACAGCGGCGCCCGTTCGCCGCGCTGCGCGCGGATGCGGGCTTCCTGGTTGGTCGAGCCGACCGTGGCGAGGGCTTCGTGCCGCACGCCTGCCGCGACCGCTATCGGGTCAAGCTGCATCAGAACAAGGAATGTGCGGCCGCGCTCGCGACGCCGACTAGCGGCCCGGGATAGACGAAGAACAGGATATTGAACAGGCCGCAGATCGCCAGCAAAACGCGCAGCTCATACGGCATATTGTAGAAGCCTTCGGCGGGCTCGTCGAAATACATGGTCTTGACGATGGCGAGGTAATAATAGGCGCCCACCACGCTGGCGAGCACGCCGATGACAGCAAGCACGTAGAGCCCGGCTTTGATAGCGGCGAGGAAAACGTAAAATTTGGCGAAGAAACCCGCGAGCGGCGGTATCCCCGCCATCGAGAACAACAGCATCGCCAGAAAAAACGCCGTGGCCGGATGGGTGCGGGCCAGCCCGGCAAGCTGATCGATCGATTCCACCATGCCGCTATGCCGCCGCATCGACAGGATCACGGCGAACACGCCGAGCGTCATGGTGATGTAGATCGCCATATAGACCAGCACGCCTTGGACCCCCTCCGGGGTGCCGGCGGCAAGCCCGATCAGCGCAAAACCCATATGCCCGATCGAGGAATAGGCCATCAGGCGCTTGATGTTGCGCTGGCCGATTGCGGCGAAGGCGCCGAGCGCCATCGAGGCAATGGAGACGAAGACCACGATTTGTTGCCATTCCGAGGTGATGCCCGGAAACGCCATCACGGCGACGCGGACGAACATGGCGATACCCGCCACTTTCGGCGCGGCGGCGAAAAACGCCGTCACTGGCGTCGGCGCGCCTTCATAAACGTCCGGCGTCCACATATGGAACGGCACCGCCGAAACCTTGAAGCAGAAGCCGGCGAACAGAAAGACGATGCCGAAAATCAGGCCGATAGCGGCCGGCCCACCCTGCCCCGCCGCATGGGCGATGCTGGCAAAACCTACGGTGCCGGTGAACCCATAGGTCAGCGAGGCGCCATAGAGCAGCATCCCCGACGATAGCGCGCCGAGCACGAAATATTTCAGTCCGGCCTCGGTCGAACGCAATGAATCGCGGTGGCTGGCGGCGACCACATAGAGCGGCAGACTCATCAATTCGAGACCGAGATAAAGCGCGATCAGATCGGCCGCCGAAATCAGCATCATCATGCCGAGCGTCGACAATAGGATCAGCACGGAATATTCGAACCGCTGCTGTCGCACGTGCTCGGCGTAATCGAGCGACATGGCAATCGCCGCGGCCGAGCCGAGCAGCGCCAGGATCTTCAAGAACCGGGCAAAATCGTCGACGATGAAGCTGCCGCCGAAACCCGTCAGCTTTCCGGCGGGCAACAACACGAGAATAATCGCGGCGACGGCCAACAGCGCGATAGCGGCATAGTCCACCATGCGCCAGGGGCGGCCGCTTTGGAAAACGCCTAACATCAACAGCGCGGCCGCGCCGACACCGAGAACGATTTCCGGGAGCACCGGAATAAGCCTGGCGAGGTGGGCGGTGTCCATCGCTTTCCTTGGCGTTACTTCGTCAACGCCGCCGTTTGCACGGCGCTGAGCGCATGGTGGTAATTGTCGATCAAGGCCGTCACCGAGACCGAGGAAATGTCGAGTACCGGCTTGGGATAAACGCCGAACAGGATGGTCAGGATGACGAGCGGCGCCAAAATCGCGATCTCGCGCCAGCCGATATCCTTGATGTTGAACAGGCTGGGTTTTTCCAGTTTGCCGAAAATAACCTTGCGGTAGAGCCAGAGCGCGTAAGCCGCCGACAGGATGGTGCCGATCGTCGCCAGCGTCGCCACCCAATTATTGATGCGGAAGGTGCCGATCAGAGTGAGGAATTCCCCGACGAAACCGGACGTGCCCGGCAAGCCGATATTGGCCAGCGTGAACACCATGAAGACAAAGGCGTAAAGCGGCATGCGGTTGACCAGCCCACCATAGGCGGCGATCTCGCGGGTATGCATGCGGTCATAGATGACACCGACGCACAGGAACAGGGCGGCGGAGACGATGCCGTGCGAGATCATCTGGAAAATGCCGCCGGCAACGCCCTGCGCGGTCACCGCGAAAATGCCCATGGTGACGAAACCCATATGGGCGACCGAGGAATAGGCAATCAGCTTTTTGACATCCTCCTGCACCAGCGCGACCAGCGAAGTGTAGATGATGGCGACGATTGACAGCGCATAGATGAGCGGCGCGAGATGTTGCGAGGCTTCCGGAAACATCGGCAGCGAGAAACGCAGAAAGCCGTAGCCGCCCATCTTTAACAAGATCGCGGCAAGGATGACCGAACCGGCGGTGGGCGCCTCGACATGCGCGTCCGGCAGCCAGGTGTGGACCGGCCACATCGGCATTTTCACGGCGAATGAGGCAAGAAAGGCGAACCATGCCCAGGTCTGCAAAGCGAGCGGGAACGGATGGTGCAGCAGCGTCGGGATATCGGTGGTGCCGGCCTGCCAATACATCGCCATGATGGCGAGCAGCATCAGCACCGAGCCCAGCAGCGTATAGAGAAAGAACTTGAAGCTTGCATAGACCCGGCGCGGGCCGCCCCAGACCCCGATGATGAGGAACATCGGAATGAGACCGCCCTCGAAGAACAGATAGAACAGCACGAGGTCGAGCGCACAGAAGGTCCCGACCATCAGCGTTTCGAGCACCAGAAACGCGATCATATATTCGCGCACCCGGCTTTGGATCGAGGTCCAGCTCGCCAGGATCGAGATCGGCATCAGCGCCGTCGTCAGGATCACGAACGGCAGCGAAATACCATCGACACCCATCGCATAGGTAATGGTGCCGCCAAGCCACGGCCGGTTTTCGAGAAACTGGAAATCCGCCGTCGACGGATCGAAGCGCCAGACCAGGATCAGGGAAATGGCGAAGGTGATGAGCGTCGTCCACAGCGCGACCCAGCGCGCATTGCGCACGCCGGCGGCGTCGTCGCGCAAGAAGGCGATAAACAGCGCGCCGGCGAGCGGCAGGAAAGTGACGACGGAAAGGATGGGCCAGTTCGTCATCAGTGCGGCCCCGCGAACATGAACCAGGTGATGAAGGCGGCGACGCCGATCAGCATGGCAAAGGCGTAGTGGTAGAGATAGCCGGTCTGCAACCGGATGACGTTTTTCGTCACGTCAAGCACCCAGGCGGAGACGCCGTCGGGGCCGAAGCCGTCGATGATAAAGCCGTCGCCGCCCTTCCAGAACAGGCGGCCGAGCCAAAGCGCGGGACGGACAAAGAGGAAATCGTAGATTTCGTCGAAATACCATTTGTTGAGCAGGAATTCGTAGAGCACGCGCTGATCGCGCGCCAAAGCCACCGGCAAATCGGGCCGCCGGATATAGAATTGGTAGGCGGCCAAAAAGCCGCCGATCATCATAACGGTCGGCAACAGCGACATGAAGAGCGGCAGCTTCTCGGCGTTTTCGAACAGCGTTTCGGCTGTGCCAAGCTTGAGCGCGTCGCGGAAAAATTGATCGGCGCCGTGGCCGGTAAAAACCGACAGAAACGGCCAGCCGGCGGTGATCGAGCCGAAGGCAAGGATCGCCAGCGGAATAAGCATCACTTTCGGGCTTTCGTGCGCCGCTTCGTAATGATGGTGGTCGTGCGGCTCACCGTGGAAGGTCTTGAAGATCAGACGCCAGGAATAGAACGAGGTCAGCGCGGCAGCGCCGACGGTCATGAGAAAGCCGTAAGCCGCCATCGGGTTGCTGCTGACGGCAGCAGCCTCAATGATGGCGTCCTTGGAGAAATAGCCGGCGGTCAGCGGAAAACCGGTCAGCGCCAAAGTGCCGATCAGCATCACGCCGTAAGTGAGCGGAATTTTGCGCCACAGACCGCCCATGTGGCGGATGTCCTGCTCGTGATGCATGGCCAGGATGACGGAGCCCGAGCCGAGGAAGAGCAGCGCCTTGAAGAAGGCATGCGTAAACAAGTGAAACATACCGACCGAATAGGCGCCTACGCCCATGGCGACGAACATGTAGCCGAGCTGCGAACAGGTCGAATAAGCGACAATGCGCTTGATGTCGTTCTGCACGAGACCGATGGTCGCGGCGAACATCGCCGTCGTCGCGCCAATGAAGATGACGAAGGCCGAGGCGTCCGGCGACAGTGAGAACAGCGGCGACAGCCGCGCTACCATGAATACGCCGGCGGTCACCATGGTCGCGGCGTGGATCAAAGCCGAGACCGGCGTCGGTCCTTCCATGGCGTCCGGCAACCAGGTGTGCAGCAGGAACTGCGCCGATTTGCCCATTGCACCCATGAAAAGGAGAAGGCACACCGCGGTCAGCGCATTGACGTCCCAGCTGAGGAAATGAAAGCTCTTGCCCGCCAGCGCCGGGGCTTGGGCAAAGATGGTGTCGAAATCGATCGCGCCGGTAAGATAGAAGACGGCGAAGATTCCGAGCGAGAAGCCGAAATCGCCGACGCGGTTGACGATAAAGGCCTTGATCGCGGCGGCGTTCGCTTCCGGCTTGTGGAACCAGAAGCCGATCAACAGGTAGCTCGCCAGCCCGACGCCCTCCCAGCCAAAGAACAGTTGAACGAGGTTGTCGGCCGTCACCAGCATCAACATGGCGAAGGTGAAGAACGACAAGTAGCAGAAAAAGCGCGGCTTATAGGGATCCTCGTCCATATAGCCGATGGAATAGATGTGAACGAGCGACGAGATCGTCGTCACCACGACCAGCATCACGGCGGTCAACGAATCGATGCGCAGCGCCCATTCGGAATGCAGGTCGGCGAAGCTGACATAAGAGAAAAGCGTGACGCGCGCCTCGTGGCCCTCGACACCGACATCGTAGAAGGCGAACCAGGACAGCACGCAGGCGATCACCAGGAACGTGGAAGTGACGAGCATGGCTGGCAGCGAGCCGGCCGCCGACGGCTCGTGCGTCTCGTGCTCCTCGGCGTGCGTGTTGGAGAACGCCGCATGCGCCCCATGCGAGTCCGGCGCCGCGTGCGGATGACCCTCGGGCACCGGCGCCGCCGCGTGGTCGTCGGCTGGCGGCGGATCCTCGCCGGGAAGCCGCTGCGCGGCACCAACAAGCGTGATGACGCCGGCGATGATCGCGCCAAGAAGCGGCAAGGCAATGATGGCTTCGTACATTGCTAGAGTCCGCCCGGTCCCAGTTGTGTGACGCTGCCTGCCATTTTAGTTTGGCGCATGATCTTTTCCGAAAAACCGGTGTCCACTTTTCGGGATCATGCGCTAGCCCTTCATCAGATTGATGTCTTCAACCGCGATAGAGCCGCGGTTGCGGAAATAGGCGACCAGGATCGCCAGCCCGATCGCGGCCTCGGCTGCCGCGACCGTGAGCACAATCAAGGCGTAGACCTGGCCGACGATGTCGCCCAGAAAACTCGAAAACGCGACCAGGTTGATGTTGACGGCGAGCAGAATGAGCTCGATCGACATCAGGATGACGATCACGTTCTTGCGATTGAGAAAGATACCGAAAATCCCGAGCGTGAACAGGATTGCCGCCACTGCCAGATAATGGCCAAGCCCGATGCTCATGGATGGCCCCGCATCATGACAGGCAATTTCCTCATGATAGGCCTTGCCCCGACTTCACCTTGACGACTTCGATGGCGCTGGTGCGCCGGCGCGCCACCTGCTCGGCGATATTTTGCCTTCGCACGTTCGGCTTATGATGCAGCGTCAGCACGATGGCGCCGATCATGGCGACCAGGAGAATGACGCCCGCCGCCTGGAAGAAATAGACGTAGCGGGTGTAGAGCACCAATCCGAGCGCTTGTGTATTGTTGATCGCGCTCGGCGGCGGGATCGGCGCGGTGATGGCGTGCGCCACGTCCGGCCCGATCGCCCAGGCGCCGACCACCACCAACAGTTCGGCCAGCAGCACGGCGCCGACCAGGGCGCCGACCGGAAGGTAATTGAGGAAGCCTTGGCGCAATTCGGCGAAATCGACGTCCAGCATCATCACCACGAACAAAAACAGCACCGCGACGGCGCCGACATAGACGACGATGAGAATCATCGCCAGAAATTCCGCGCCCAGCAGGACGAACAAGCCGGCGGCGTTGACGAAGGCGAGAATGAGGAACAGCACCGAATGCACCGGATTGCGCGCGGCGATGACCATGACCGCCGAAGCGACCGTGATCCCGGCGAACAGATAAAAGAAAATGGCGTGGATGATCATGGACAACCGGCTCAGCGGTAGGGTGCATCGAGTGCGATATTTTTTGCGATTTCGCGCTCCCAGCGATCGCCGTTCGCCAGTAGCCGCTCCTTGTCGTAATAAAGCTCCTCGCGCGTTTCGGTAGCGAATTCGAAATTCGGTCCTTCGACGATAGCGTCGACCGGGCAGGCTTCCTGGCACAGTCCGCAATAGATGCATTTGACCATGTCGATGTCGTAGCGCGTGGTGCGCCGCGTGCCGTCGTTGCGCCGCGGGCCGGCTTCGATGGTGATCGCCTGCGCCGGACAGATCGCCTCGCACAGCTTGCAGGCGATGCACCGCTCTTCGCCGTTCGGGTAACGGCGCAGCGCGTGCTCGCCGCGAAAGCGCGGCGACAACGGGCCTTTTTCGAACGGATAATTGAGCGTCGCCTTCGGCTTGAAGAAATAGCGCATCGACAGGACGAAGGCCTGCGCGAATTCCTTGAGGAACAGCGAACGGGCGGCTTGATCAAGCTTCATATCAAACCTCTCACGCCGCCCATTTGCCGCCGATGGCGTTGCCGATCCAATAGCCAAGCGCGGCCAGGATGGCGATGTCGATGCCTAAAATCACCCGGCGCATGATCGAGAGCCTGTCCTCGAAAACGGCACGCTGTTCGATCGTCTGCGGGCCGCTCCGCACGCGCAGCCGTCGCTCCACGATACGGATGGCCGGTACATAAGCGGCGACCGCAACGATCGTCCCGACCAAACCGCCGAGCCAGGCCGGCAGCGAAAACTCCATGCCGTCCTCCCTTCATTGCGGCGCCCAGCCGGTCAATTGCAGCACGCCGGCGACGATCGCGACCATGGCCAGCGAAATCGGCAGGAACACCTTCCAACCGAGCCGCATCAACTGATCGTAGCGATAGCGCGGCACGAAGGCCTTCACCATCGCGAACATGAAGAACACGAAAAATGCTTTGAGCACGAACCAGATTATGCCCGGCACCCAGGTGAACGGCGGCAGCAACAGCGGCGGCAGCCAACC
>JASHOX010000209.1 GCA_030038415.1 Xanthobacteraceae bacterium
GCGCCGGTGCGCGCGCCCTCGCCAAGCATATCGAATGAATAGCGGAAGTCGGCATGACCGCGGGCGCGGGCGAGCGCCGCGTCGATATTCTGTCCGATGACGAAATGCGAGCCGAGGAGCCGCATCGCCTGCCGCGTCGCTGCGCGCATGGCCGGCAGGCCAAGGCGGCGGACGACGGTATCGAGAATGGTTTCCGGAGTTTCGCCGGGGTGAATGACGCGGGCAGCGACGCCGAGCGTCCAGGCCGAGGCCGAAACGAGGAGCGCGGTCGATTTGACGTCGCCGTCGAGCCAGCGGCCGGCGGCAAGCTTGTCCTCGATCAGCCGGTCTGCGGTCGCGGCATCGGGCACGCGCAGCAGCGCTTCGGCCAGCACCATGAGCGCGAGCCCCTCCTTGGTCGACAGCGAAAAGGCATGCAGAAAATCGTCGACGCCGCCGAGGCCGTGCGCCCTGCCGCGAATGGCTTCGATCAGCCGTTGCGCGCGGGCGTCAATGCGGTTTTCCGCGGCGGAATCGCGCGCGGCGTCGGCGAGCAGGCTTGCCGCCAGCGCCTCGTCCGGCGGAGCGAAGGGAGCTTGAAACTGCGGCAGGGTCGCCTGTTCACCGGTCATGGTCACCTTTTATGGCGCGCTCACGGCCCAGCAATGTCTTAATCATAACGCCTCGTGTCTGCAGCGGCGAGGTGTGCCATCGCTGGCCCGACGTTTATCGCCGCGGACGATCCGGTTTGAGCATTTCGATCAAACCATCGAGTACCGGAGCCGATTGGCGCAGTTCGCGGATGTGGGCCGCCGACAGCGCGCATAACGTCCGTTCTGCCGAAGGCGTCAGCGACAGCACGACACGGCGGCGGTCATCGCCGCCTTCGGTCTTCATCAAGAGCCGGCTTCTGACCATACGGTCGACTAGTTCGGCAGCGCTGTGTGGCTGCAACAAAAGCAGCTTCGCCAAGTCGCCGACGGTGACGGCGGTGGGATCGGGAGCGCCCTTAATCGCCAGCAGCGCCTGGTGCTGCTGCGGCGTGATGCCGGCGCGGCGCGCCGCGGCTTCGCTGAAGGCGAGGAACCGCCGCAGCGCGTGGCGGAACGCGGCGAGACGCCGATAATCCGTCTCGCGAATTGCGCGCGATTTTTTCATGATTCCACCGTTTGGCTTAACCTTGAATTATATCGTGACACGATATAAGTCGCCTGCACGACCTCCCTCTACGTCACCAGCATCGCACAAGTCGCATCGATTCGGCTTGCATCGGCTCAACCGGAAGGACGCAATGTCGGTTATTGAAACGTCAGGCTCGCATCGAATTGATCATTCCCGTGAATCCAGGCTTGGCGATTTCAGTGCGGATTGGCGCCTTCTCCTCCTCGCCGGAATGGCCGTCATCGTCGGCGCTGGCGGCACCGGCGCCGCATGGATCCTGGTCAAACTGATCGCGCTCGCTACGAACCTCGTCTGGTTCGGAGATTTTTCGTTCGCTGCGACGTCGCCCGCGACCGCTAAATTGGGCCTGTGGACCGTGCTGACGCCGGCGCTGGGCGGCCTGATCGTCGGGCTGATGGCGCGCTTTGGCTCGGAAAAAATCCGCGGCCACGGAATTCCGGAGGCGATCGAAGCGATCCTGATCGGCGGCAGCCGCATGGACCCCAAGGTCGCCGTTCTCAAGCCGCTGTCGTCGGCGATCTCCATCGGCACCGGCGGCCCGTTCGGCGCCGAAGGCCCGATCATCATGACGGGCGGTGCGTTCGGCTCGCTGTTCGCGCAATGCTTTCACTTGAGCGCCGCGGAGCGCAAAACGCTTCTGGTCGCCGGCGCCGCCGCCGGCATGACCGCGATTTTCGGAACGCCGCTGGCGGCTGTCGCGCTAGCGGTCGAGCTGTTGTTGTTCGAGTGGAAACCCAGGAGCTTCGTTCCGGTGGTGGCAAGCTGCGCGGTGGCGATCGGAATACGGCCGCTGTTATTCGCCGCGGGCCCCATGTTTCCTTTTGCGCTGACGCCACAATTGCCTTGGTGGGTACTCTGGGCCTGCGCGCTTATCGGCATCGTCGGCGGCTTGCAGTCGAGCTTGTGTACGTGCCTGCTTTATGCCGCGGAAGATCTGTTCGAACGGCTGCCGATCCATTGGATGTGGTGGCCGGTCATCGGCGGCTTGTTTGTCGGCTGCGGCGGACTGATCGAGCCGCGGGCGCTCGGCGTCGGTTACGACGTCATCGGTGATCTAATCGGCGGCCACATGAGCTTGCCCGGGGTGAGCGTTTTGCTCGGCGTCAAGGCGGCGATTTGGATCATCGCACTTGCGTCCGGAACGTCGGGCGGCGTGCTGGCGCCGTTGCTCATACTCGGCGGCGCGCTCGGCTCGATCGAGGGTGCATGGCTTCCCGGCGGAATGGGATTGTGGGCGATCATCGGCATGGGCGCGATGATGGGCGGGACGATGCGCGCGCCGCTGACGGGGACCTTGTTCGCCATCGAACTCACCGGCAATGTTCATCTGCTCGTGCCGCTTTTGGTGGCGACAACGGCGGCGTATGCGGTCACGGTTCTCCTTCTTAAGCGTTCCATCCTGACCGAAAAAATTTCCCGCCGCGGCCAGCACGTCACGCGCGAATATTCGATCGATCCGCTGCAATTGGCCCGTGTCGCCGACGTCATGGTGACTGCGGTGGAGACATTGCCCGCCTCCATGCCGATCGACGACGTCATAGCTTTTTTCACCGGCGAAACGCGGCGGCACCGTTCCTACCCGGTCGTCGACGCGCAATACCGGCTGATCGGCATGGCGGACCGGGCCGACATCCTGCGCTGGATGGCGGAAGGCGCTCCCGAACACCGCACCCTCGACGATCTGGTTTCCGACGCTTCGGCGGTCGTCGGTTTTCCCGGCGAGGTCGTCGCCGATCTCGTCAACCGGATGGTGGCGAACGACGTCGGCCGCGTGCCGGTTATCGACCCGGCAACACGGCGTATCGTCGGATTGGTGGCGCGCAAGGACCTCATGCGGGTCCGCGCCGCCAGCCGATTACAGGATCTGGAACGTCAAGCGTTCTTCCGGCTGGCGCAGTTCCGCGCCAAAGAGGGTGCCGCTTAGCGCACGACCGCGGCGGGCCTCTTGGCCTGCGGCGTCTTCAGGTAGTCGTCGAGGCGATCGAAGCTCTGTCGTAAAAACGCCGGTAGTGCTGCAGCCAATCGTCGATGTCTTTGAGCGCGCGCGGCGCGATGCGGCACGGCCGCCACTGCGCTTCGCGCCCCCGCGTGATCAAGCCGGCACGTTCCAGCGCTTTGAGGTGCTTCGACACCGCGGGAAGGCTCATGGCGAACGGCTTGGCGAGCTCGGTGACATTGGTTTCGCCAAGGGCCAGTCGCGCCAAGATGGCGCGGCGGGTGGGGTCGGACAGGGCGGAAAAGGCGGCGTCGAGGTTCAATTGAACCATCCAGTTAATTAACTTGATGGTTCAATACAGCGCGTGACCGCCTACTGTCAAGCCTCGATGATCGATGGCCGGTTGTCCTTTCACCATTGCCCGCTAGAACCGGCGCCATGAATTTCGTCCGCATCTACCTTCGCGTTCTCGGCCTGTTGCGCCCGGTCGCGCGGCTGGCGCTGACGCTGGCGCTCGCCAATACCGCGCTCGCCGCGGCGCAATTTGTCGAGCCGGTGCTGTTCGGCCGCATCGTCGACGCGCTGTCGGGGTCGTTGCCGGCGGGCGTGTGGCCCGCGGCGCGGGCGCTGGCGCC
>JASHOX010000210.1 GCA_030038415.1 Xanthobacteraceae bacterium
GATCGAGCAGGCTGCTCAAGGAGTTGGCCGCGTTGGTCAGGTTTTGCGACGTGAAATAGGCGCTCGGGTTGTCGGCGGCGGAATTGACCGATTTGCCGGTTGCCAGCGCTTCCTGGGTGGTGGTCAAATCGGCAGACGTTTGCTGCAGCGACAGCAGGTTCTGCCGAATACCCGAGGACAAGGTGATATCAGACATACTCGTGTACCTTCTGGTTACAGGCCGTACTGGCTTTGCACTTGCTGTATGTGCCGTACCGGCGAGTGCGTGTTCCGATCTGCGTGATCGGCTGCCCGAGACCGTGCCCTATTTCGCTTAAAGACGCGTAAAAGGACCTATCAAAGGGCTTAATGCGACCCTACCGGCGCAGATACCATCCCGCGCCCGGCTTTAACCCAGATTAATATGGTCGCGCGCGGCACTTCGACGCCACAACTGTTTTTGCGTGTTTTATGCAAACGGAAGGCGCCGCGTTAAGCGGCCATTAACCGGTCTCTGTTTGCTGATCATTAACCATGTTTGGAGCCTTTCCGCGTCTCCTTTCACTGCCGGTCGTTTACCTGATGCGCAATCCAACCACCGAGGCGCCGGCCGCGAGCAACATTGCCGTCGCGCCCCAGCCTGTCAGCAGCGGCCCGACGAGCCTTGTGGTCGCCACGCCCTGTTTCGGCGGGCAGATTTCCGCCGTCTACGCGCTTTCGTTGCTCAAGCTGCAGACGCGCCTGCGCGGCTACCGCGATTGCACCCTCAAGGTGCTGATGAAGGACGGCGATGCGCTGATCACGCGGGCGAGGGCAAGCCTGTTGTCGCAGTTTCTCGATGATCCGAGCGCGACACACCTGCTGTTCATAGATGCCGATATCGGCTTCGAACCTGAGCAGGTGTTGCGGCTGATAGAATGCGGCGCCGAAGTATGCGCGGCCGTCTATCCGATCAAGCGCATCGACTGGCAGCGCATGAGAACCACGCTGTCGGGCGCCGAACCCAACCCGGCTGCGTCGCTCAACTATGCGTTCGAGGTCGAGGATCCGAACGCCGTTATCGCCAATTCGGGCTTTATCAAGGTCCGTTACGCCGGCACGGGATTCCTGATGATCCGGCGGGCGGCGCTCGAGCGCATGTGTGCGCACTATCCGCAGCTTCGCTACAAGCGCGATCACTCGATCGACGCCGCGACCGAAAGCGCCAACAGGTTCGCCCTGTTCGAATGCGCGATTGCCGAGGATGGCACGTATCTCAGCGAGGATTTCGCGTTCTGCAAACGATGGACGGACATGGGCGGCGAGATCTGGGCCGACCTCAACAGCCGGCTCCATCACATCGGACCGATGACGTTCTGTGGCGATCTGGCGTCGCGATTTAAACAGGCGAGGTAGGGCGGGAGGGCGCCTCTGCGGCCGCCCGGATCACGCCAGCATGTCGACCAGACTGCCGCCGACGCCGGAATCGGACAAGAGCGAAGCTGCGCTGCTGGACATCTCCGAGGCCACCGTCGTGTAGCTTTTGCTGGTCTTGGCGGTGCTCGATGAGGTGCTCGTAGTGCTGCTGGCAGTCGAGGAATTCGACGTCGACGACGAGCTTGAACTGCGGCCCGCGGTCGGCGTGAAGGTTTGATTGCCGACGCCGAAGCCTACGTTGGAAGCGTAGAGGCCGCCGATAAAGATGGACGTGGCGTCGTTCTTAGCGGTGATCACCAAATTTCCATGGGTGTTCAAAGATGCGGTCACCGCCGCATTGCCGTAATCATTGGCGTTGATCGCGTTCATCAGATCGCCGACTGTGTCGGTTCCGGTCGAGGTGTACGAGGTCGTGTTGGGGCCGGCGCCTACGGTGATCGTGCCTCCGGCGAGAACTCCCAGTAGTGACAGCGGAGTGCTTGTCGAAAGCGACGCCGTTCCGGTTGCGGTGGCGGGAGCGGCCGACTTACCGGAACTAGACGGCGAGGAGGTGCTGGAGCCGCTCGACGATGAACCGGTCGTGCCGTTCAGCAGGTTCTCAATGTCGGCAGTGAGCTGGGAATTGGTGCGGTTCAGCGCGGTCTGATTGGCGATGCTGGCGAGGCCCTTGGCTTGGCTGGTCTCGGCCGAGCTTATGGCGTTGATGATTGAGTCGGTCGCCGCAATCGTGTTGCTGTTCGACTGCGCATTCTGCCAGTAGCTCTGGTCCTGCTGCCAGAACGACGTGCTGCTGCCGATGCTTCCAATGCCCATTACCTGCTCGCTTGGAAGAACTCGACCCCCATGCCTGTTATGCCGGGGCGGGGTTAATTTTGAGTCTATCTCCGGTGCGGACTTACCCTTGATTAACTATCTTGTCCGACGCTGGGCTTGGCGAACATCCGATCGCGACGGATGCGCGACCTCATCGCTTGCTGCGGCGGAAAAGGGCTTTGCGATCGCGGCTCTCGCTTACAGTGAATGATCGCATGACCCAGCATGCAACTGCGCCGCACCTGCACAGTACTCCTCTCGTGCAGTACGCCTTGACTCTGCACCAGGCAGGCCATCTTCAGGACGCGGAGCAGATCTACGACACGGTGCTGGCGAGCGACCCGGACAATTTCGACGCCTTGCACCTCGGCGGCGTGCTCAAGCACCAGCAAGGCCGTTCGGTTGAAGGTCTACGCCTGGTCGCCGCCGCGCTGCGGGCGCAGCCTGGAGCGGCCGATGCTCTGACCAATTATGGAGTGATCCTCGATGCGCTCAAGCGCCACCAGGACGCGCTCGCCGCATTTGACGATGCCCTGGCGAACCACGCCGCAGGCGCTTCCGTGCACTTTAATCGCGGTCGGACCCTAGCCAGCCTTGGCCGCCACGCCGAGGCGCTGGCAAGCTACGACACCGCGCTGACGCTCGCTCCTGAGCACATCTCGGCGCGGCTCAATCGCGGCGATGCCTTGGCCGCACTGTCCAGTCACCAAGAGGCGCTCGGCGAATACGATGCGGTGCTGGCGTCGCACCGGGGGCACGCGTCGGCACACGCCCGGCGCGGCAATGCGTTGATCGTGCTGAAGCGGTACCCGGAAGCGCTCGTCGCCTATGACGCGGTGCTGGCGCTCGTGCCGGGCGACGCCGAGGCGCTCAACAATCGCGCCGTCGCGCTTACCGAACTTGGACGTTTCGAGGAGGCTCTGCAAAGTTGCGAAAGCGCATTTGCGCTGCGTCCCGGCTATGCCGATGCGCTCTACAACAAGGGCAACGCACTGCTCGGGCTCACGCGATATGAGGAGGCCTGCGCCAGCTACCACGCGGCGCTTGCTCTCGAGCCGCGGCGCATCGATGCGCTGAATAACCTCGGGCTGGCATTGCTCGGCCTGAAAAAACCGGATGAGGCGCTGGAGAAATTCGAAGCCGCGCTTCTGGTCGATTCAGATCATCTGGAAACCCTTCACAACCAGGCCAATGTGCTTTTGCGGATCGACCGCTTTGAAGAAGCACTCGCCGCCTGCGACAGAAGCTTGGCGCAGAAGCCGGGGCAGCAGGACGTTCTCAATACCCGCGGGGTCGTGCTCGGCAAGCTCGGTCGTCACGCCGAGGCCCTGGCGAGCTACGATGCGGCATTGGGTGCGGCGGAGCCGCGGCCCGACATCGAGATGAATCGCGGCATTGCGCTGCTCAATCTCGATCGCGCTGACGAGGCGCTGGCCTGCTTCGATGCGGTGATCGCCCGCGAGCCCGGCAACATCGCCGCCCTGATCTACCGCGGCAACGCATACATAAAGAACAAGCGCTTCGACGAGGCGTTGACGACCTATGAGAAAGCTTTGGCGATCGATCCCAGCAACCCGATCGCGCTCACCGATCGCGGGGTGGCGTTGACTTTGCTGGATCGGTTCGAGGAGGCGGTTGCCAGCCACGACGAGGCCGTCCGCAACGAGCCGCATATCGTCGGCGCTCACATCAATCGCGGTAACGCGATGCTCAAACTATCGCGTTTGCAGGAGGCTCTGGAATCCTACACGGAAGCGCTGACACGCGAACCCGTGAACGCGGAAGCCAATTTCAACGCGGCGATCACACGGTTGTGCCTGGGCGATTATCGCGAAGGCTGGAAGCAATACGAGCACCGCTGGGAGACGAAGCATTTCGCCGGACATCGCCCCAACTATCCGCAGCCGATGTGGCGCGGCGAGGATATCACCGGAAAGAGGATCGTGCTGAACGCCGAGCAGGGCATGGGCGACGTCATCCAGTTCGTTCGCTATGCGCCCTTGGTCGCGGCGCGTGGAGCCGAGGTCATCCTCGCGGTGCCGCGGCCGCTCAAGGCGCTGATGGCCACCGTGCCCGCCATTTCGCTGGTGGTGGCGAACGGCGATCCGATGCCCGAGTTCGATGTGTTTTGTCCGCTGATGAGCTTGCCGCTGATATTCGGTACCGAGGTTGAAACGGTGCCGGCGAACATTCCCTATCTGCGGCCTTATGCGGACCGCATCGCGGCCTGGCAACCGCGCTTGCCGGACAATGGCAGGGTGCGTGTCGGGATTTGCTGGGCCGGCAATCCCGGCTTTGGCAACGACCGCCATCGTTCGATCCCGCTCGAACGCTTTGCCGCGCTATTTGAGGTCGCCGGAATCGATTTCGTCAGCCTGCAAAAAGAAGTGAACCCGGCGCATGCGGCGTTGCTGGAGCAGCACGGGATTTTGCGGCTTGGCGAGCAGTTCGAAGATTTCTCGGACACCGCTGCCGTCGTGGCGATGCTCGACCTTGTGGTCGCGGTCGACACGTCGGTTGCTCATCTCGCAGGCGCAATGGGCAGGGTGACGGCGCTTCTGGTGCCGTTCTCGCCGGATTGGCGCTGGCTGCTCGATCGCGAAAACAGCCCCTGGTACCCGACCATGCGCCTGTTTCGACAGACCGCGACCGGCGATTGGGAGGGCGTGATCGAACGCGTGCGCCGAGAGCTGACTGAAGTCTCGCAGCGGAGAGCCCGGCAAAACTGATATGGCGCGAGCCGGCGTGCAAGCGAAGCCGCTTTCGGCAAGGCGCGGCGTCACCAACCGCGAACGTGGTCGCGCAAGGCATCGCGAACCTGCACGATCACCGAATCCCAGTTTCTCGTCTCGTTTTGCCGGAATATTCGCGCTGTCGGATACCAGGGGCTGTTTTCGCGATCGAGCAGCCAGCGCCAGCAAGTATTGTAGCGATTGAGCAGCCACAATGGCTTGCCGAGCGCGCCGGCAAGATGGGCAACCGACGTATCCACCGCGATCACCAGATCAAGGATGTCGACCAGCGCCGCGGTGTCCGAGAAATCGTGGAAGTCGTCGCTCCAGTCGATGACGCGGTGACGCAGCGGGCTATTGCGCAACTGCGTGACCGCGTCCTCGCCCTTCTGCAGATTCACGAATGTGCATTCGGCTACGTCGAACAACGGCGCGAGCATGTCGAAGGCGACGCTGCGCTGCCGGTCAATCAGATGGGCGTTGGGCAGCTGCTTGCGCGGGTCGCCAGCCCAGACCAGTCCGACTCGAGGTTTGTCGTGGGGGCCGAGCCGATCGCGCCACCCGTCGCGCTTGGCCGCATCCGCCGACAGATATGGTGTTTCGCCGGGAATCGTTTCGAGGTCGGTGTTGAAGGCGAGCGGCAGGCTTAAGAGCGGGCAGTGCAGATCGAAGCCGGGCAGGGGATCGCCCTTGGCGATGATCTCGATGTCGCCGGAGAGCGCGCGCATCAGCGCCACAAGCGGCTTCTGCACTTCAAGGATGACGCGTGCGCCGCGGGCGGCCACGCGCGGCGCGTAGCGGCAAAATTGCAAGGTGTCGCCGAGGCCCTGCTCGGCATGGAGGAGGATGGTTTTCGCGGCGATTTCACTTGACCCAGTCCATTGCGGCTGTGGGAAATTGCGTTTCGTGGAATGCATCTGCTCGGTGTTCCATCTCCATTCGTATTGCTTCCAACCGCGATCGAGATCGCCCGTGAGCAGCAGGCAGATGGCTGCGTTGAAATGTGCCTCGGCTAATTCAGGCTGTATTGCGATCGCGCGATCGAAGCTCGCCAGCGCCTCGTCGAAGCGATCCAGTTCCCTCAGCGCGTTGCCGCAGTTGGAATAGGCTTCGGCAAAATTCTGCTTCAGCAGGTTTGCGCGCTTATAATCCTCGAGCGCTTCTTCGAAGCGCTTGAGTTCCTGCAGGGCGTTGCCCCGATTTGAAAAGGCCTCGGCAAAATCCGGCCGCAGCGCCAGGGCGCGATCGTAATCCGCCAGCGCCTCGACGAAGCGATGCAGATCGTGCAGGACGGTGCCGCGGTTGGAGAGGGCTTCAGCGTAAGTCGGCTTGAGGGACAGCGCGCGATCGTAACTCGCAAGCGCTTTGTGCAGCCATTTCAGTTTGCGCAACGCGTTACCGCGATGGCAATGCGCCTCGGCGAAGTCTGGCCGCTGCGCCAGCGCGCGCTCGCAGCTCGCCAGCGCCTCTTGGAAACGCTTCAGCTCGCAAAGCACATCGCCGCGGTTGGAATATGCCTCGGCAAAATCCGGCCGCAGCGCAATCGCGCGGTCGTAGCTCGCCAGCGCTTCGTCGAAGCGCAGCAGCGCCTTGAGCACATTACCCCTGTTGGAATGTGCTTCGGCATACTCGGGCCGCAACACGATCGCGCGATCGAGGCTCGCAAGTGCCTCCTGGAACCACTTCAATCGCTCAAGCGCGATGCCGTGATTATTCAGGACAAAAACATTGTCGGGACTTCTTTTGAGCGCCAGCTCGATATGCCGCAGCGCCTCTGTGTGGTTGCCCCGCTGCAAGAAAATGGCGCCCAGCAATTGGCGGCTGTCGAAATGGTCGGGCTGGACCGTGAGAATCTGAACGTAGATCTTTTCCGCCTCGGCGAGGCGGCCGGCCTGGTGATGCTTCAACCCCTCGGCAAGCGACGCCGCCAGCGCCGGCGAACCGCTTGGTGACCCATGCCCGAGTTTTCTCGGAGCCGCGCCGCCGCGAAGTTTCGATTTCTTCAGCATGGCGTTTGCTGCACCGGGCGGCAGAGGACGGCTTACAGAGTCCGGCTGATGGCGAGCGGCCGACCGTTCTTCGGATTGGGCGACGTCGCGCGTCCGCTTGCGCCGTAGACCTGCGGGGAGGCCTTGCGGGCGAGATCGCCGGACAGCCGGCGCACGATTCCTTCCGACACCGCATGCGCGGTTGCCAGCACGATCATGTTCTTCTGCAAAATGCCGCGGAACGTGTCCTGCAGCCGCAACAGCGCCGCGCAACGGTCGGGGACCGACTGTCGCAAGAATTTTGCGCTTGATTTCAAGCGCTCGCTGGCGGCGAACAGCCGGCCGGTAAGCTCCGCCTTGCTCGGTTCAATCGCGGCCGCGTTACGGATGCGACCGGCACGTACCAAATGCGTCTCCTGTTCGAGCAGGCCCGCGAGTTTTTCCATCAACAGCGTGAACTCGTTGATGGCTCGTTCGGCTTCCGCCGCCGTCGTGATGGTGCTCATGGCGTCAAGCCCTGTTCCTTTAGCAAGGTGTCGTAGACCATCGGCGCTATGCCGATGCCGCCCGCCTTGGCGAATGATTTGGCGATCTGATCGGTCATGAACGAGCGCCAGATCTTCAAGGAGCCGCTGCCGCCGAACGGGCCATCGCCGTCGATGCCGGTGAACATGTCCTGGAACATGCTGCTGAGGAAATTCGCCTCAAAATTCTGCGCCGCCTCCTTGGCCTTGCCTTTGAGCCTCAGCGCGGTTTGGGCCTGGGCGCTCTTGGCATCCCCGATCGAGGACAACGAAGCGCCGAGATCGACAGGGCTTGTGTTCGTCATTACATCACCTCGATATCGGCCTGAATGGCGCCGGCGGCCTTGATCGCCTGCAGGATGGTGATGAGATCGCGCGGGCCGATGCCGAGCGCATTGAGCCCGTCGACGATCTGCTGCAGCGACACGCCTTCGTGGACCACCGCCAGCCCCTTGCCTTCTTCCTGAACGCCGACCTGAGTGCGCGGCACGACCACCGTGCGGCCGCGCGACAGTGGCGCCGGTTGACTCACTTGCGGCGCTTCCGAGATGGTCACCGTCAGATTGCCCTGCGCGACAGCCACCGTCGACACTCGCACGTCGCGGCCGATGACGATGACGCCGGAACGCTCGTCGATGACGATCTTGGCTTCTTCGTCCGGTTCGACCTGCAGCTGCTCGATCTCGGTCAATAGCTGCACGATGTTTTGCGGAAATTTCTTCGGCAGCGTCAGCTGCACGGTCGAAGGATCGAGCGGCTCGGCAATCGGCGCGCCGATATAATCGTTGACCGCCTCGGCGATGCGTTTTGCCGTGGTGAAGTCGGCGTTGCGCAAAGCAAGGCGCAATTGCCCGACGCTGTTGAGTGCGAACTCGACCTCGCGCTCGATGATGGCGCCGTTGGGGAGCCGGCCGACCGTCGGTACGCCGCGAGTGATGCTGGCGGCCTGGCCCTGGGCCTGGAATCCGCCGATCGACAGCGAGCCCTGGGCGACCGCGTAGACATTGCCGTCGGCGCCGAGAAGCGGCGTGACCAGAAGCGTGCCGCCTTGGAGGCTCTTGGCGTCGCCCATCGCCGAGGCGGTGACGTCGATGCGCGTGCCCTGCGTGGCGAAGGGCGGCAGGTCGGCGGTCACCATGACGGCCGCGACATTGCCGGTGCGGAT
>JASHOX010000211.1 GCA_030038415.1 Xanthobacteraceae bacterium
ACCACAACGGCGCCATGAATGCCATCGCCGGCATCATCAACGAGCGCGGCAATGTGCTCGGCATGATGCCGCATCCGGAAAACCACGTCGAAGCCGCGATGGGCCGCACCGACGGCCGCGGCCTGTTCGCGGGGCTTGTGGATCACTTCAAGCTGGCGGCGTGATCCCTTGAATTCGTGTACACAAAGGTGTACATGACGCAACGATTCACCTGGAGTGAAGCGAAACGTCGACGAATTCTCGCGGAACGCGGATTCGATCTGCTCCGCGCGGCTCGCATTTTTCGCGGCCCAACGATCGTTACGGAGGATGTGCGCCATGACTACGGCGAAACGCGCTATATCGCGCTCGGGGTCACGGAAGGCGAGTACTTCACCGTCGTCTTCACGCCGCGCCAAGACCCGCAGACGGGCGAAGACGTACTCCATCTCGTCACTGCCTGGCGTATGGGACGACGAGCACGCCGGCGATATCAGGAGCGCTACTCTCGATGAGATCGACGAAATGGCGCGCCGCGGGGCGCTTGCTCCCACGCGCCCGGACGCGGACGAGATCGAACTGGACCGGAGCTTTTGGGATCACGCCAGGGTGATTCCGCCATTAGCCCCAAAGAAATCGTCGGTCCACTTGCGCATCGACAGCGATGTGCTCGATTGGTTCAGACGTCAGGGCCGGGGTCACCTGACCCGCATGAATGCCGTGCTGCGCGCCTACTTCGAAGCCAACCGTGACCGCCGCTGAACGTATCATGCCGTACACCAGCAATGGCAGCTTAAGGGATGATGAGAGGATTTGGGCTTGATCTAGCCGGCTTCTCAAACCCTCGGGGCACAGTACTGGCGGCGATCAAGAGGGAGAAAAACGAGGCAAACGTGATTTTGCTCGGCGAGTCGCCGTTTAGTACTAGGCTCGGCGATGATCGCTTCGAAAAGCGGTTAGAAAGCGAAATTGCTATTTTGAAGAACCTCCTGGAAATCGGGCCCATTGCGGTCGACGTGCCGATTGATTTGCAAGGATTGCCGCTAAAGCAAGTCACAGAGCCCTGGCAGTTGACCAAAAGACCCGTCGATGAGGCCTTTGGTGGTCTTCCTCCACTCGCATCGTGGCTTGGCGCATGTGTGGCGCGTTTCGCAGCAATCATTCCATGCGATTTGAAGGAAAAGGAACTCGGGGTTCGATTATTCGAAACGTACCCTGCGGCTTGTTTACGGCAGCGATTTGGTGAGAACTGTTCAGACGTGAAGCACTACAAGCTGGCTGATAGAAAAAAAGCTGAGGTCGCGTCGGGCGCTAGGCGACGACTTTGTAAAGGCCTCAATATCAAGTGCGTTCGGCCCGAGCTAAGTCATGATGAACCGGACGCGATAATTTGCGCTCTCGCGGCTGTCGCGAGTTTCGATGAAATAGTCGCAGAAGACGAATACAACCGCAAAAAGGCACAGCCAATCCCTATTGGATATCGATTGCTCAATAAGAAAGATCAGTTCGAGAGAATAATAATTTCGCGAGAGTGTTTTCGCGAATGGATCGTCAAGAATTGACATCATCAATGATCTCCAACGAACCCGCCATCACGCCAGAGCTCATTGCCCAGCACGGCCTCAAGCCGGACGAGTACGAGCGCATCGTCAAGCTGATCGGCCGCACGCCGACCTTCACCGAGCTCGGCATCTTTTCCGCGATGTGGAATGAGCACTGCTCGTACAAATCCTCGAAAATCCATTTGCGCACGCTGCCGACCAAGGCGCCCTGGGTGATCCAGGGGCCGGGCGAGAACGCCGGCGTCATCGACATCGGCGACGGGCTCGCCGTCGTGTTCAAGATGGAAAGCCACAACCACCCGAGCTATATCGAGCCCTATCAGGGCGCCGCGACCGGCGTCGGCGGCATTTTGCGCGACGTCTTCACCATGGGCGCGCGGCCGATCGCCTGCCTCAACGCGCTCTCCTTCGGCGATCCGAAAAATCCGCGGACGCGTTCGCTGGTTTCAGGCGTCGTCGCCGGCATCGGCGGCTATGGCAATTCATTTGGCGTGCCGACCGTCGGCGGCGAAGTGCGCTTCGACCGCCGCTATGACGGCAACATCCTGGTCAACGCCATGGCGGTCGGCCTCGCCGAGAAGGACAAGCTGTTTTATTCGGCGGCTTCCGGCGTCGGCATGCCGATCGTCTATCTCGGCTCAAAAACCGGCCGCGACGGCATCCACGGCGCCACCATGGCCTCGGCCGAGTTCGGCGCTGACGCCGAGGAGAAACGCCCAACCGTCCAAGTCGGCGATCCGTTCTCGGAAAAGCTCCTGCTTGAGGCTTGCCTCGAAATCATGGCTAAGGGCTGTGTCATCGCCATTCAAGACATGGGCGCAGCGGGGCTGACCTGTTCCGCGGTCGAGATGGGCGCCAAGGGCGATCTCGGCGTCACGCTCGATCTCGATTATGTGCCGTGCCGCGAGACCGGCATGAGCGCCTACGAGATGATGCTGTCGGAGAGCCAGGAGCGCATGCTCATGGTGCTCAAGCCGGAGAAGGAGAAGGAAGCCGAGGCGATTTTCCGCAAATGGGGTCTCGATTTCGCGATCGTCGGCGAAACCACGCCGACCAAGCGCTTCATCGTTCGTCACGACGGCGCGGTGATGGCCGACCTGCCGATCAAGGAATTAGGGGACGAGGCGCCGATCTATCATCGCCATTTCATCGAGAACAAACGGCAGCCCGTCATCGACGCGGCCGCGGTCAAGCCGCCGATCAGCAATGCGAATGCGTTACAGAAGCTGATCGGCTCGCCGGATCTCTGCTCGAAGCGCTGGGTGTGGGAGCAATACGACCACATCATCCTTGGCAATACCGTGCAGCGGCCTGGCGGCGATGCCGCCGTGGTGCGTATCAACGAAGGGCCGAAGGCACTGGCGCTGACGTCCGACGTCACACCGCGTTACTGCGAGGCGGATTCGTTCGTCGGCGGCAAGCAGGCGGTCGCCGAAGCCTGGCGCAACCTCACCGCGGTCGGCGCCCAGCCGCTGGCGCTCACCGACAATCTCAATTTCGGCAATCCGGAGCGGCCGGAGACCATGGGCCAGTTCGTGGGCTGTGTGCGCGGCATCGGCGAAGCCTGCCGTGCGCTGGATTTTCCGGTCGTGTCCGGCAATGTCTCGCTCTACAACGAAACCAATGGGCGCGCGATCCTGCCGACCCCGACTATCGGCGGCGTCGGCCTGCTCGACGACTTCACCAAGTCGATGACGCTCGCTTTCAAAGGCGAGGGCGAGGCGATCCTGCTGATCGGCGAAACGCGCGGCTGGCTCGGCCGCTCGGTTTATCTCCGCGACATTTGCGGCCGGGAGGAGGGAGCGCCGCCGCCGGTCGATCTCGCTGCCGAGCGCCGCCATGGCGATTTCGTCCGCGGGCTGATCCGCGACGGCACGGTCACGGCGGTGCATGACGTTTCCGACGGCGGCCTTCTCGTCGCGCTTGCCGAAATGGCGATGGCGTCGGGGATCGGCGCCGTTCTGCAAGCGCCGCCGAACATTCCGGCTCCTGCATTCTGGTTCGGCGAAGATCAGGCCCGTTATGTCGTCACGGCGAAGGACGCCCACAGTGTCACGCGGCAGGCCGCCGCGGCCGACGTACCGCTGTTGCACCTCGGCGCGACCGGCGGCGCCATGCTCGCCGTTGACGGCGAACGGCCGCTGCGCGTTGACGATCTAAAGCACCGCTTCGAGGCGTGGCTGCCGGCTTACATGGCCGGACAGTCGTGACCCGGCCTCCGCCTTCCGCCCGCTACGGGCGGCTGACCCGCGCCAGCGCCTCATAACACGTCGGTGATAAGCTCGACGCCTTGACCGCGAGACAATCGAGTACGGCCGGACCGATCGGCGGCAGACCCGAACACAATCTTTCGGCATCGCCGCGGCAGATACCCATGATCACGACGCGACGGGCCGGCAGCATGGGCCGCAATACGAGGGGCTGTATCGCCGGTGCGGCCAGCGCGGCTGCGACCGGCGGAGGCGCCGCCAGAGCTGCCGCAGCTGGAGGCCTGGCAGCCATCTTCGGAGCTGGAATTGGCCTTGCGGCCGGCGGCTTGCTGGCGGCTGGAGCCTCAGGCGCGGATGCCACGGGTGTTGGCGGCACTGAGGCGGCTGGGGCCGGCGGTGGGATGGGCGCTGCAGCCGCGGCAGGCGCGGGAGCCGGCGAGATAGCGCTGACCGCGGCTTGGCAGCCGCCGGAAAGCTTCGCAAGGTTGCGCCTAAGGCATTCCAAGGCGTCCTTGCCGCCGGGCTGCACCCCGGAGCAGTTTGCCATGAAGTCGGAGCGGCAGGAGGAGCGGATGGCGTCGCGCTGCGTCTGGGTGGGCTGCTGCGCCGCAACCGGTTTGAGCAGGATGACGCTCAAGATTGCCGCGATAGGAGCTGAGGCCCTTGTGGCTACTGCCGCGAAAATCATGGTTCCCCCTTAATTCACATGCTTTTGCCGGAATGCAGTGACAATTCGACTATGATTAGTGCAATGTCCATTAGCGCAATGTCGGGGGCGCACGGGTCTGACTTTTCCATGGCCATGACTGCGAGCGATATCGAGCGATTGATCCGGGCGCGCATCCCGGATGCCAAGGTCACAATCCAGGATCTTGCCGGCGACGGCGATCATTACAAGGCGACCGTCATTGCCGAGTCGTTCCGGGGCAAATCCCGCGTTCAGCAGCATCAGATCGTCTATGAGGCGCTGAAAGCCGAGATGGGCGGCAAGCTGCACGCGCTGGCGCTGCAGACCGGCCTGCCGGAGCGGTAAGGGTCCCCGCAGCGGTTCCAGAGTCTGGCATTTTCGGTAAGTTAGCAGCAGGTGGGCTTTGCCGGCTTTTTGCGGTACATATATCGAGGCAATAGGTAAGATTCGGCGCGGGAACAACTTCCCGTGCCGGCGAGAGGATGTCGCGAAGGGTGATTTCCATGTCTATCGAGCAATTCATCGACAACCAGGTCAAGGCCAATGACGTCGTGCTGTTCATGAAGGGCACGCCGCAGTTCCCGATGTGCGGCTTCTCCGGCCAAGTGGTGCAAATCCTCGACTATCTGGGGGTTGCCTATACGGGATTGAACGTGCTCGAAAACGACGAGCTGCGCGGCGGCATCAAATCGTATTCGAACTGGCCGACCATTCCGCAGCTTTACGTCAAAGGCGAATTCGTCGGTGGCTGCGATATCGTGCGCGAGATGTTTCAGGCCGGCGAGCTGCAGTCCTTGTTGAAAGACAAGGGTATCACCGTCAAGGAAGGCGCGGCGGCATCGTAAGTTGTTCCGGGGCCGAGCGGTAACAAGGAGCCCGGAATCCACAACTACAGTCGGGCAGGATTCGCGCTGCCGACGGTTGCCGAGTCCGGGCCCGCCGTTTCACGGTGCTTCGGAATGATGGAAAATCACCGCGAGTAATATTCGACGACGAGGTGCGGTTCCATCTGCACCGGGTAGGGCACGTCGGTCGGCGCCGGCACGCGGGTCAGCTTTGCTGTTTGTTTGGAGTGGTCGACCTCGATATAGTCGGGCACGTCGCGCTCGCCTAGCGCATTGGCTTCGAGTACCAAAGCGAGCTGCTTCGACTTCTCCTTGACCTCGATCTCGTCGCCGACCTTGACGCGGTAGCTCGCGATCGTCACCCGTTTGCCGTTTACCTTGATGTGGCCGTGGCTGATAAACTGCCGCGCGGCGAAAACGGTGGGCACGAATTTCGCGCGATAGATCATCGTGTCGAGCCGGCGCTCCAAGAGCGCGATCATATGAGCGCCGGTATCGCCTTTGAGCCGCCGCGCCTCGTCATAGATGCCGTGGAAATGGCGCTCCGACATGTTGGCGTAATAGCCCTTGAGCTTTTGCTTGGCGCGCAGTTGCACGCCGTAGTCGGATAGCTTGCCCTTGCGGCGCTGGCCGTGCTGGCCGGGGCCGTATTCGCGTTTGTTGATCGGTGATTTCGGCCGGCCCCAGATGTTCTCGCCCATCCGCCGGTCGATCTTGTACTTCGCCTCATGGCGCTTGGTCATTCGCGTCCTCGCTGTTGCGTTGGGGCATGATCTTGTCCGAAAAGCGGAAAAACCACTTTTCGGGGTCATGCCGTGGCTGAGGATCGCGCCCTCCTCCTGTCCCGGCCTGTGACCGGAACCGACAGGTTTTAAGCCGAAGCGCCGGCTCAAACCGCGGGTCGCGAAACACTGCGCGGGCCCGTTGGGCCCGCGCAACGGGTGGTATTTAGGGAGAAACCCGCGCAGTGTCAAACCGAGTGCCGCGGTCGGGCCTAGCCTTGCGCGAAATGCCTTTGCCGCATGGGACGCAGCGCCGTAAGCGCAAGCAGCGCCGTCAGGGCGTCCAGCACGGCGACGACGACGAACACGGCCGTCCAGCTTCCGGTAGATTGCTTCAGGAACGCCGCCGCTGGTCCGCCGAGAATCGAGCCGACGCCTTGGGCGATATAGAGAAAGCCGTAATTGGTGGCTGCGTATTGCGGGCCGAAGGTATCGGTCAGCGTCGAGGGAAACAGTGAGAAGATCTCGCCCCAACCGAAAAAGACCAGTCCGGTCAGCACCACGAACAGCGCCGGCTGATCGATGAAGGCGAAGAGCACGATGATGGCGACGCATTCAAGTGAGAACGCCAGCGCCATCGTCATCTCGCGCCCGATATGGTCGGAGACCCAGCCAAAGAAGGGTCGCGTCAGGCCGTTGGTGAAGCGTGACAGCGTCAACGAGAGCGGCAGTGCCGCCATGCCAAGCACCAGCGCCTGAGCAACTTTATATTCGTTGGCGAATGGCCCGACATTCGACACGACCATCAGTCCGCTGGTCGACATCATGCTCATCATGACGAACAGCAGCCAGAAGATCGGATTTTGCAGCACCTCGCTTGGCGCGTAGCTCCGTCGTGCCTGCGCGGTCGCTCCGACCGGCGGCGCAGAGCCGGCCGCCATCGCCCCACCCGGCGGCAGGCGCAGACCCTGCGCGGCGAGGAGGCCGATAATGCCCTGGATGACGCCCCACACGACCAGCGTTTGCGCATAGCCGGAGCTCTTAATCATGCTGTCGATCGGAAAGCTGGTGAAGATGGCGCCGAACCCATAGCCGGCGGCGGCGAGCCCGGTCGCAAGTCCGCGCCGGTCGGGGAACCAGCGCACCATCAAGCCGATGATGCCGACATAGATGATGCCGGTGCCGAAGCCGCAGATCACGCCGTAGGTTAGATACAGTGCCCAGATGTTCGTGACGTATGCGGATAGGATCCAGCCGCCTCCCGACATCAGCGCCCCGACCGAGATCAGAAGGCGCGGCCCAAAGCGGTCGACCAGATACGCTTGTAAGGGCGAGCACCAGGTTTGCAAGATGATCAGAAGCGAGAACGTCCACTGCAATTCTGCTAGCGTCGTTCCCAGTTTTTGATTGAGCGGCCCGGTGAACAGGGTCCAGACATATTGCGGGCTTGAGATCGCCATCATGGCGATCACGCCAAGGACGAGCTGGCTCCAGCGATTGAGATACCAGGCCTTCGGCTCTGCTAGGACGGCGGTGCTCATGATCCCTATCCCCTGATGAGTGTTCCGGCACCAGCCGGTAGCGTAGCGGCGGCGACCCGACGGAACAAGGCGAGCTAAGCTGAAATTCGGTGCAGAGGCTGGCGTTGCGCTAGGCAGGCGTCAGCGGGTCAGGGAGGGCTCATCGGTGTGAATGCCGAACCGCCCCAGCACCGCGTGCCGGGGTTGGCCGGACGTGAAAAGGGCAGTCGTCGTTCCGGTTGAGCCGAGAAGCGTCACCGGACCGAGCAGATCGACGACACGCCGCGCGATCGCTGGCGCGGGATCGATGAAATTCACCGGCCAAGGCGCAACCTGGCGTAGGCGATGCAGCAGCAGCGGATAGTGGGTGCAGGCCAGCACGATGGTGTCCGTGCGCTTGCCGTCGGCGCGGAAGCAGGGCGCGATCTCGGCGCCAATTTCCGCATCGCCGACCGGCGCGCCGTCGAGCTCGGCCTCGGCATAGCCGGCAAGCTTGGTCGAGCCGACCAGCGTTACTTCGCAGTCCTGCGCATAATCGCGAATGAGCGCACGGGTGTATTCCCGCTGCACCGTCGCCTCTGTGCCGAGCACGGACACACGCTTGGTCACCGAGCCGGCGCAGGCCGGTTTGATCGCCGGCACAGTGCCGACAAAGGGCACCGCAAATTTTCTGCGCAACTCCGCCAGCACGATGGTGGACGCGGTGTTGCAGGCGATGACCACCAGATCGGGCCGGTGCGCCGCGATGAGTTCGTCCATCAAGCCGGCGACGCGGGCGATCAGCGCCGGCTCCGCCAGTCGCCCATAGGGAAATGCCGCGTCGTCGGCGACATAGAGGAAATTGGCATCCGGTCGCGCCGCAACGAGCTCGCGGTAGACGGTGAGGCCGCCGAGCCCGGAATCGAATATCAAGATGGTTTTGCGTTCCGCCATCGCGCGAAGTTATCACACCGCTAAAGCATGATCCCGAAAAGGAGATGGCGGTTCTCAGAAGAGATCATACGGAAACAAAAAACAAGAGTTTGGCTTTGATTCCATCAAAGCCGATAAGACCTTAGCGCGATGCCTTAACTCAAGCGGTCAGGCTTTCCACCAGCCGTGGGCCTTCTTTTGGATTCGGATTGGCGCTCTTCTGCTCTTGCACCTTGGGTTGCTCGGCAATCGGCGCCACAAGCCCGCTCATTGCGGTAAAGGCAAAGATCAGGATGACCGCCAGATCGCCATCATGGAATCGAGCAAAGGCGACCGCGCCCATCAGATAGGCCCAGAACGGAAACGCGATCGTGGAGACAACGGCGTTGACGACCCAGGCGTCGCCGTCCTCGCGCACGTACCAGCAGAACAGTGGGGTCAAGACCAAGCCAACCAGCAAAGCGCCGATCGCGATGGTCGTGACCGAAAGGCCGGCCATGGTGGCGGCGCCGTTACCGCCAGCCACTGCCTGCGCCAGAATGGCATTGACCAGCATCGACCCGCCGATGATCTCGGCCGGGATGTATTTCACCATCCGGGTCAGATAATCGTCACCGGGCTCGGCAGTAGGGACTGTCGGCTGCGTACGCGATTGGAACATGCCGCCAAAGTCGGACGCTTGCGCCGCCGTCGCGGCTTCCGGCGGTTTCGGTTTGCGTACCAAACGGCTCATGACCCTCTCCTCGGTCGATCGTGCGAAGCTACGTCAGGTGGCCGAGTCGGGCAAGGAGAGGAAACCCCTGAAATTACTGTAGAATGCCGGAATATGGTTAATGCGGCTCACGCCCGGCCGAACACTCGGGCGAAGATCGTGTCGACGTGCGCCATGTGAAAATCAAGATCGAAATTGGCCTTCAGCTCCGCTTCGCTCAAATGCTTGCGCACGTCCGGATCGGTCAAAAGCAGAGCGAGAAAATCGCCGCCTCCGGCCCACACTTTCATGGCGTTGCGTTGCACCAGCCGATAGGCGTCCTCGCGCGCGACGCCCTTTTGCGTCAGCGCCAGCAGAACGCGTTGTGAATGGACAAGACCGCCGAGCCGGTCGAGGTTCTTTCGCATATTGTCGGGATAGACGATGAGCTTATCGACGATACTGGCCATGC